>DASRXR010000894.1:0-37829 GCA_035687405.1 Polyangiales bacterium
GTACGCGTGCGAAGCGGCCTACAGCAAACGCATCGCGGACTTCCGTGCGCCAACGCGCGTGGTCGGGCGGTTGCCGGATAAATTCGCCGACAGCGACCCGAGCTATCTCGAATCACTGCTCGCAACAGCTGCGCAGTTCGAGACCGCGCCGCGCAAGAGTTTCGACGCGTACTTCGGCATCACAGCTGAAGTGTGGAAGAGCTCGACCGCGCTCAGCTTGAGCAACACGTTTGGCTCCAATCTGGAGCTGCAGAGCGTGCCCCCCAAAGATTCGCGCTGGCCCGTTGGCTTGCTTCGATCGCGAATGCACTTCATCAACTGTCATGGTGCGCCAGCCGATCCGAAGTTCTACGGACAACGCGGGGGAAACTTTCCGGTTGCGCACGACGCGGCGTATCTCGCGAGTCGAATCAAACCCGGCACAATCCTATCGGCGGAGTGTTGTTACGGCGCGGAGCTGTACGATCCGACGCTTGCCGAGGGGCAGGCGGGCATCTGCAACACGTACCTCGGTGCGGGTGGCTACGGAGTATTCGCCAGCTCGACGATCGCCTACGGGCCGAGCGCGGGAAACGCACAAGCGGATGTCATTTGTCAGTTCTTTTTGCAGCGCGTGTTACTCGGGGCGTCACTCGGGAGGGCAGCGCTCGAAGCGAGGCAGCAGTTCGTTGCCGAGTCCGGCACGCTCGACCCGACAGAGCTGAAGACGCTGGCGCAGTTCCACCTGCTCGGAGATCCAGCGGTGCATGCGGTCACGATCGAGCAACCCGCGCTCATGGCGACAAAAGCGTTTCGCGCGGCGATGCCCGACCGCGAGGGAGCCGCGCGCGCCGGGCGCAGCTTACGGCGGCGGCAGCTCGCAAAGGCGGGTCTAGCGCTCGAGCAGACCGTCGGTGCGGCGCGGCGTGTTTCGGAGACCAAGCCTTCAAAAAAAGTGCGCGGCGCGCTCGAACGTGCCGCTCGCGAAACCGGTGTACGCCCGAAGCACTGGGTCAGCTTCACTGTGGACGACCCCGGCACCAAGGTGCTTCGCGGCGCAAAGATCGCGCGACCGGGTCCAACCTCGTTCCAGGTGGCAATCGGTTCGAAGCGAGTGCTGGCCGCGAAGGCGAGAAAAGTGCGCGGCAAGCGCGGGAAGCCTGCGCCGGACGGTGCAGCCGTGTTGCGCCAGACGGTCGTGCTCACGGCCACGCTTCAAGAGGGCAAGGTCGTGCAACTGACCCGCGCGTACGCCAAGATGTTGCATGGAGCTCCGCGGAAAGGTCGTCCGTAAACCGGCTGGTTCGGGCTCGAAGAGCGCGCGAGCTGCGGTTGTCCTGGTTACGGACGACGCGGAGTACGTGTTGCGTCGTACGGGTGGTAACGCGTTTTCCGATCCAGAGCTCGAAGCGTTAGTCGGCTCGAACATTCGAGCGACCGGCACGCTGCACGGCTACACGTTTCTCTTGCAAAGCTGGGTGCGCGAGTAAGTCGGTGCGCTCAGCCGAACCGAAGCAACCCGGCTTTAGCGATCGCGATGCGAACGGTCGCAAGTAGGGCGATTCGTTAGTATCGCCAGCTGCTCAAGTCGGCGCCCTTCGGCGCAGTCTTCTGCATTCTTTCTAGCATCTTGGTCACGTACATCGTGTGGTAGCGCAGGCGCGTGAGATGGTTTGGACGCGTCGGATCGCCGTTCCAACAATGCTCGAAGCGCAAACCGTACACGACCTCGGCATCCGCGGGCGGGTCGAGCGCCTTCAACATCTCCTCGAAGTAGTAGACCCCGTTCGCGAGAAAAAACGTGTCGGACGTGCCGACGTACACGTGCATTTTGCCGCGTAACTTCGGTCCGAGCGTCGCCCAATCACGCTTCACGATCGCGCTCAAGTCCGAGTGCTCGCGCCAGTACTTCGCGACTTCGGGGTCGATCACGCCCGTCTCTTTGTCGAACACGGGTTGCGGATAACCATCACTTCCGACCGGTCCGTACACGGCCTGCCAAATGTCCCACTGCTCGCCCGATCGACCTCGCGACCCGAGCGCCTGTTCGAGCTCGTTGTTCGACTTGATCGTCGCCAGTGTTCGGCCGTCCGCGTCCTGCTGCCCCGGCTGAAGCACGCGTTGATGTTTGCCTTCGATGTAGTAGGCGTTTTTGTGCGCGTAGATGTCGATGTTCGTGAGACCCCGAAAGTCGATCGGATCCGGACACGCGGCGAACGCAGCGTTGTAGAAGTCCGGGTTGAACACTTGCACCGCGAGCGCTTCCCACCCGCCGGTCGAACCGCCGTATGCAAACCGCGCCCAGCCTTGCCCGATCGCCCGAAACTGTTTCTCGATCGCGGGGATGAGCTCGGTGTGGATCGCACGCCCGTACGGACCGACGTTGGGTGAATCGACCGCGTACGAGTCGTCGTAGTAGGGGTTCGCGTGATCGATGTACATGATCAGCAATCGCGGAAAGTCCTTCGACACCCACTGCTGATAAAACGCGTACGCCTCTTGCTGCTCGATCCGGTTGTAACCTGCGAGGTGAAAGCGTTCGGAATAGTCGGGCTTCAGCTCGGGATCCGGAGGCTCCGTGCGAAAGCCCGGAAAGTCTCCGCGATGATGATCGTGCGCGACCACGAGTGGAAACCGTGCGTTCGGGTGCTCGTCGAACCCTTCCGGCAAGAGCACGTGCGCGGTCAGCTCGATCGGCCGCCCCCAAAACTCACTGAGCAGCTTGGATTTGATCGTCACGTGCCGGATGTACTTCGTGTCGTTGGGCGGTTCGATCGGCGGCATCGTCTGATCGAGCACGACACGCAGCGCCGCTCCTGGCCTCAGGCGCATCTTCACCGGTTTGCTGTACAAGTTCCCGGGAGCGCGGTTCCACTTCTGGCCTTCGCCGCGATCCATCGGCACCGTGATCGTGTGCCCGTCCGACCGGTGCACCGTCTCGTATCGATGCAGCACGGCTTGGACGTTGTATTCGCCCGGTGGAACATCGCGCAGCGACCGAATCGGATAGCCGATCAACGCGTTCACCGGCACGCTCAGGGTTCGGCCACGCAGGTTCTCCACATCCGTGCCGAACACCAGTTGCGAGTCGACTGTCGGATCGATTTGGTTGCGTGGCTCGTCTGCAGGATCAGTCGACAGTAGAAACAGGAGTCGACCGTCGAGGGTTTGGCCGGCTGGCGCAGCTGGAAACGTGAACGTGATCGGCGCGGCATCCGCCTGAGCGCGCGCGCCGAAACACGTCATCATCAACACGCTCACGATCCGCTTCATGGTGTGCTCCGAAGCGCGGACTCTGACCGCGAGCACCCCTATAACATGGACAGTCAGACGCGACGGCGGAACGGCAAGAGCGCGCGTAAGCCTCGATCGCGCAAGTAAAGGCCGCCCCAAATGAACGCTGCGACGTAGACCGGGAACAGAACATGCGTGAACAACGGGTTCCCGAGCCGCACGTGTGTCGCAATCGCGCCGCCGAGATATCCGGTGAGCAGCACCGCGCCGAGCACGGCCGTTCGTGGAATCAGGTACGCGACGACGCAGATGAGCTCGAGGACGCCGATGACGAGCACCGAATGGGCGGGATACCCGAGCTCGGCCGTGCCTTTGATCGCTTCGGGCGCCTGCATGAGCTTGAACACCGTATCGAAGGCGAGAAGCAGCAGGATGAAGGCGGATAGGCCGCGGCCGGTCCAGAGCTGGGCACGCGAAACGGGCGCGTCGACGTCGCCGGTGAGCGGGACGCTGCGGCTTGCTTGGGGGCGGGTCGGGACGGCGACAGAGCTGGTGAGAGTGGATTCCATGGGGGCGTATCTCCTCAATTTTCGGGCTTCGGAGCAGCTCGGAGCTGCCTTCTGTGGGGACGACGTTCGAGCGCTTCCGAGTTCGACACGACCGCCTCATTTTTTTTTCGCGCCCGCGTCGTTTCCGGGTGCCGTCGATCGTCATTAAGGAAACGTATGCGGAGGGCCCGACATGAGTGATCTCGCCTGGATCGACCTCGCACTGCGGTCGGTGCGCCCGCGCGCGATCGCGGCGCTGCTCCGGTACTTCCGCGACCTCGATGTCGCCGAGGAAGCCTTTCAGGAAGCGAGCCTCGCAGCGCTCAAGAAGTGGCCGCAGAAAGGTCCGCCGCGTGACGCGGCCGCGTGGTTGATCTTCGTCGGTCGGAACGCGGCGATCGACGTCTCACGGCGGCGTCGCCGAGAGGAAGCGTTGCCCGACGAATCCACCCTGTCCGATCGCGAAGACGCGGAGACGAAGGCCGCCGAACGGTTGGATGCGGCCGACTATCGCGACGACATCTTGCGCCTGTTGTTCGTGTGTTGTCATCCCGAGCTCCCGGCTACGCAGCAGATCGCGCTCGCGTTGCGCATCGTGTGTGGTCTGACAGTGCAGCAGATCGCACGCGCATTCGTGGTCAGCGAGAGCGCGATGGAGCAGCGCATCACGCGTGCGAAGAACCGAGTCGCCGCCGCGGACGTTCCATTCGAGCCGCCTGCCTCGAGTGAGCGCGTCGAGCGCGTGTCGATCGTCGCGGCCGTGTTGTATCTGATGTTCAACGAAGGTTATTCGGCGACGGGCAGCCAGGCGTACACGCGTGGGCCGTTGTGCGACGAGTCGATCCGACTCACGCGGATGCTCTTGGAGTTGTTCGAGGGTGATCCGGAGATCATGGGTTTGCTCGCGCTGATGTTGATTCAACACTCGCGGCGGCTCGCGCGGATCGACGCGAGCGGCAGTGTCGTGCTCTTGGAGGAACAAGATCGGCGACTGTGGGACAAGCAGTTGATCGCGGAAGGCCTCGCCCTCCTCGATGCGGCGATGAAGTGCCGCTGCACCGGCAGCTACCAGCTGCAGGGAGCGATCGCGGCGACGCACGCGCGCGCGGCACGTCCGGAAGACACGGATTGGGCGCAGATCGACGCGCTGTATCGCACGCTCGAGCGATTGCAGCCGTCGCCCGTGATCACGTTGAATCGCGCGGTCGCAGTCTCGAAGCTCGAGGGTGCAGAAGCAGCCTTGTCGATCGTGGAGCCTTTGGGCACGCAGCTCGCGGCGTACTTCAACTTTCACGGCGTGCGTGGTGCGCTGCTCTTGCAGCTCGATCGTCACGAGGAAGCGCGGGCCGCGTTCCAGCGTGCGATCGGCTTGGCGAACACACCTGCGGAAGCAGCACACATCCGAATGCAGCTGGATCGCTTGCAGAAGGACTATCGGCGCGGCCGGCCTGGCTTGAGATCGCTGCGCTGAGAGCCTGCGGCAGCCGCGCGTTGTGCTCGCGCGAGGCATCGGATATGAGCCTCGCATGTCGCGCAATGCAGCCGCGGTCGGTGCGCTGGTACTCGTGGGCGGGTTGCTGTGGCTCGTGACTGCGTGGCCGACTCCCGACGACGACCGGCCCGATCCACTCGAGCCCGAAGCGCCTGCGGAACAGCCGTCGCCGCAGCCAGCGGCAGTGCCGCCGGAGCCCGCGATCGGAACGCCTCCGAAAGCACCGGAGCCCGCGGCTGAGAAACCACCGGAGCCGCCGCCCGCGCAGCCACAGCCAGCACAGCCGATGCGGCAGCCTCACGCGCCCCCGGACGATGACATGTTCGCGAAGGAGCAGGGGCCGGTCGCGGAGTACAAACAGCTCTATGAAACCGAGCCGCGCGACTCCGCCGCGAACGTGACCGAGTCCGAGATCCGAGCCGCATTCAGTGCTGCGGATGGCGCGCCTGATCTCTTCAAATCGGTGTTGTGCCGGCAGACCGTGTGCAAGCTCGACTTGCGTTGGTCGAACGACCGGATGGGGCCGTACATCGCGGGCATCACGCGCGCAGCGGCGGGCGGCTTTAGCCCCACGGTCGCGGTGTCACCGGGCGGGCCGATGGGTGACGACAAAGTGCGTCCGATCGAGGTCTACATCAAACGCAAACCGATCACGAACTCGGAGCTATTGCCGCCACCGCAGCCGCCAGCTGCACAAGCTCCAGCGGCTCCGGCCGCGCAACAGATGCCAGCTCAGCCCGTGCCCGCGCCACCCACGCAGCCCCCCGCTGCAGAGCCGCCCGCTGAAGAACCCGCGCCGACTCATTGAGCCGGGTCGCAGCCGTCCGCGTCAGTCGCGATAGCTCGGATCGATTCGATCCAACTTCCGGATCAGCGCCGGCCACAGCAGCTTGTCCGCAAGGACTGCGAACCCGGGCTTCTGCCCCAGCTCGACGTTCTTGTCGATCACTGCTTGCGCCGTCTTGTAGTCGCTGTGACCCAACATCCGCGTGCGCACTTGCATCGAACACGCCCGCTCGAGGTAATACATGCGCTGAAACGCCGCCGCGCAGGACCCGCCGACCGTGAGCGTGCCGTGATTGCGGAGGAGCATCAGGTTCTTAGTCCCGAGATCGTTCTGCAAGCGCGGCCGCTCGTCCAAGTCGAGCGCGACGCCTTCGTAGTCGTGATAGGCGAGGTCCCCGATCACGAGCTGCGCGGTTTGGTTGAGGGGCAGTAAGCCTTCAGTCGAAGTCGCGACCGCCGTCCCATCGAGGGTGTGAAGGTGCATGACGCAACGTGCGTCTTCGCGGACTTCGTGAATTGCCGAATGGATCGTGAACCCAGCCGGGTTGACCTGATACTTCGATTGTCCAATCGGATTTCCATCGAGTCCGATTTTGACCAGGCTCGACGCCGTGATCTCGTCGAACGTCATGCCGTACGGGTTGATCAAGAAGTGATGCTCTGGCCCGGGCACGCGTGCGGAGATATGCGTGAAAATCAGGTCATCCCAGCCGTGTAGCGCGACCAACCGGTAGGCGGCGGCGAGGTCGATCCGAATCGCGCGTTCGGCGTCGGCTTGCGGGTTGAGCATCGCGACTGACATGGCAGTTCCTTCGGCGTGGCCAGCGACCTAGCTGGAGGTTCGAGTTTAGCAGGATGTTGGTGGACAACACGCTCCAACACCTTGCGAATGGGAGGGGACGGTGGCATGCCTTCCACGTTCGGGGACTCGCGGTCAGCAGTCGTGTGGTTTGTGACTTAGGAGTCGCGATCGGTACACCCACCGGCGCGATCGTGGCTTATGGTCAGGATGTCCGCTCGTGGTTGGCGTCGGTGTCGAGCGTTAGTCGAGGGCGCGTTTTTCGCGTCGGTGCTCGGCTCGGTCGGGTGCGCGCCGAGCACGGATGAAAGTTATGGGCTCGATGCGGATCCCACCATCTGCCCGCTGACGAGTTCGGGCAAAAACGTGAAAGTCCTCGTGTGCCGGCAATCCTGGATCGCCGGGCTCGCGCTCGATCAGCAGTACCTCTATTTTTTGGCCGGTGACACGCTCGACGCACCGTACGCAAACACGCTGAAGCGTTTGGCGCTCACGGGCGGCAAGGTCGAGACGCTCGCGACCTTTGGGGCGAAGCACGATTTGCCGAATGACACGAGCGCAGACAACGGTAGCTGGCTAGCTGTCAATTCCACGGAGCTCGTCTGGGCCGTGCCGAGCACTGGTCAAATCCTCGCGGTCTCGCGCGACGGTGGTACGCCGCGCGTCCTCGCGAGTGGGCAGGATGTGCCGCTGCGAGTCGCAGTCGATGAGACGCGCGCGTATTGGACGAACTGGAGCCGATGCGGTTCATGCACGCAGGGCAGCGTGCTGGCGGTGCCGTTGGAGGGCGATGAAATGCCCAAAGCCATCGCAACGAAACAAGATCATCCGAACGGCATCGCGGTCGATCGCTTGAACTTGTATTGGGTTACCGCGGGTGGAAACGTGATGCAGGCGCCGCTCATCGGCGGCGCGCCGATCACGCTCGCGACGGGTTTGGCCAATCCGTTCTTCGTGACCGTCGACGCGACGATGGTGTATTGGACGTTACCCACGAGCGTCATGAGCTGCCCGATCCTCGGCTGTAACAAGAAGCCGACGCGGCTCTTGTCGGGTCTCAAAGGCCCGAACGTCGTCGCGTCGGATGCGGATGCGCTCTACTTCTCGGACTGGGATGCGGGCACGGTGCTCAAGCTCATCAAGGGCCAGAGCAGCCCGACTGTGATCGCGCACAATTTGGAGCATCCGAACGTAGTCGTGCTCGGTACGACTGACGTGTTCTGGCATACGGCAGGTCCGGACGGCTCCATCATGCGCGCGCCGAAGTGATCGAACAGCGACACGGTTTACTCGCGGCCGCATAGGACGCAGCGAGCGTCGCGACAGCGCATCGGTGGACTCCATGTCGCGAGGTCGAGTAGCGCAGCTTCGTACGACTCGGGCGAACGTGCCTCCATCTCCGGGTTCGGTTTTGGAGGCCACGAGAGCAGGCGAACCACGAAACGACCTTCTTCGCGGCGCGCCTGTGGGATGAGTCCTGGCCAGTGCAGCGTGAGTAGTTGTTGGGTTTGATGCTCGTCCATGCCCCGATCTGTCCTGTACCTGAACATTTGTCCAGTGAATTGAGACGGAACCGGACAACTGCGCGAAAACGCGAGTGTTCTCAACTGTGTAGCGCCGAGAGCAAAGCCTTGGAAAAGGCTTCGAGGTCCTCCGGTTTGCGGGAGGTGATGAACGTCCCGTCCTGAACGACCTCCTTGTCGACCCAGTTCGCCCCCGCGTTCTCGAGGTCCTTGCGAATTGAAGGCCACGACGTGACCGTCTTTCCCGCGACGAGTCCAGCTTCGATCAAGAGCTGCGGCCCGTGGCACACAGCTGCCACCGGCTTGCCGCTGTTCGCGAACTCGCGAACGAACGACACGACGTCGCGATCGATGCGCAGATGATCCGGTGAATGCCCCCCCGGAATGACGAGCGCGTCGAAGTCGCGCGGGCTCTGCCCCTTCGCAGCCTCATCGATGCGAGTCGACTCGCGGCCCTTCTTGCCGCGTACCGTTTCCCCTTTCGCTGTGCCAATCACGGTGACTTCGTGGTTCGCTTCGATGAGCCGGTCGTACGGAACACGAAACTCGGAATCTTCGAACTCAGGTCCGACGATCATTGCCACTTTTGCCATGTGAGTCCCTCCGTCATGAACGGGACACAACGTGCACGGCACATGCCATGTGCCATGTGCGCACAGAGCAGCCTCGCCGTCGCTTTTTGCAAGTGACGGAATAGTCGCCTGGGGCAAATCGGTGTGCGCGCCAGGCGAATGGGAACGGCAGTGCAAGCGCCGACTCACGCGAAATCCCACGTAACTCGCGCCCGGCATGCATGTTGCGACGTCTCGAATCAACGCACCGATGGGGCTTCCCTCGGGCACCAACACCGGAGAGAAAATCATGAGCAACGCTAGCAAGCGAGCAGAGGGCGCAGCCGAGGAGCTCGGCGGCAAGATCAAGGGCACGGTCGGCAAGATGATCGGCAACGACCAAATGGAAGCCGAAGGCAAGGCCAAGGAGCTCGCCGGCAAGGCGAAGCAAGAGACGGCGAAGACAGCTGAGCGCGGCAAGGGTGCCGTTCAAGAAGCTGTCGGCGCAACCAAGAGCCGCGTCGGTGCCGTGATCGACAACGAAGAGATGGAAGCGGAAGGTCGCGCCAAAGAGCTAGAGGGCGAAGCTCGCCAGCGCGCAAATCGCTGATGGACGCTACGGATCATCGAAGCGCGGTGCGGCTCGACAGTCGCACCGCGTTTTGCGTTTCAGTCACTCGGCGTAGATCATCTTTCGCGTCATGCCGCCGTCGATCACGAAGTTTTGGCCCGTGACAAAACCAGCTTCGTCGCCGGCGAGATAGGCCACGAGCGCAGCGACGTCTTCCGGCGTGCCCACACGCCCGACTGGATGTTGCTGGTGATCGATCGGACGCAGCGACTCGGGCGTGCCGCTCGTGTCGATCCAGCCTGGACTCACGACATTCACGCGTACGGTCGGACCGAGACTCAGCGCGAGCGCATGCGTCAACGCGACGATGCCGCCTTTCGATGCCGCGTACGCCTCCGTGTGTGGCTCGGATTGAAGTGCACGGGTGGACGCGACGTTGACGATGGCGGCCTGCTTCGCGCGACGTAGGAGGGGTAGGGCGTGTTTCGTGCACAAGAACATGCCGGTCAAGTTCGTGTTCAAGATGCGCAGCCAGTGCTCGAGGCTCAGCTGCTCGAGGTCAGGCACGTGCGGATCCGCGATGCCGGCGTTGTTCACGAGCACGTCGAGCCTGCCGAAACGCTCCGTGACTTCACGCATCGCCGCGATGACGTCGCTCTCGGAAGAGACGTCGACGCGTAGCGCCGTGAATGTGTCGCCGGAGCGTTGCAGATCTGCGATCGCCTCGGCGTCCCGTTCGAACACGACGACCTGACTGCCATCCGCTCGGAGGCGGTTTGCGATGCCGCGCCCGATGCCACGCCCGCCGCCTGTAACGATACTCACTCGACTCGTCATGTGTGCTTTCTCCTCGCCTGTAGCATCACCACCACCGCGCAGAACGCAAGTCTGAATGCCCGACGCGGATCGACTGAGGATGTTTGGATGAGTCTGATCACGTCCTGCAGCTATCAGCTGCAGGAACGGGCCAAGCGTTAGCTGATAAAGGCGATGCGGCCGAGTCGCCGATCGAACACATGACCTGTGTGCTCACACATGATCGTGCTTTGATGAATGCCGCGCGTTTAGTTGCGTTCCTCCCATAGGGACACAATTCTGGTTGCACGTGTGTAGTCAGGGGCGGACAACAAAGAAAACGCAGTACCACATAGGGGGCACGCAGATGGAAGACGAGGATAGGCGCGAGTCGCTGCGGGAGGATCCGCACTCGCTCTCACCGGTACAGCTCGAATCGATTCCGATCGACGACGATCTCGCGCAACTGAAACGGGGGAAAGCTGCGCGGCTCCTCGCAACTGCGTTGTTCAGCGGCCTCGCCGCGTTCGGCGTCGCGAAGTGGATGGAGAACATCGACGGTTCGCAAGCTTATGCCGCCGCGGCAGAACGCGTCGAAGAGATCAACGCCAATCAAGGCACTGCGCTCTTGCGCTGTCTGCTGCCCGATCTGCAACGATCGCAGCTCGTAGACCAAGCCTCACTGCACACTGCGCTCGAAGTCGCGAGCGAACGCAGTGGCAAAGGCTACGGCAAACAACTCCACCAGTGCGTGTTGCTCAGCGAAGATCTTTCGCTGCGCGTCGACGCGCTCGACGTTCCAAAGGACATGGCGACACGTCTGTCGACGTTGCGCAGCTACGCGAGCGAGGTCGATCAAGCGCTCGAGGTCTACCGCAAGTACCTCGAGGATCCGGCGCGCCCGTACGACTTCGTTCAAGCGACGCCGCTGATTGAGCGGGTTGCGATCGCATGGACGGTCTACGAGCAGCAGCGCTCGACGCTCAATCAAGTGCTGCGCACACATCAGTGAAGCAGACGCGTTAGTGCACTAGTCTCCAAACCTGACGCGAACCGTGTAGCTCTCGCCTTCCGTGCCGGTGAAGAGCGGCATGCGGGCTCGCATCAGTTGACCGGTCGCACAGGCGACGACACCGCTGAGCTGCCCAGGTAGCGACTGGATGTCGGGATCCGGTCTCGCATCTTTGTGCATGGTCACGCGAAACGAGATCGTGCCGCTCGCATTCGCGTTGTCCTTCAGCACGTTCCCGTAACACGTGTCGATCACCGGGATCACTTTGTTCAACCACGGCTGCATGCGCGTGTCGGCATCGAGCCAGCGCTGAAGACCCGCCGGAACTTCGACGTGCAAACGCGAAGTGCTGGGCACGACGACGCGGCCACCCGCCGGCTTCGCAGCTGGCGGCGGCGCAGCAGGTTCGGGGGCCGGCGCCGGCGCTGGTTCCGCGACCGGCTCGGGCGTTGCAGCGATCGGTTCGGCGGGCACCGGCGACGGAACCGCATGCGCTCGATTGAGCTTTTCGGTTTCGATGCTGGCTTGCGTTCGCGCGCTACTGGTAGCGCGAGGCTTGTCCGGCTCGGCGTTCGCGGGTTTTGCCGCGGCGGGCTTCTCAGCCGTCGGTTTCTCAGCTGCCGGTTTCGGTTCCGCTGGAGCGCGCGGGAGCGCTGCAGGCTTCGAACCAGGCGCGCTGGGAGCGGGTTCGGCGGGCGCGGGAGTCGTGGGCACTGGCGTAGTAGGCACGGGCGTCGCGGGAGCAGGGTCCGGCGTCGCGGAAGGCGTGCTCGGTGCGGGTGCGGGTTCCGCAGGCCGGTCGCCACACCCAAACGCCAGAGACAGCGCGATGACGCCGAGAGATCGCTTGAATTCGAAGCAGCGCATGCGCGCCAGTCTAGAGCAGGTCGCCACGACCAGCCATTTGCTATGCTTCGCCGCGATGAAAGCGCGTTGGCCGGCGCCCGAACGAAACAAAGAACCGATTCTCGACGTGTTGCGCCGAGTCCTCCCCGAGTCCGGCACGCTGCTCGAGATCGCGAGTGGCTCAGGCCAACACGCGGCCCACTTCACGAAGAGCTTGCCGCGCTGGACCTGGATTCCGAGCGACGTCGAGCGCGACAACCTCGAGAGCATCGCCGCCTATCGCGCTGAGCACACGGGCGACAACTTCCGCGCGCCGCTGCTCCTCGACGTTCGCAACGCCGATTGGGGCGTCCCGCCGCTCGACGCCGCATTCAATGCAAACATGATCCACATCACGCCGTGGTCGTGTTGCACCGCGCTGATCGCAGGTGTCGCGCGCTACTTGCGGCCCGGCGGCGTGTTCGTGCTGTACGGGCCGTTTCGAGTCGGCGGCACGCACACGGCCGAAAGCAACGCGAGCTTCGATCTCAACTTACGACGCCAAAACGAGCGTTGGGGCGTGCGCGACGTCGAAGAGGTCGTGCACTGCGCAGCCATCGCCGGCCTCAGCCTGAGTGAGCAGATTCAAATGCCGGCGGAGAATCAAACACTCGTGTTCGTCGCGAAGCCGCATGAGGGACACGAGGGACACGAGGCGCCGAGAGATTGAGGCGCCGACGGATTGAAGATCGTCGCGCAGGGCTTCGGCACGTTCCCCCGCACCGAGCGCAGCGACGACCTCAGATGAAACGAGAGCGCTGGCGCCGCGTCGCCAGCGCTCAATCGCTTACTTCTTCAGCGTGAACGTCAGAGTCGAACCAGACCGCGTCGTCTGAATGGTCAATGTGTCACCTTCGACGCAGAACGGCTGAGTCAGACCGCTAACCATGATTTGATTGTTCGACACCGTGTACGAACCGTTACCGGCGAGCGAGAGGTCCGACGTGATCTCGCAGTCGCAGTTGGAACCGGCGGGCGTGCACACAGCCGACTTCACCGCTGACTCCTTCTTGAACTCGGCTTCGATCTTCGGGCACTCGCTAGCTGCGGACTGCGCGACGCCGAGCGCTTTTGCGCACGCGTCACTGAATGAGAATGAGGCCGTTCCGCTAACCACGATGCCGGACATGGCATTCTTGTCAGCCCCCAACTTGTAGGTGCCGCTGCCGTCCACGTCCTTCACGCCCTTGAGCGCGGACGAGCACGCCGCTTGGTTTACCGTCGCAGCAAATAAGCCCTGCGGCTCGGTCACGCACAGGTTGTCGACGGTCCACTCGCCGGCGGGATCGCCGCCGCACGACTTGAACGCGGGACAGTCATCACTTCCATTGGTACCCGCGCCGCCCGCCGGTTTGTCACCGCCGTCATCTCCTCCACATGCCAAAACCAAGCCCGATACTGCAGCAAGCACGCCCAATCTGATTGCACGCAATCGCATCGCACCTACCTCGCAACTAATTGAGGCGGTCACGATTACAGTGTTTGTGCTGATGGAGCAAGTGAGCAAACGACCGCATCACAACCCGTTTCAGCTGCTGGAGCGGCCCGATTTTATTGGCCCGGTCATGTCCTCGTACGCCACTTGAATAGGGCTAAACACGGCCTGCCACGTGCCCGGCGCTCGACTAGCAACAAACTACCGCAAAATAGCGGCGGCCTCGTCGATCAGTGGGCATTAGCGTGTGCAGTCACCGGTTCGCTCGCGCTTGCAGCTGATGGCGGCACGAACGGACCCTCCGCGCCGACTGAAACTGGCGCGGGCATGATCAAGTTCGCATACACGACGAACGCGACTAAACCTACGATTGCGATCGCGAGCATTCCGAACGCGGCCAACATTGCGCGACGCGCACCGAGCGGCATCGGCGCGACCGGACCCCAGTCCAGATCGTGGTGGCTCATCCGCGCTTGACTGAAAAATTGGTGTTCCAGCCAATCCCCGTCATCGGATACCGCGATATTCTCGTCAAACCCGGTGCTGCTCATGGGTGTAGGTGAGGTAGCATGCGCACCTATCGCGAGCCACCAGGTGCCCGGGCGCTGCAGAGCCCACGTCTGCCGCTACACTCGCGGATCCTCCCGATGCCGCTGCAGCTCTACCGCAGTAACTCCATGGAACGGCTGGCAGACGCGCTCGCTGATGCGGTGCGGCAGCCCCTGTCGAACGTACTCGCGCCCGAACACATCGCGGTGCCGAGCGCCGGGATGGAGCGTTGGTTGGCACTGGAGCTCTCCAGCCGGTTAGGCGTGTGGGCCAATCCAGCGTTTCCATTTCCCGGCAAGCTGGTGGAGTCGCTGCTCACGGCGCTGCTCGACGAATCGACGCTCGATCCCGAAGCCTTTGCACCTCGGCGCACGCAGTTTGCGATCGCTCGCTTGATCGCCGAGCTCGCCGGCCAGGCCGAGTTTCAAGCCGTGCGCACGTACCTCGAACAAGAGGCCAGCATCGGGCGGCGGCTCGTGTT
Organism: Polyangiales bacterium; assembly: GCA_035687405.1. Classification (GTDB taxonomy): domain Bacteria; phylum Myxococcota_A; class Polyangia; order Polyangiales; family JAFGIB01; genus JADGRF01. The sequence continues at coordinate 14,641 of DASRXR010000894.1, forward strand.
GGCGGCTCGCATCGCAGACGTGTTCGATCACTACGTGACGTATCGACCTGAGCTCGTGCTCGCGTGGCAGCGAGGCCGCGAGTCGCACTGGCAGGCCGAGCTGTTTCGCGCGCTCGGGGTGCAGATGGCAGCGCCGCACATGGCTGCGCGCGTTCAATCCGCGCAGCGAGCGCTCGAGGCGGGTCGGGGTGCGGTCGAGCGGATTCCAGAACGTCTGCACGTCTTCGGCGTCTCGACGTTGCCGCCCCAATACTTGCAGCTCTTGGCGGCGGTCGCGGAGCACCGCGAGGTTCACGTCTACGTCCTCAGCCCGAGTCGCGAGTACTTCGGAGACTTGCGCTCGGAACGCGAGCGCAGCCGTGCGCTGCGACGCGCGCCCGAGTCCGATGCTCCGCAAGCGCGCGACCCGTTCGAAAGTCATGCCCTGCTCGCATCGCTCGGCCGCCATAGCCGCGAGTTTCAAGAGCTGATCGAAGCGCTTCCGTACGCGGAACGCGAGATCGATCTGTATCGCGACCCGGGCGAAGACACGCTGCTGCACGCGTTGCAATCAGACATGTTGTGGTTGCGGGACCGCACCGGTAACACGGCCGAACGCAAACAGCTCGAGCCCGCCGACGACTCGCTGGCGATTCACGCCTGTCACGGTCCGATGCGCGAGCTCGAAGTGCTTCACGATCAGCTGCTCGCGCTGATCTCCGATCGCGGAGTCGAACCGCATCAAATCATCGTGCTCACCCCCGACATCGCGAGCTACGCGCCCGTAATCGAAGCCGTGTTCGCGCAAAGTGAAGGTCGCACGCGCATTCCGTTTCGCGTCGCCGACCGCAGCGCGCGCAGTAGCTACGCCGTGCTCAGCGCGTTCGATGCACTACTGGCGGTGTTCGAGTCGCGGTTCGCAGCCAGTCAGGTGCTCGACTTGCTCGGTCAGGATCCGATTCGCGAACGCTTCGAGCTCGCGATGGACGAAGTCGAACAGCTTCGTGAGTGGGTCGACGACAGCGGCATTCGGTGGGGTGTCGACGCGGAGCATCGGGCTGAGGTTGGGCAACCGCGGCGCGACGAGAACACGTGGCGCTTCGGTTTGTCGCGGTTGATGCTCGGGTACGCGAGCGGTAACCCGCCCGGCAGGTTGTTTGCGGGCTGCGCGCCGGCCGAAGTCGACAGCGGCGATGCCGACTTGCTCGGACGGTTTCACGCGTTTTGCAAGCTGCTGTTCGCGTTCCGGCTCGAGCTGAAACAAGCGGTGAACCTCGCCGGTTGGCGCGAGCGCCTGACGCGCGTGCTCGCGGCATTCATCGAAGAGAGCCGCGACAACGCTGCCGAGCACGCCACGCTGCGTGAGGCGTTGCTCGGCCTCGAGCAAGACGCACAGCGCGCCGGCTTCGACGAAGCGATCGAGCTTGCAGACGTTCGTCGTCTCTTGGCCGGAGCGCTCGAAGCGCGGCCGGCGATGCACGGCTTCTTGAGCGGCGGCGTCACGTTTTGCCAGCTCGTTCCGATGCGCAGCATTCCGTTTCGTGTGGTCTGCGTGCTGGGTTTGAACGACGGGGCGTTCCCCGCGATCGACACGCCGCTCGACTTCGACTTGATGGCGGCGAAGCGCCAGCCGGGCGATCGTTCCCGGCGAGACGACGACCGCGAGCTGTTTCTCGAAGCGCTGCTGTCTGCGCGCGACAAGCTGATCTTGAGCTACGTCGGCCAGAGCATTCACGACGGACAACCGCGACTTCCCTCCGTGCTCGTGACCGAGCTGATCGATCACGTCGCGCGCAGCTTCGCGCTCCCGGAACAGCTCGGCAGTGCCACGCCCGCCTCGGTGAGCGCGATGGAAGCGCGGCTCACCACGCGCCATCCGCTGGCGGCGGCGAGCCCGCGCTACTTCGCACCAGACCGTGATCGGCGCTTGTTCAGCTACGCGACGTCGGCGCTCGACGGAGCGCGTGCAGTCTGCGGGCCCCGTGTTCGCCCGGAGCCGTTTTGTGCGCTCGATCCAAATCGCGTGATGGGGCCGCCGGCTGCGATCAACTTGCGCGAGCTCGAAGAAGGCTTGGTGCGGCCGCTGCGTTTGTTCTCGCGCCAAAAGCTCGGCTTGTCGCTCGGTCGCGACGTGTCGATCCTGGGCGACCGCGAACCGTTCGAGCTCGATGCGCTCGAGCGTTGGCAGCTCGGAACCGATCTGCTGACGCAACGACTCGAGCCGAGCCGTCCGGAACCAGCTCCGCTCGACTGGGATGCGTACGAACGCGAGCGCGCGCGCGGCCGGCTTCCGCTCGGCACGCCGGGCAAGCTCGCGTATCGCGCGCTCGACGACCAAGTCGCTGCGATCGTCACCGCGTTCGATGCCGAAGCGGGAGGCGGGCGCATGGCGCCGGTCGAAGTCGGGTTACAGTTTCTCGGTACGCGCATCACCGGCCGGCTGGAGCAGCTCTGGCCGAGCGCGCAGCTTCGCGTGCAATACTCGAGCACCGGCGGCCGCCACGAGCTGCAGCTGTTCATTCGCCACGTCGTGATGTGTTACTTGCGCGCGCAACATCCCGAGCTCGGGTTGCCCGAGCGCAGCGTACTGATCGGGCGCAACAATCGCGAAGCCGAGCAGATCACGCTCGTCGCGCCGGCTGACGCGCGCGAAGTGCTGCGCGAGCTGCTCGATGTGTATGCGGCCGTGATCGCGGGCCCGATCCCGCTGTTCGAGCACTCATCGCGCGAATACGCGACGCAGATCAAGCAAGGCAAGTCGGAGATTCAGGCGGAGAACGCAGCCCGCAGCAAGTTCAGCAAGCTCTACGACAGCGGCGTCTGCGACTCGGACGACGCCTACGTGAGCCAGTTCTTCCCCGACTTCGACACCGTACTTGCGGTGCCGAAGCCGTATTCGTTTCGAGAGCTCGCAACGCGCGTGTACTTGCCGCTCCTCGCGTGCCGGAGGGACGATTGAGCGCGATACCCGCAATGGATCTGCTCGGGCTCCCGCTCGAAGGCACGACACTGGTCGAAGCCAGTGCCGGCACGGGCAAGACGCACACGATCGCCACGTTGTTCGTGCGGCTCGTGCTCGAAAAAGGCTTCAGCGTCTCGGAGATCCTGGTGGTCACCTACACGCGCGCGGCGACAGCGGAGCTGCGTTTGCGCATTCGAAGGCGCTTGGTCGAGGCGCTCGACTGCTTCGATGCATGCGAGTCGGGTCTGCCCGGCGTTGCGAACCTCGAGCGGGATCGCGACCTCGTCGCGCTCGCCGAACGCGCGCGCGAGGCCGGCCACCTCGAGCGCGGGCGCACGCGCTTGCAGGACGCGTTGCGCCAGTTCGATGAGGCGTCGATCGCGACCATCCACGGCTTTTGCCAGCGCGTGCTCGCCGGCTACACGTTCGAGAGCGGCGCAGCATTCGATCAGAGCTTGCTCGAAGACGACCGCCTGTTGATCCGTGAGGTCGTGCAGGACTTCTGGTCGAATCAGCTGTGCGATGGGTCGGAGTCGTTCGTCGCACACTTGCGCGCGCGCAGCGTCACGACCGACTCACTCGCCCTGCTCGTGGAGCGCGCACTTTCGCATCCCGACGTCGTCCTCGTGCCGGAGCCGGAGCTCGAGGCGCGCGCAACCGAGCTGCTTCGCACACGCTTTGCGACCAGTGCAGCGCGCGTGCAGGAGCTATGGGTCGCGCACGCGCCTGCGCTGATCGAGGTGCTGACCGATGGTCGCTTTCCCCTGAACCGCTATCGCCCCGAGCAGATCTGCGGCGCGTGGTCGGCCGAGCTCAGCGAGATCGCGCAGTTTGGTACGCCGCCGCTGCCGAAGTGGTTCGAGCGATTGACGCCGCAGCAGCTCCAGCCGAAGAAGGGCAAAGTAAAACCGAACCACGTGTTTTTCGACGCGTGCGGTGAGCTCCACGCCGCGGCGGCAGCGCTGCTCACCGCGCTCGACGTCGACCTCGTCACGTTTCGTCACGCGTTACTCGCCTACGCGCGAAGCGAGCTCACGCGCCGCAAAGCTCAAGCCGCCGAGCTCGGCTTCGACGACTTGCTCCTGCAGCTGCGAGCGGCGCTGCGCGGCGCCCGCGGAGAGGGTCTGATCGCGCGGCTGAGAACGGCACACCCTGCGGCGCTGATCGACGAGTTTCAAGACACCGACCCAGTGCAGTGCGAGATCTTTCAGCGCGTCTACGCACCCGAGCGACCCGAGCCGGGAAGCCTGCTTTTGGTCGGCGATCCGAAGCAGGCCATCTACGCGTTTCGCGGCGCGGACATCTTCGCGTACCTCGCGGCAGCAGCGGCAGCGCCGCGTGTGAGTTTGCCGGTCAATCACCGGTCCGATCCGCGCTTGTTGCGTGCGCTGAACACGTTGTGGGCGCGCGTCGAGCGCCCGTTCGTGTGGCCCGAGATCAGCTACCAGCCGGTCGCCGCTCCGAGCGGCGCTCGCGATCGTTTGCACGGTCCGCTAGGAAAGCGTGCGCCGCTCGAGATCACGTTCATCCCGCGGACCGCGATCGACCCCGAAAATCTCAAGCCGATCGCGAAGGGTCGCCTCGACTTTCGGCTGCCCGAGCTCGTCGCGGCCGAGATCGTCAGGACGCTCGAGTCGAAGTCGTGGCTCGGCTCGGATCCCGAAAAGCCGGGTGAGCCGCTCGCGCCGCGTCACATCGCGGTCCTGTGCCGCACCAATCGCCAAGCGCAGCGCGTGCAAGCGGAGCTTCGCAAGCTGCACGTCCCGGCGGTGCTCGATGGGGATGCGAGTGTGTTCGATTCGCAGATGGCCGTGGAAGTCGAGCGCGTGATGGCTGCAATGGCAGAGCCGGGACAGGCCAATCGCGTGCGTGCGGCGCTCGCGACGTCGATGCTCGGCGTGCGCGGTGACGAGCTCGCGAACCTCGAAAACGACGAGGCCGCGTGGGACGAGTGGGTCGGGACGTTTCACGCGCTGTGTGAGCTCTGGCAGGCGCGTGGCTTCATTCGCGCGATGCATGCGTTGCTCGATCGGTATCGCGTCGCGAAGCGGCTCTTGTCGCGCGACGACGGCGAGCGCCGCTACACGGACTTGATGCATCTCGTCGAGCTGCTTCACGCCGAAGCGCTGCGCAGCCGAAGTGGCCCGCTCGCGTTGCTCGAGTGGCACCGGCGTATGCGCGAAGGCGACCGCGAGCGCAGTGGTCTGGCGGCAGCGGACGTGCAGATCCGGTTGGAGAGCGACGCTGAAGCCGTGACTCTGACGACGATCCACAAGAGCAAAGGGCTCGAGTACCCGATCGTGTTTTGTCCGTTTTCGTGGGATGGGTCGCTCTTACGCGGTCAAGACAAAGAACATCCGCGCTTTCACGATCCGCAGCAGGCGCATCGGCTGACGCTCGATCTCGGAAGTCAGGACGGTGCACCGGCGGCCGAACACTTGGAACGCGCGAAACGTGAAGCGTTGTCCGAAGAGTTGCGGCTTCTATACGTTGCGCTGACGCGCGCGAAACATCGGGTGAGCGTGGTTTGGGGTGCGTTCGCGAGCGCGGAAGGCTCGGCGCTCGGCTACGTGCTCCATCAAGCCGGTGGCGAGCTCGCGGACGATCGGCCGGAACGCACGGCGGCGCGCATCGAGTCGCTCTCGGATGCAGATCTGCGTGCAGATCTCGAGGCACTCGCGACGGCGGCAGAGGGTGCGGTCGAAGTGACGATAGCGAGTTTGGCCGCCGTGCAGCCGTGGGCTGCGGGCGTAGCCGAGACTCCAGCGTTGTCGGCGCGAACGCTCGTGCGATCCCCGGTCGACAGCGTGCGGAGCAGCAGCTTCTCGCGACTCATCGCCGAAGCCGATCTCTCGCTGCCGGCGCTGGAAGGCCTCGATCGCGACGAAGCCGCGCCGGTCGAGACGCCGGAGCCGCTTCTCGCAGAGCGTCCACGCGTGTTGCTCGCGGACTTCGTCGCGGGCGCGAGCTTCGGACACCTCGTGCATTCGCTCTACGAACATAGCGATTTTCGCGTGGAAGGCCCCGAAGCGCTGATCCCAACCGTCGCGGCGGGTCTCGCTGCCTATGGAATGACGACTGCGTCGCCGGAGGTGCTCGCGTCCGCGATCTTCGAAACGTTGCGAACGCCGCTCACCGTCGGGGGTCTCGAGCTCCCGAGCTTGTCGGTCGTCGCGCCGAGTGCACGCGTGAACGAGCTCGAGTTCGTGTTTCCTCTGCCGGAACCTGCAGCCGCGGCGCTGGTGCAAAAGCAGCAAGAGTTGTTTGCGCGTGCGAGTGTGCAACACGACTTCAGTGCGAAGCGGCTCGCGTCGCTATTGGCGACTACGGGCGAGAGCGCGCTCGAACGTGCGTATGCGGATCGGCTCCGTATGCTCGGCTTCAATCAAGTCACTGGCTTCGTGCGCGGCTTCATGGACTTGGTCGTCCAACACGACGGCAAGTATTACCTGATCGACTACAAGTCGAATCACCTCGGCGAACACGCCGAAGACTACGCCCCGGCGCGGTTGCAGCACGTGATGATCGGCCATCACTACGTGCTCCAGGCGTTGATCTACGGCGTTGCGCTGCATCGCTACTTGCAGTTGCGCTTGCCGGGGTACTCGTACGCGCAACACTTCGGAGGCGTCTACTATTTGTTCGTGCGCGGGATGAGCCCGTCACATCCGCTCGGCAGCGGCGTCCACGCGGAGCGTCCAACCCGAGCGTTGATCGAAGCGTTCGACGCGCTTCTCGGTCGAGTGGGTGCAGCGTGAGCGACCTGCTTTCGAGCTTGCGAGCTGCCGGCGTGCTGTCCGCGCTGGACGTGGCGCTCGCGGACGAGTTGCCGCAGCTGGGGGCAGCGGCCACAAACCCGCAGTTGCAGCTGGTGATCGCGCTCTTGAGTCGCCACGTCTCGGAGGGGCATGTCTGTTTGCCGCTCGCGGAACTGGCGAGCGGTGCGCTCGCGGAGCGGCTCGAGCTGGCACCCGACCTGTTGCCCCGCCATCCACTCGCAGAGTGGCTCGAGCTCCTGCGTGCGACGACACTCGTGGGTGACCCGACCCACTCGGATCCGAGTCCACTCGTTCTGGATACCGGAGGGCGTTTGTACCTGCGTCGCTACTTCGAGCACGAGCGCGCGCTCGCGGCCCAAGTGCGTGCGCGCGGGAGCGAGCCCGTCGTGGATGTCGATGAAGTCGAGCTGCAAACCGGCCTCCAGCGGCACTTTGGAACGAGCGACCCCGACGACCTGCAGCGGTTGGCGGCAGCGACCGCGCTCCGGCGCCGACTGACGTTGATCTCGGGTGGTCCGGGTACGGGCAAGACTTCGACCGTCGTGAAGATTCTCGCGCTCGTGATCGAGCAAGCGACTGCGCGCGGGAAACACTTGCCGCGGATCAAGCTGATGGCGCCGACCGGCAAAGCTGCAGTGCGCCTCGTCGAGGCGATTCGCGGAGCGAAGAGCCGGCTGACGTGTGTGGCTGCCGTGCGCGAAGCGATCCCGACCGAGGTGACCACGATTCATCGAGCCTTGCTCGAAGTCGCGCGGATTCCGGGTGCCGATGCGCTCGAGCGAACGCGCGAGCTGGCGGCGGACGTCGTGCTCGTCGACGAGTCGTCGATGGTCGATCTCACGTTGATGGCGCGGCTATTCGCGGCGGTGCCAAAAACCGCGCGGATCATTTTGCTCGGCGACAAGGACCAGCTCGCGTCAGTCGAGGCGGGTGCTGTGCTCGGTGATCTGTGCAGCGCGGGATTGGCGTTGCCGGGCGACGCGACAACACGCGCGCGAGAAGCGGGCGTGGTGCATCTCACGCGCAGCTATCGCTACGCCGAGACGAGTGGCATCGCGGTGCTCGCCCGGGCGATTCAGCGCGCAGATCTGAAAGCGGTGCTCGAAGTGCTCGCGGACGAGCGCTATCCCGACGTGATCTTGCATCCGGAGCTGCCGGAGAAAGAGCTCGGCGCGCAGCTATCGGCGGCAGTCATGAGCGGTTACCGGCCGTACCTCGAGGCCGCGCTGGCGAATCCCGGCCAGGCACTGCGTAAGTTCGACCGATTTCGCGTGTTGTGCGCGCATCGTCGGGGTCCACTCGGCGTCGAATACGTGAATCGACAGATCGCGCAGCTGCTGTTCGAGCACGATCTACTCTCGCGCGCAGATGGTGCGTGTGCGGGTTGGCCTCTACTCGTGACGCAGAACGACTATCGCAACCGATTGTGGAATGGCGACCTCGGCCTCGTCGCGCCGGACTTCGTCGCACACAACCGAGACGTTCGCGCGGCACTCGAAGGAACCTCGCGCGGGCCGCTGTGCGCCTGGTTTCTGACGCCCGAGGGCGAATCACGGAGGCTCGGGCTCGGGCGCTTGCCGCCCCACGAGCCGGCGTTCGCGCTCAGCGTGCACAAGAGCCAAGGCTCGGAAATCGACGACGTCGCGGTCGTGTTTCCGAGCGAGGTTTCGCCGGTGGTGACGCGCGAGCTGCTGTACACGGCTGTGACGCGTGCACGCCGGAGCGTGACCATTTTTGCGAGTGCGGCGCTGCTGGAGGCTGCGGTGAAGCGCAGTATCGCCCGCAGCTCGGGGCTGCTGTCACAGTTGTATGGAGCGGAGCCGCCCGCCGTGACATCGTAGGCACAGATGGCGTTGTTCGACCTGGATCAGGATTCGCTGCGAGCCGGCATCGCCTACGCGCGGCCCGAGGTGATCTTGGCCGTGCATTCGCGCGAGTCGCTGCTCGAGGGTTTGAGCGAGGACGAGCGCGGCAGGCACGCGCGCTTTCGGTTCGAGAGCGACCGCGACATCTATTTAGTGGCGCATGCGCTGGTTCGACGACTGCTGGCGCGCGTGACGGGCGCGGCCCCCGAGAGCTTTGCGTTCGTCGCTGGTGAGCACGGTCGCCCGGAGATCTCGGCGCCGGACGTCGCGAGCGCGTTTCGTTTCAATCTTTCGCACACGCACGGGCTCGTCGCGTGTGCGGTCACGCGCGCTGCGGACATCGGCGTCGACGTCGAGTACGTCGAGCGCAAGGTCGAAGTGATGAACGTGGCGACCCACGTGTTTTCGGCGATCGAGGTCGAGGGGCTCGAGGCGTTGAGCGGCGAAGCTCAGCGCGAGCGTTTCTTCGAGCTGTGGACGTTGAAAGAGGCGTACATCAAAGCCATCGGCAAAGGGCTGAGTGCGCCGTTGCGTGCGATCACGTTCGATCCGGCGCAGCCGGATCCAGTTCCGGTCCGGTTCGGTGCCGAGGTCGCGGACGACGACGCGCGTTGGTGTCTGCGCAGGTTCCCGGTGGGAGCGACGCATCGGTTGGCGCTCGCGCTCGCAGCGGAGCGGAATGCGCACATCGTCTGCCAAGAGGCGAGCGCGACTGACTTTGGGTAGCACGATTGGCCGCAAGGAATGCTGCAATGTGCTGGCGCCGTGGTTAAGTGGACTGCTGGAAGGAACACGCCCATGACGCAGGTGCCCGACGCTTGGAAGGCAGTGCTCAAGAAGCCGGTCTTCATTCATTTCACGACGCTGATGCCCGACGGCAGTCCCCAGTCGAGTCCGGTGTGGGTCGACGTCGACGGCGAAACGATCCTCGTCAACTCGGCGACAGGCCGCTTGAAGGATAAGAATGTCCGCCGTGACCCGCGTGTTTCGTTTTCGGTGACGGACCCGGACAATCCTTACAAGAGCCTGACAGTCCGCGGCAAGGTCACGAAGATCACCGAGGATGGCGCCGACGATCACATCGACGCGATGGCGAAGAAGTACCTCGGCAAGGACAAGTATCCGTTCCGCAAGCCGGGCGAGAAGCGCGTGATCTATCGAATCGAACCGGGCGCGGTCAGCGCGGGCTAACACGGCTGCTAGGGCTGACCTTCGCGCAGTAGCTTCCGGGCTGCATCGCGGACGGAGATCGGGAACGCCGTGGCTTTCTCCATCACCTTGAGCTCGTGCTTCGGCATCATGCGAAGCAGCTTCAGGATGCTGTCGCCGGTCATTTTCGGATTGCCGAGCAGTGCGCGTCGAACGTTGGGTTCTTTCGTCCACTGCGCGTTGTCGCAGATCTGTTCGATCAGCGGCCGGGGTACGGTGCCTTTGCGCGCGATGCGTGCGACTTCGGGCAGTGTGAGGCGCGGGTTCTGCAGCAGTGCTGCCCAAACTTGTTTGCCGTAGAGCCGTTCGATCACGATGCGGTCAGACAACTCTCCGCGCCGAGCGATCTTTAGTTGTTCGGTGACGTTGAGAGTGCGGAGCCGTTCTTGCCGATTTTCGCTTTGAAGCTCGGTCGAGGCTCTGGGCTCGTTTGGATCGTAGTTGGGGTCGTCGTCGAACGCGGAGTCGTCATCGGAAGACTCGTCGGAGTCAGCCTCGGCTTCGGTCTCGTCGGCCGCGGATGAGACAGCAGCGTTGGCTTGTGGAGCAGCCGGGTTTGCGATGGCAGCTGCGACGTCGGACCAGTCGTCGTCGTCGACGGGTGCTGTCGTGGGCGTGTCTGTGGCGTCGAACTCGTCGCCGCCGTCAGCTGCGGGCGGAGATGAGTCATCCGAGTCTGCCGCTTCGACCGGGTCTGCCGGTTCATCTGAGTGCTCGTGCTCGTCCAAGCGCGAGTCTTCGAGCGCGACATGTTCGTGTTCGAGTCCGGAGTCGTGTTCGTCGGGGCCCGCGACAGCCGCAGTCTGCCCGCGTGTTTCAGCTCCTACCTCGCGCCCCAAAATCGCCGCAGCTTTAGCCTCCGCCTCAGGATCCGAAAAATCCGACCAGTCATCCTCAGCCCGCGCAGGCGGCCGAACCGCCCGAGCAGCGACCGCAACCGGAGCCTCCACGCGCGAAACGGGCGCCGCGTTCGCGCGCGAAGCCGCCCGAGCAAACCCGGAGCTCTCCAAATCCGACCAGTCGTTCTCAGGAGCGGTTGGCGGAACGGTCCCCGTCCCGATCGGTCCGGTGGCGGGCCGCACAGTCACTGCGTCGTTGATCGACTCCTGCGTGCTACGGCGTGGTCGCTCAGAAAGGGTGAGTGGCATCGGCACTGGAGTCGACTGCCGCGACCGAGCTTCAGGTTGCGGCGTGTTAGTTCGCGAGCGCGCTTGCGACGCGTCCGCGAAGGGCCGCGGCGGCGGTGTCAGGGCGCGTGCACGTGGCTGCGGCGTCTCCGTCCGCGCACGTGGCTGCGGCGTCTCCGCTCGAGGCCGAGGTGGCGGCGTCATCGCGCGCTCACGTGGCTGCGGCGTCTGCACACGCCCGCGTGGCTCAGCGACACCCGCACCCGCCGCCGACTCGCGCGCGAACGCTTGCACGAGCTCGACTTCGCTCGGCCCGAAGCTCCGCAGTGCGATCCCGGTGCCGCGCATCGGCCCTTCGTTGTTCACCATCACGACTTGCGCTGCCAGCCGCAGCTCGCGCCCGTGCACCGGGTGCACGATCACGAGCACGCCTTCCGTCAGGACGGGTGAGTCCAGCACCTCACCCACGAAGACGCGTCCGTAGCGAATGTTGTTAGTGATCTCGCGCTCGAGTGAGCCTAGATCCGGAAACGACAAACGCAGGAGCTCGGGCACCATGCTCAGCGCTCCGAGGTGTTAGTAACGACTGTCGACATCGAGCGTCCGAACGAGCAGAAGCGCACGTTCCACTTTACACCGCGGTCAGGAATGCATTCGAGGCAGGTAATACAAATCACAGTCGCGACCGTGAATATGACCCAAACATGCTGCGCGATACCTCAACCCGAGTCAGTGGAAATCAGTGTCCAGCGAGCGCTGCAGCTCACAGCTGCGGATGCCCTACCTCATCCGAGCCGTGCCTGCGACGTGTGTGGGTGCAGTCCTCCACCGTTTGTGGAACACTTTTTTAGCTGATAGTGAGGTGAGGGAAATGCAGTCGGTCACGTGGGCTCGTGTCGCCCTGTGTTTGTGTCTACTGAGCGCCTTGAGTTGCGGGGACGACGAGGCGCCGCCGAAAGTCATCCACCGCGACGGCGGTGATGACCTATACGAGTGCGTCGACGGCGACGGCGACGGCTTCGGCCAGTACTGCACGAAGGGCGCGGACTGCGACGACAAGGACCCGAACGTTACTGACGAATGCCGTCGCTGTAAGCAGCCGAAGCTCAACTGCCCGTGCAAGCCTGGCACGATGCCGATGAAGTGCGATCCGCCGGACGTGCACGTCGTAGGCGGCACGCTCGTGTGCAGCGAAGGCACGCGTTACTGCCGCGATGGTTTCTACAGCGACTGCGAGATCATCGGCCAGTACGTGTTGGTGCCGGACTGATCGCGCCGCGCAAGCTAGTGCGGCACAAGTGCAGCGCTAGTCCACGAACATTAGTCTACGAACATGGGGGGGCGCTTGCGAGCGAACCGCTCGATCAACCCAAACGAACGGGCATCGAGGCGCTCGAACGCGATGCACATGCCGGGGATGTGGTCGTCGAACGCGTCCATCAGATCGCGCGTCAGCATGACGCGACCGTAGGCACGTGCGACCTGTTTACCGGGTAACGTGATCGTCAAAGTCACGTGGTCGTCGACCGCGAGCGGTGAGTACGTTGCGACGAACACGCCGCCGTCGATCAGCTGGTCGGATTCCACGACGTAGAAGTTCGAGTCCGTGGTGCCACCGACGTTGACCGAGAGTGGCGCGCGCGTCGGGTCGTCCGGCAGAGCCACCGCCGTGAGCTTCGGGTGCAGCGCTGCAGCTGCGGGCGGCGGAGCGGGCCGGGCGGGCGGTACTGCCGGCGGAACGGGTGGAGCTGGCGCAGCTGTGACAGGGGCAACTGTCGTCACGGGAGGTACAGCCGGTGGAAGTCCCTGCATCGGCGACTGACGCTTCGGCCGCGATGACGACACGAGCGTCGCAGGCGGGATCGACGGCGCACGCGTTTTAGACGTGTGGGGCGGCCCGGACATGCGCGCAGCCGCGTCGTCGTCGATCGGCAGCAACTCGCCGCTGCTGAGCTCCTCGACCTCGACCTTCAAGTCTCCGTCGCGCAGCCAATCTTCGGCAGCACCTGCCGCGCCGGTCGCTCGCTCCGAATTGCGCGGCGCCAGCGGACTTCCCGAAGCCGGCGGCTTGCGAATATTTTCGAGCATCGCGCGCGCTTTTTCGTGACCGGGCACGACGAGGAGCGCGCGCTGTAAGTACGGCGTCGCATCGCTCGGCGGCACGCGCTGCGCGAGGTGAAAAAAGACTTCGGCTGCACGCTGTTGATCGGCTGCGCTCGCGAGCGCTTCACTTCGCTCGCTGCGTGCGAGGAGTGTCTCGGCCAAACCAAACAATGCGCGCACGCTGTTGGGCGCGAGCTTCGCAGCGCGCCTGAACGCGAGGACCGCGCCATCCAAGTCGTCGCACTGCTCGCGCTTCTGCCGCGCCAGAGTCAGTAACAGCGAGTGTTTGTCGTCGACGTTCGGAGTCGCTTCGATCTCGAACTCGTACAACACGCTGACGGTCTTGTGGTTGCCTTGCTCTTCGTACAAGCGGCGCGCGGCGACGATGGCAGTGACCAACCGCGGATTTTCTTCGATCGCTTGGCGGTAGAGCGTCGCCGCTTTGCGCGGCTCTTCGAAGTGATTCTCGTAGACCTGCCCGAGCCGATAGTGCACGGACGCCAACAGCTGCGGACTGCCCGATTGCTGTTGCAGCTGATGTGCGACGTACTTCAGCACTTGCTTCAAGCGATCGTAGTTCTTGGCCTCTTCGAGCACGCGGCTGACGCGGTCGAGCGCCTGTGCATGCGACGCGTCACGGCTCAGCGCGCGTTCGAACAGCAGCCGCGATTCGTCCCCGGGGCGACCTGCCATCAGCAGCGCATCTGCGGCCTCCACGTAGGCGTCCGCCGCGCGCTTGGGATCCTCGAGCGCGTCGCCCCAACCCTCCATCAGGTTCGCGAGCGACGGGTAGTCTCCGGCCTTCGAATAGTGATCCGCCAGGCCGCGGATCGCTTCGACATCGTTCCAATTTTTCTGAATCCGGGCGATCAGTGCCCGCGCTTGGCGGTCGGCCGCGGAGTCTGGCTGGGAGGCGCGTGAGCCGCCTGTCTCGCTCGGGGCGAGATTGTCCAACAGACTTCGATCAGGTCGGGGGGCAGGCATTCTGATGTCAGTAAGCGTAGCGACAACGCTGCATGGGGCGAGCGATTCGCAGTAGGAAAGTGCGACAGCCTCTCACATCGCGAGCCTCCGAAGTCAATGTCTGTGGCACGTCTAGTTCGCTCTCCTAACTACTTCGAGATTCCCAGCGCAACTTGCAGCCGCGCGAGCGCCTCGCGTAGCTCTGGCTCAGGAATCACGGTGAAACACAGACGGGCCCAATTTTCGTAATCTTTGCCGCAGGCTGTGCCTGGCGTCAGGATCACGCCCGCGTCGAGGCAGCGCTCGAGCACGTTTTCGCCGGTCTCTCCCGGTTTCAAAAAGCGCGTCAGGTCGAAGAACAAAAACGTTCCACCGGCGGGCTCGGGTACACCGAGTGCATGCGCCGCAGCCTGGCCCGCGCTCGCATAAATACGGCGCATATCGCCGAGCCAGGCGTCTCCCTGTTCGATCGCGTGCGCCGCTCCAAACTGCAGGGGCCGCGGGGCACAATACGTGTAGAACGTCTGGACCCCGCGGATCACTTCCATGATTTCGCGCGGCCCATGCGTATAGCCGACACGCGCGCCGGCGAGACCGTACGCCTTCGAGACGCTGTGCGTGGAGACCGTGCGGCCGATGAACTCCGGCAGCGTGAACGCTGACGTCGGCGGCGTCGCGCCGAAGTAGACGTCTTCGTAGACCTCGTCCGAGATCAGCCAGAGATCGTGTTGCGCCGCCAAGCGCCCGATGCCGCGAAGAACACTTTCGGACAGCGCGCCTCCGCTCGGGTTGTGCGGTGAGTTTACGTAAATCGCAGCCGTACGCGGCGTAATCGCGGCCGCGATCGCGGCGACCGGATCGAAGCTGGGCTCCCCTAGTTTCGAGAACAACGGCACTTCGACTGCGGTCGCACCACGCGCGCGAACGATGCCGCGGATCAGCGGCCAAAACGGCGCGGGGATGATCACTTCGTCGCCGGGCTCGAGTAGCGCGGTCGCGACGACTCCGAGGCCCGCGGTCGCGCCGGACATCACTTGAACGCAGTCGGCCGGTACTTCGAGCTTGCTGCGCCGCGAGATCTTCTTGCGGATCGCCTCGAGTAGCATGGGCTCACCCTGAACTGGCGCGTAGTTGTGAAGACGCTCCCAGAGTTCGGCCTTCTGCTCTTGCGCGCGCGCCTGTGGGAGCGGCTCTAGGTAGGTGTCACCGACGTGCAGTGGATACAACTTGCCGTGATAGCTGCCCGATTTGGCGACCAGCCGACCGAAGACACGGTCCGACAAGCTCTGCGCACTCGGCGCGGATCGAGGAAAACGCGGCATCGAGCATGTGTACTACATCGCAGGGCGATCGCTATAGTCCCGCCCCATGCCCCGACCCCCGATGTTTCATCTGTTCATTCGTTCCGCCCAACTCGCGTGTCTCGTCAGCCTGTGCGTAGCGTGCGGTAAAAAGGAAGACGCAGCGGCCGCGCCGTCGGGCCCGATCGTCGGCGTGCTCGATCTCGCGCTGTCCGCGCGCAACTCAGGCGCGGCACCCGCGGACGCACACGAAGTCGAGCTCTCCTCGACTGCGTTGAACGTCGGTGGTCTGCAAGTGCTGACGCTGACCGATGGTGTGTTTGCACCGGCGGATCGTTCGGGCGACACGCTGCCGAAGTTGAAAGACGCGTTGGCGAAGACGCCGCACGCGAAGCTGCTGTTCTCGGTCAGCTCTTCGATTCCATACAGCAGTGCGTCGCTCGTGCTCGCGACCGCGAAGGCAGCGAACGTGGACAGCGTTTCGTTCAAAGTGCGACCGCCTGGAAGTCAGACCAACACCGGCTTTCTCACGCTCGACAACTACACCGTGCGCGCGAAGACGAAGAACGACGAAGACGTCGCGATCGCGGGCGCCGCATCGCGACCGTGGAGCGACTTCACGTCGCAGTGGGAAGCAGTGCAGACGGGATGTCGCGCTGCACCGAGCGGCAGCTGCGCGTTCAAGCCAGAAAAGATCGCGGACGGCGGCACACTTCGCACCGTGCTCTACGCTGCAGGGCAGGGCGTGAACGTCGGGTTCTTTCGCGTCGGCGCACCACCGCCCGCGCCCGTCGCAGCCGAGCCTGCAAAGCCCGCGAAGAAAGGCAAGAAGGTTAAGCCCTCGAAGAAGTCCAAGAATGTCGATCCGGTTGCCGAGGTGGAACAAGCGGAGCCCGCGACCGAAGCTTCGTTTCAGTTTCGTGCTCAAGAAGCCGTCTCGGCGTCATCCGCCATTTCCGAGACGACACGGCCGGTGTGCGGTCAAACGGCGTGCGGCGTCACGGTGCAGGGCGAAAAGGCCACATTGTTCGTTCGACTATTGTCGTTGATAGGTGCTGCGTTTCCAGATCGAACACCGGCACCAGTCGTGGCATTCGAACTACCGTGATTAAGCGGATGTGGTACCTCTCAGCTTGAGGGAGTGGTGCCATGACCGACTGGAACTTGAAGAAGCATCCGCGCTTTCCCGGTGTGCCTGGGCCCGTGCTCGTGTGCGTGATGGATGGCGTTGGCCATGGTCATCACGATGAAGGCGACGCGGTCTGGCTCGCGCGCACTCCGACGCTCGACTTCCTCGCGAAGCAACCCGCGACGACGTTGCTCACCGCGCACGGCATCGCGGTCGGCATGCCGAACGACTCGGACATGGGCAACAGCGAAGTCGGGCACAACGCGCTCGGTGCGGGCCGCACGTTCGACCAAGGCGCGAAGTTGGTCGACGTCGCGATTCGGAGCGGCGCGCTGTTCGAAGGCAACACCTGGCGCGCGCTGGTGAAGCGCGTCGTGTCGCAGGACACGACACTGCACTTCATCGGTCTACTCTCGGACGGCAACGTGCACTCGCACATCGAGCATCTGTTCGCGATGCTGCGCACGGCCGATCAACTCGGTGTGAAACGTGCGCGCGTCCACGTGTTGCTCGATGGTCGCGACGTCTCGGAGACGAGTGCGCCGATCTATCTCGACATGTTGGAGAAGGTTCTCGCCGAGATCGATCAAAAGTCCGATCGCGACTACCGCATCGCATCGGGCGGTGGGCGTCAGATGACGACGATGGATCGCTACGGCGCCGACTGGCGGATCGTCGAGCGCGGCTGGAACGCGCACGTGCTCGGCGACGCGCGCGGGTTTCCGAGTGCGCTCGAAGCGGTGGAAACGTTTCGCACCGACCACCCCGGCACGATCGATCAGGACCTGCCGCCGTTCGCCATCGTCGACTCGGCGGGCAAGCCCATCGGGCGGATCGTGGATGGCGATGCGGTGATCATGTTCAACTTCCGCGGCGACCGCGCGATCGAGTTGTGTCAGGCATTCGAGCAGGAAGACTTCAAACAGTTCCCGCGCGGCCCGAAGCCGGACGTGATGTTCGCCGGCATGATGGAGTACGACGGCGACCTTCACGTCCCTCGGCACTACCTCGTGTCACCGCCTGCGATCGACTGCACGCTCGGGGAATACCTCGTCCGAAACAAGCAGCGTCAGCTCGCCTGCAGCGAGACCCAGAAGTTTGGTCACGTGACGTATTTCTGGAACGGCAATCGAAGCGGGATGTTCGACGCGAAGTACGAGAAGTACGTCGAGGTTCCGAGCGATCGCGTGCCGTTCGAGCAGCGTCCGTGGATGAAGGCGGCGGAGATCACGGACGCGATCCTGGCCGAGCTCGCGGGCGGGGAGTTACGTCACGGTCGGTTCAACTATGCGAACGGGGACATGGTTGGTCACACCGGCAAAATCGGAGCTGCCGTGATGGCGGTCGAAGCCGTCGACTTGTGTCTTGGTCGGCTACTGCCGGTGGTCGAGAAGCTGCGCGGCGCACTGATCGTGACGGCGGACCACGGCAACGCGGACGAGATGTTCGAGCTCGATAAGCACAATAAGTTTGCGCTAGACAACACCGGCAAACGCAAGAACAAGACCAGCCATACCCTCAACCAGGTCCCGTTCTACGTGTATGCGCCGTCCGCATCACTGCGCATCGATGACACCGTGGCACGGCCGACTTTGTCCAACGTAGCCGGTACGACTCTGCAGCTGATGGGTTACAGCGCGCCACCTGACTTTGAGCCAGGACTTTTGGCCGTCTAACTGCGTTTACACCAGCTGCAGCCATCAGCCGCAGCGGACATCACCGCTGTCTGAGGACAAGCGGGGGCCTGCTAGCCGCTAGCGGCTGCAACGGGGCGATTAAAGGGCGGTGGAAGGAGCCAGCTCGGGGGGGAGAGCACTCCAACCACCGCCGCGACGCATCATCTGCGAACTTGGAGTTTCGCGCAAGCTTGCTATGCAGACTACACTTACACTTGACCCGACTTCGCTGGGTCAAGCCGGTATTAGCTACTTACGTTCGTTCGGGATCGCACGTAGCTTCACGCCGAGCAATTCCGCGACACGTTGTGCGACAGGTCGGGGCAACTCGGGTTCGTGGATCCTAGCCTCAGCAATGCTACGCGCCTGTGCGTATGGCTCGCCCTTGAGCGCCGGAAGGATCAGCTCGACCCACCGGACGAGCGCCTTGGGATCGGCTTCGCGCAGCGCCTGCTCGAAGACTTCGATCAGGCGGCGCTGGTAGGTCACCGATGCCAAGCAGAGCGACACGAACGTGCGGACCAAACCGTCGCGAGCGATCTCCGACGCGGTGCCGAAGGACGCCTGCATCGTGGCGAGGTGCTTCGCGACTTTCGCCGGGGCCACCCTCGCCAAGATCGGAAGCACGTGCGCCGAGCACTGCGCGGAGCGTGGCCGCTCGGAGCCGAGGCCCGAGACGAAGCGCTCGATGTGCGGCGCGAGCATCTCAGGCTTCTGGTTCGCGACCTCTTCGAGCACCTTGCTCGCGAGGAGGCTCACACTCTCCTTGGAGTCGCGGTCGATGAGACCGCGAATGTAGTGATCGAGCGCCGGCTGCGCGGTTCCGGCGATCAGCTCGCTCGCGATCGTGACCGCTTGCGCAGGGGGTCGCTGACTCCCGCTCACGTCTTTGTCTGCGCTCGCTGCGGGCTTGCTCGTCATGGCCGGTGCCGCTCTAGGGTAGCACAGGCGAGGCTCACAGACGCGCTCACATACGTTCGGGCGCTTCGATCCCCAGCAAACCGAGTCCTCGCCGCAGTTGGCGCCCAACGAGCCAAGCGAGCACCAGACGTGCGGTGCGTTCCCGGGGCTCTGCTTTCAATACGGGACAGGCTTCGTAGAAAGCGCTGAAGTGGCGGGCGAGGTCGTAGAGGTGCTCGCACACGAGGTGCGGGAGGCTCTGCTCCGCTGCTTGGTTCACCGCGTCCGCGAATCTCAGCAAGTGCTTCGCGAGTGCGAGCTCCACCGGATGTGCGAGCGCAAGTGGGGCATCGAGTGGAAGCGTGGCTGGATCGACTTCGCCTTTGCGAAACAGCGCGGCGATGCGCGCGTGCGCGTACTGCAAGTACGGACCGGCGTTGCCCTTGAACGAGATCAGCTTGTCCCAGTCGAACTGATAGTCGCTGGAACGGTTTTGCATGAGGTCGGCGTAGCGAACGGCGCCGATGCCGACGACCGGTGCGAGCTCGTCGATCTGCGCGTCGCTCAACTCGAGCACGTTCTCTTCACGCGCGCTGCGCATACGTTCAGAGGCGCGCGCTTGTGCTTCATCGAGCAACTCGGCGAGCTTGATCGTTCCGCCGTCGCGCGTCTTGAGCGGCTTACCGTCTTTGCCCATCACCGATCCGAAGCTCACGTGCTCGAGCTCCATCTCGATGCCCAGCTTCCGAACGGTCGCGAACAGTTGCTTGAAGTGGAGCGCCTGCCGTTTGTCGACGACGTAGACCGCGCGCTGACACTGAAAGTGATCGCGGCGGTAGAGCACGGTTGCGATGTCGGTCGTGGAATACAGGTACGCGCCGTCCTGCTTCTGAATGATCAGCGGACTCTTGCCGAGCTCCGGTTGATCCTCGAAGAACACGCAGAGCGCGCCCTGGTCTTCGCGCGCGATGTTCCGCTTCTTCAGATCTTCGACGACCCCGGCGAGCAGCTCTTCGTACGCGCTCTCGCCGAGCCACTGATCGAACGTGACGCCGAGTCGGGCGTAGGTCGCATCGAGCTCCACTCGGGTCGCCGCTACGAACTGCTCCCACAGCGCTCGGTTCTCGGGGTCACCGCGTTGCAGCTTCGCGAGTTCGGCTCGGGCTGCGGCCGCCGTCGCCGGATCCTCTTTCGCCTTCGCGGTCGCCAACTTGTAGATCCGCTCGAGCTCTTCGATCGGTTCCTTCTCGAGCGCGGCCTTCGAGCCGAACTCGCGCATCCCGACGATGAGCAGGCCGAACTGTGTGCCCCAATCGCCGAGGTGGTTGTCGCCGATCACGGGGTGACCGATGAAACGCAGCAGCCGGCAGATCGCGTCGCCGATGATCGTCGAGCGAAGGTGGCCGACGTGCATCTGCTTCGCGATGTTCGGCCCCGAGAAGTCGACGACCGTTCGGAGCGGCCGGTCCGTCCGCGGAACGCCGTCGCGCGCGGTGTCTTTCGCGACCTCGAGGACCTGGGCTGCGACCCAGGTTGGGTCGAGCTTGATGTTAATGAAGCCGGGGCCGGCGACTTCGGCCGACGCGATGGCGGACTCTGTTTGCAGACGATCCGCGACCGCTTGGGCCAGCTCGCGCGGGACCTTGTTCAGCTGCTTGGCGAGTGGCAGCACGCCGTTGAGCTGGTAGTCGCCGTGGCTCGGGTTCGCGGCGCGAATGACGGCCGGTGCTTCGACACCGAGTACGTCGCGAATCGCAGTCGTTCCCAGAACTTCCAGAGTTGGTTCGAGTCGCACCGAGGGTTTCTACGGTCTTTTGCGCCCTCCGTAAACCCGAACAGCCGACCTCTATAACAAGCCGACGGCGTCCTTGAGCTTGTCGCGCTCATCGAGGATGCGGTCCGCGTACGTCTTGTTCCCGCCGCACTTACCGCTGTTGTACATGCCGAGTGCGCGGTACAGGTCGTTGTCACATTTCTCGAGGGAGCGAGCGAGAATCTCGGCCGCACGGTCGACGACTTCGCGCTGGCAGGCGCCGGCCTCTTTGCGGCAGCGCTGGCGGTAATAGGCGTCCCGCACGAAGCGCACCGACTTCACTTTCGGGTTCTTCGGATGCAGCTGCAGGATGCCGAGCTCGCCGACCGCTCCGACCACGAACGGATTCATTCCACTTTCCCGAAATGCCATCGCTGCGAGGAGCCACGGATCGACCCGGTTCTTCTCGCCCGCATCGATGATGTAGTGCGCGAACTCGGTGAGGCGCTTGTCGCAACCTTCACGTGCTTGCCGGCAGTGGTAGATCGGGATCGAGAGGCCGGTTCGCTTGTTCTTGTGGACCGCGACGCGGAATCGCATCGCCTGCTGTAGCAGTGGCGAAGTGTCCACTGCTTGCTGCAACAGCGGGGAGGTGTCGACGTCGGCGCGAGCGTGGCGAATCGCGACTGCTGTTGCGCCAATGAGGAGAAGAACAACCAGGATGGATGATACGAAGCTGGAACGACTCGAGCTCATTATCATGGGTCTCTGTCCCCCTTGTGACGCGCTCAGCCTGACGCACCTGTTTCCTTAAGACCAGACCCCCTGTCTCCATGTAGGTATGAACGTGAGAATCCGACGGAAAACGACCAGTACGAGTCGTAGTTGATTCTTGCGTCCATGCGCATTGAGGCATAGAGTGTCTCGATGCAGGGCGTGATCGAGAGCGACAAGCGCTGGGAATTGTACAAGGTTCTAGGAGAACCTTTGCGATTACGGCTACTTGCGCTCGCCGCTCACGAGGAGTTCTCGATCGGCGAGCTCAGTGAGCTCTTGGGCGAGAGCCAGTCCAACGTCTCGCGCCATGCAGCCGCACTCCGGAAATTGGGCATGCTTGGCGAACGCCGGCAGGGCACGCGCGTCTTCGTTCGGCTGCTCCCAGCTGCAAGTCACGATGCCGTGATTCGAGACGCGCTCGAAGCAGGCCGCACGCTCTGCGCGAACGATGGCGTGTTCGAACGTGTCCCCGAACTGATTCGGCGTCGCGATGCCGCGGCGCGCGAGTTCTTCGCGAAGAGTAAGGATAAGGCCGATGCGGATCTGGTCGGGTACCCGGCCGAGCTCCCCGCCTACCTCGCGATGCTGTCCGGTTTGATCCCGGCGCGTGAGCTCGCGATCGAAGTCGGCACTGGGGATGGCCGGTTGCTCGAAGTCTTGGCTCCGCTGTTCCGGCGCGTGATCGCGCTCGACCGGGAGAAGAGCCGGCTCGAGCTCGCGGGTCTGCGTTTGGCGCGCCGCGGTCACACCAACGTGGAGCTCGTTTGCGCGGACTTGAACGAAGCCGCGAGTCTGGAAGATCTCCCAGAAGCGGACGTGGTGATCGCGTCACGCGTCGTGCACCACGCGCCTCAACCCGTGGAAGCGTTGCGAGCGCTCGCCAGGTGTGTGCGCCCGGGTGGGTCGCTGCTGGTCCTCGATTACGAAGCACACGACGACGAATCGATGCGCGAGGAACAAGCTGATCTATGGCTGGGCTTTGGCCCGGCAGAGTTGCAAGCTCATGCGACGGCCGCGGGATTGTCCGAGGTGCGGGTCACGCGCGTGCCCCAGCCTTTTCACCCGTCCGGCCCCGACGCGCATCTTCACTGGCACGTGCTTTCCGCGCGTCGCCCAACTCAGACAAGCAGCAGCACACCCGACTGACCGCGAGCCCGACTCGCGCGAACGAGAGAGATAGAAGGAGACGGATTCATGGCCGACAATTACAAGGTAGCGGACCTCAGCCTTGCCGACTTCGGGCGCAAGGAAATCTCAATTGCGGAAACCGAGATGCCCGGTTTGATGGCTCTGCGCGAGGAACACCGCGGTCAAAAGCCGCTGGACGGCGCGCGCATCGCGGGCTGCCTGCACATGACGATTCAGACCGCCGTGCTCATCGAGACGCTCGCGGACCTGGGCGCTGAAGTGACCTGGAGTAGCTGCAACATCTACTCGACGCAGGATCACGCGGCGGCTGCGATCGCGGCGACCGGCATTCCGGTCTTCGCGTGGAAGGGCGAGTCGCTCGAAGAGTACGACTGGTGCATCCACCAGCAGTTGAAGTCGTTCAAGGGTGGCAAGGCCCCGAACATGCTGCTCGATGACGGCGGCGACCTCACCGCGATCGTGCACAAGGACTACCCGAAGTTCTTCGACGGCGCGGACGGCATTCGCGGCTTGTCCG
>DASRXR010000895.1:0-8076 GCA_035687405.1 Polyangiales bacterium
GACCTCGAGCACGACCTCCTCGCCGACATCGAGCCGGTTGCTGCGACCGCCGTGCGGGAGAAACGAGTATGTCGCGTCGACCTCGACGTCCCAGATCTCCGAGTCGAGCGGATCGCTCGTGCGGGCACCCGGCAGTGGTTGCGCGTATCGCGCACCGAAAGTCGCCACCCACGGGAGCTCGATGCTGACCTCCTTGAGATCGATCGGGTCGTTCTTCAGCGGCACGAACTCACTGCCGCTTGCGCCTTGGTGATACGTGTTCGTGGTGAACGTCACGTCGCCCGAACCGTGCAAACCATCGCTCCACGTGAACAGTCCTGTGAGCGTGACGCGTGGAACGGGCTTCGTGAGCACGGAGAACGTGAGCGCAGGCACGAAGTAGTCGTGACCGGCCACAGTTACGAAGACATCGTTCGCCGGCGACGTCCCGGCAGTTCTGGCCATGACCGCGTTGTTCTTCGCCGAGCCGGATGCGACTTGCAAGCTGATGCCGACGGACAGCTCCGGGATGATCTTGTAGGCGAGCCCAGCGACGCCACTCAACCCGAACAGAAGTTCGTTGTTGATCATCTGATAACGCGTCGGCGTCGGGCGTGCGCCGCCATCGACCGCGATCGTCCCATCCTTACCACCGTACTGCGAGCCCGCGACCACCACCGGCGCGACGAAGCCAAAGCCCAAGCTCAGCTTTTCGGTCAGGTGGTAGGCAAACGAAGTGTTGGGAATCGGCGCGACCTTCGCGGTGTTGCACACGGTGTCGAGGTGCCGCGAGCTGTACGCCGTACTGGACGGATCGCCAAACTCCGAGCGCCGCGCGTCTTGTACCGCGGTGCCGCTGCGAGCGTCAGGCAGGTAGACACCCCAGCCGTAATATCCGTACGGCGCGAAGCACATGTCGTGAAACGCCGTGTCGAAGTCGAGCATCAGCTGATCGCCGCTCAACTCCGTCAGGCCCGCAGGGTTCTGCAGCACCGTCGTCGGATTGGCTGGACGCGCAACCGTCGCACCACCGCGACCTACCGACTGCGTGCCGCCAGGCATGAGCTCGAGGCCACCTGCATATGCGATCGAGTTCGGCACGAGACCGACGACGACTGAAAACCACAGCGCGCGACGCACGGCAGAGCTCACCTGTTTCTCACGATCGCCGGCAACTTCGCACGTGTAGCCGGGCAATCCTGATCGGGACCATCGAGTCCGCCGAGCTTCTGCATCTCGAACGTCGCCGACACCATGTTGTTCTGATCCTGCTCGTCGAGGAACTGGACTTCTTCCTTGGTGCATCGGCGTGCGGCGCTCCAATCATCCCTCGAGCACGTGACGTCAGTCGCGTCCCAGTCCGCCATCCGCAGAACGGTGCAGCTATGAACACGGCCTTCAGCCTTCGTATCGAGCAAGTTACCCGACAGCGTGTCGCAGCTGTCGATATTCACACGCGTCGAGCCGCTCGTGCGCAACGCAACGCTCGCGCAACCGAGCCGGCGATCGATCTTCGACGTGCCTTCCTCGAGCGCAACCGGCAAGTACGCGAGCGTCTCGCCCATGCCGCTGCGAGCGACTTGCGTCGTGCCGATCGGCCACAAGGTAAGCCCCGGCTCGCCGTCGTCCTCCGCGTCGACCCAGCGATCCGCCGAGATATCGGTGAACGTGACCGGCCACGGATCGTTCAGCACATCGTTCATCTTCAGACCCAAAACGACGGCCGCGCGCGGCGTATTGAACGTCGACCCAGGCAGCGCGTTCGCCTTCGGCAACGGAATGTCCACGGACGCCATGAGCGGCAAGTGATCGAAGACCATGTTCGGCGTCCACGACGAGTAGGTCTCGTCGTAGAGCGGGCTGTAGATCTCGGGGGCGACGTCGGAACCACACGACCGCTTTTCGACGACGATCCTCGCGCCATCGTATCGATACTTGTGAAGCTCCCAGATCGACGCGTAGGTCACTGACTTCGTCACCAGCACCTGGCCGGCGGCCGAGCGCTCTGGGAAGACGAGCATCGCGTCTTCACGCACCGCCCACCAACCGGACATGTCGCAGTAACAAGCTTCAGTCGCGCCGTCGCCCGCGTAGCCCTTCGGGCACCGGCAGTCGTAACTACCGCGCGTGTTGACGCACATCACCGAGCTATCGCCGGCACGACACGTCGCGGTGCCCTTCGCGCACTCGTCGATGTCCGCGCACGACAGACCGTCCGGTTGGTTCTCGTAGCCCGCTTTGCATTCGCAGGCGTAACCCGGGCTCTTGTCCACGCACTTGGCGTTGGCATCGCAGCGATCCGTGCGCGCGTCGCACTCGTTGACGTTGACGCACGCGCCCATCCCATTGCGTTCGAAGCCGGTCTTGCACTCGCACAAGTACGAACCAGGCGTGTTCAGGCAGCGGCTGCTCGCTGGATCGCACTCCGCCGAGCCCGTCGTGCACTCGTTGATGTCTTCGCAACCCGCCGTCGGGTCGCCGTCGAAGCCCGGACGACAAGCGCAATCCCGTGCGCCATCCGTGCCACCGCAGATCGTGTTGGGGCCGCACCCGAGCGCAGCGCACTCCGTGCTGGTCGTGCAGTGAAGCCCGTCACCGATCGACTCCGCGTTGCAGCTCGTGCAGCGGGCTTCGCCGACCGAATCGACCGTGCAGTAGCCGCGGCCACCCGGGTCGCAGCGGTCGGTATCGTTCTGGGCTTCATCACAGCGATCCCGACACTGGATCATGCCATCGCCCGTGAAGAGCGTGTCGCAAACGCAACCGAAGCTTTCGCGCGTGGTCACGCAGTGCGCATTGTCGGCGCACGAGGCCGAGCCGTTCGCGCACTCGTCGACGCGCGAGCACGCAGCGCCGTTACCCTCGTAGCCTTCGCCGCAGGTGCACATGACGCCGCCGGTCGCATCGAGCGAGCAGGCCGCGGCGGTGTGGCACGTGTTCTCCGCGCCGACGCAGGAGTCGAGGCTCTTGCAGGTTTCGCCGTCGAGCCCGAAGCCGGGTTTGCAGCGGCAGGTGAAGTTGCCGACGCGGTTTTCGCAAGTCGCGTTCGCGTCGCAGTTGTTGTCTTCCAGGCGCGCGCACTCGTCGATGTCGACGCAGCGGCCCTTCTCGTCGCGATAGCCCTTCGGGCACACGCACTCGGCGCGTGAGATGCCGCTCGTCACCGTCTCCACACAGGAAGCGGGTGCGTTGCACCTCAGGCTGTCGCAAGACATCGCGACCGGCGCACCGGCGTCGTCGTCATTGTTGCTCATCGAGCGGCGGGGACCGCCCTTTTGCGGCGTGCCACAGGCAAACGTCGCCAGCGTCAGCAACGCGGCGAGCCAAACGGCCGTGCGCGCCGTGACCTCGATCCAGGGGCTGCTCATGAAACTCTCGAATTGCGCGACGCGCGGCTGCGGCACGGCGGCAGATTGCGCTGAAACTTGAATCCAAACAAGCCCCTTCGATGCGAGCGGTCGTGCGAGAAAAGCGCTGCGCACAGCACAGTTCGGAACATGGAATGAGACGCACGCCACGCGGCGTACGAGCATTTGCGCGCCCGCCGCCGTGAGCTGCAATCGCGACAGAGCGATCAGGGTTTACGACTTCGGCGCAGCGCGGTTCGATTCCCACGCTTGGGGCACCGCCCGGGTCCTCGGTGGGGGCCGCGATGCACAGTGAGAACGGCGAGACAGGAATGCCTCAACCGCGCTCAGCCGCGTCGAACGCCCGGAAGCCCACTCGGCGGCGAGTACTGGGAGCGCTCGAGCGCTAGCGATTGTCGACGCACGCCGAAACACCCGTCACCGGCAGATTTTTGTCTAGAACTGGGCCGATGGCCCAGCCCCGAAACTCGGAGACGTTCATTCCGACCTTGGCGAAGCTGTCGAGCGCTGCACCGCGGTAAATGGTGCCCCCGCTTCGGCCGAACCAAGTCTTGCCGTCGAAGAGGAGCATCGAGGGAACGTTGCTCGCGGTGTGCGTCGTCCAGGTCTTGCCGTCTGGGCTGGTGGCGTAGCCGCCGTTGGCAGGCGTGACCCACTGCGCGCCGTCGTGCACGAACGAGGTGTTGGATTTGACCGACGCAGCGCAGACCTCCCAAGTGTCGCCGGCGTCGCTGCTGAGGAAGCATGCGCGATCGCCGGCGCTGCCGTCGATCGGCGTGAACGCGATGAACGTTCCAGCGCCGTGGGCGAAGTCGAGATACGCGTTCATCGGGGCGCTCGTCCAGGGCGTCTTGTTCGCCCAGTGATCGCCATTGTCGGCGGACACCCAGATCACCGCGCCAACGCCACCAGTATTACTGACGTCCGCGCCGGCGAGGAAGCGGCCGGAACCCGCGCCCATCGTGCGAATGCGGCCGTAGTCGGACATGCTCTTGAGGCCCTTCCAGGTCGAACCGCCATCCGTCGAGCGCATGACGGCACCGTTGCCGCCTGCCGCGAGCCAGGTGCCTGCGTGGAAAGCGACCGCGCCCATCCAATTCGCGCATGAGCTCGGGTAGCCGTCGCCGGGGCACGCGTTCGTTGGGTGCAGATCTTCTTGCCAGTGGAGAGCGTCGAGGGAGCGCATCACCATGCCGTTCGCGTCACCGCCGACGGCGATGAAGACCCCATCGCCGTACCCGATGTTGCGCAAGAGCTTGGGTGCGTGGTCGTTGCCGCCGCTCGGGTCGCCGCAGTACTTCCAGGTGGCGCCGTCGCTCGACCAGCCGCGGAAAGCAGCGGAGCCGACGCCGACGATCATCGTGGAGCCAGCCGGCCCCGCCGCGCCGGAGCTGCCGCCTCCGCCAGAAGCGGCGCCCTGCCCGGACGCTCCGCCGGTGCCGCCGCCACCCCCGCCGCCGCTCGCTGCGCCCGCACCGCCGCTCGAACCACCGCCGCCGCCCTTAGCTGCGGCCCCCGCGCCCGCGCCGGGCGCTGCGCCGCTCGAGCCACCAGAGCCGCTGCCTCCGCTACCGCCTTCGCCCGCATCAACGGAGTCTGATTCGCCGCTGTCGGCTGGACCCGAGTCAGGCTTGGGTTTGTCGTCGCTCGGACAGCCAGAAAACGCGATTGCGATCAAAACCCACGCGAGCTTCCGCATTCGCCGAGTCTATCGCGCCCGCTCCGAAGCGACTCGACGCCATCAGCTGCAGCGCGCGTTTAGAGTGATCCGAAGGCGTACGAGTGCCGACGCTATCCCACAAGGCTCGGCGCGCGCGCCGCGGACGAAGCCGGAAAACACGCCGGAAAACACGCCGGAATCAACGCGCGAACGCGACAACTGCAGTCGGGTCGAGCACCGTCGGCTCGCGCGGCAACACATTCACTTCGAACACGTCGATCAGCTCGCGCGCCGGCAGCTGCGAACCCTGCGGCACTAGACCCAACGTACTGGCTAGCAGACCGATGATCTGCTCCGCGCTGACTCCTGTCGCTCGGTAGTCGGCAATGCTCGGCGCGTGATCCCGCTTGCTCAAACGGCGACCGTCCGCTGCGAGCATCAACGGCACGTGCAAAAACCCGGGCGGCGCGGCTCCGAGCGCCCGATACAGCGCCAACTGACGCGGCGTCGACGACAACAAGTCATCGCCTCGGACGACTTCCGTGATCGCCATCGCGATGTCGTCCACCACGACCGCGAGCTGATACGCGTACACACCATCCCCGCGCTGCAATACGAAGTCGTCGACATCGCGCGCCGGTTGCGGACCGTGCAACACATCGACGAAACTCGGCGCCGCTGCCTCGACGCGCAACCGCAGCGCCGCAGGTCGATCCTTCCGAGTCACGCCGTTGCGACACGTGCCCGGATACATCGCACCGAGATCCCCGTGCGGCGCACTCGCGAGCTCCGAGATGTCCTTCCGAGAGCACGTGCACGGATAGATCGCGTCGCTCTGCTGCAAACCCGCGATCGCGGCCGCGTACGAGTCCAGGCGCTCCGATTGTGTATACGACCCGTAGGCACCACCGACGTCCGGCCCTTCATCCCAATCGAGGCCGAGCCAGCGCAGATCCGCCATCAACGACTCCGCAGAGCCTTTCACGACGCGCGGCCCGTCGATGTCTTCGATACGAAGCACGAGCTTTCCGCCGAGCTTGCGTGCGCGAAGCCACGCCACGAGCGAAGTGCGGGCGACGCCGAGGTGCAACGTTCCAGTCGGCGACGGTGCGAGCCGCCCGCGGTACAGCGTGCGCGATTGCTCCGGATCGCCGGCGACACCCATTTTCGCAGTATGGCAAACGCCAGAATCGCCGCACATCATTCTCTCGGCGCGCCGGCGCACAAATGCCTTGAGTGCGCTCGCGGAACCTGATCTCATCGGCCGATGCGCGGATCGTTCGAAGTTTGTGGCTGCTTTCCGACTGGTCGCCACTACCCCGGCATCGCCGATCGCTTGCGCCGCGCAGTCCGAGCGATCGCCGGCTTGTCGCGCGCGTTCGACGCTGAAACACGCTGGGCTGCTGCGCCCCTCGCCGTCATCGACTTCGAAACGACCGGCCTTTCACCGGAGACCGATCGCATCGTCGAGATCGGCATCGCCTGCTTCGCCGGCGGCGAGCTCACAGCCTTGAAGCACTGGCTCGTCAATCCCGGCATGCCGATCCCGGAAGGAGCGCGCAACGTGCACGGCATCGGGGATGCCGAAGTCGCGGGCTCGCCGAAGTTCGAGCAGCTCGCAGTCGAGCTGGTCGAGGTTTTGCGAGGCCACTTGCCGGTCGCGTACAACGCCGGGTTCGACCGCGCGTTTTTGCACGCGGAGCTGAAGCGCGCGGGCATCGAGACGACCGGACCGGAACGTTCGCCGGCGTGTCACGCCGAGGTCGAGTGGATCGACCCGTTGATTTGGACACGTGAGCTCTATCGCGACGACAGCAGCCGCAAGCTGACCGACATCGCAGCTCGCTTGGGAATCGCGCTCGAGCGAGCCCACCGCGCGGCAAGCGACGCCGAGACCACGGGCCGGGTGTTGCTCGCGATCGCCGACCGGATGCCGGGGACGTATACCGAGGTCATCGGCCTGCAGGCCCAATATTCGGCCCGCCAAGAGGTCGACCTCACCTGGCGTCCCCGCCGCTGAGCGGTGCTAATATCCAAGCGGCATGAACGAGCCCCGTTCGCGGCTGGCGCGCTTCGCTTCGATTGCGGGGCTGCTCGTCCTCGGTAGCGTCCTCGGCTGGCTCGTCGCAAAACACGACTGGGACCCACTGCCGCCGATTCGCGAGCAACACGACGAGCTCGCGCGGACAGGAACGGTCATCATCGCGATTCGCAACCTCGCGAAGCTCGAGAGCGTTTCATTTCATCTGGAGCGCGTGATCGATCTCAAGAACCGGCAATCGCACCTGTTCGGCTTGTTACAGGGCGACGACGCGATCTTACTCGTCGCGGCGGGCGACGTGATCGCGGGCATCGACCTCACGAAGATGCAAGACGGCGATGTCACGATCGACGAGAAGAACCACCGCGCGCAACTCACCCTGCCCCCACCGGAGCTGCTCTCGGTGCGGATCGACAATGACCGCACCTACGTGCACTCGCGCAAAACCGACTTCTTCGCGCAGCAACAGATCGAGCTCGAAACTCGTGCGCGGCAAGCCGCCGAAGAGTCGATCCGCGATGCGGCCATCAGCGGCGGGATCTTGAATCGAGCACGGATCAACGCGGCGAGCACGTTGACCGCGCTCGTGCGCTCGCTCGGCTACGACGAGGTCTCGGTTAGTTGGCGAGGCGAGTGACGTCGAACTAACGGGCGTGCCGTTGTCTAAACGTCACGCCACCATGTCGATTAACCGTCGACTAACGCGCAGAGCGCCAGCGCTTGTACCGGGTGCCACCACCGTAGGCGCCCAAGTCCGCGATCACGCCGACGATCAGCAAGATCACGTAGGCGCCGCTGGCCTGCCCACCGTTGTGGAAGAACGTGTACATCCAGGCGAGCGTCGTCCACGGCATGAACAACACGCCGGCTAACGCGACTAGCGTCGAACCGATCGAGCTGTACCAGTTGGTGAACAACCACGCGAATATCAACACTACGCGCGGCCCGAAGAACACAAGCAAGGCGAGTAAGCAACACCCCGGCATACTGTCACCCTATCTCAAAAGTGGTCGCGCGCGCGTCGAATG
>DASRXR010000896.1:0-5547 GCA_035687405.1 Polyangiales bacterium
GATCCATCAGGCGATGAAGAACATCAACCAGGTCACGAACCAAAACCTCAGCTCCACGCGGCAAATGGAGCAGGCGGCGAAAGACCTGAACGTCTTGGGCGGTCGCTTGCGCGATCGCTTGGGCGTGCTCGACCGAGGCGCAGTTGGATCGGGATAAGCTCATACAGCGTCTGCGCGCGACCTTCTCGAGCGAGCTGCGCGAACACGTCGAAGCCTTCAACCGCGAGCTGCTTTCGCTCGAGCGGGGTGGGAACGATGCGGCCCGCGCCGAGTCGATCAAGACGTTGTTTCGCACCGCCCACAGCTTGAAGGGCGCAGCGCGCGCGGTGAACGCGGGCAAGCTCGAGCTCGTCTGTCACAACCTCGAAGAGGTGCTGCAAGGGCTGCGCGATGGCTCGCGACAGCTCACGCCGGAGATCTTCGAGACGCTGTTCCGGGCCGTCGATTCGTTCGAAGAGGCAGGCCGCGAAATCAATGCGAGCTTGCCGGCGCCGCCCGAGGCCCCTCCCGGGATGCCCAAACCGCGGTCCGGCTCGCCGCCGCTCCCACCGAGCAAACAACCGGAGCCGCCGAGAGCTGCCGCCACACCGGTCCCCAAAACCAGTGGGACCTCGCGGACTGAGCCGCCACCGAGTGCAGCAGCGTCCCCGCGTACTGCTGCGACCGCGTCCGAGTTGGCACCGCCGCCCGCGACTTCGATCAGTCCCACAACGCCGGCCCCAGCGGCGAGCACTACCGCGTCCGCAGCAGCGCCGAACACGAGCGCGCCGTCCACGCTGACGTCCTCGAGCCTTCCAGCGTCGGTCATCAGCCAGGTCCCTGGCCCGGCCGCCGCGCCGCACTTGAGCCTACCGCCCCCGGTGTCGCTCCCGGCGGGGACCGGCAACGACTCCCCCGCGACTGCGACTCCAGCGAGTCTCGAGACGTTTCTGCGCGTGCCCGAGCACAAGCTCGATGCGCTGCTCGCATGCAACAGCGAGCTCTTGATCGCGCGACGGCGGTTCGACGGACGCCACGCAGAGCTCGCCGCGTTGAACGAGCGCATGTCCGAGCTACGCGCGTCCTCGGAGCGAGCCGCGCGAGCGAAGACGCAACGCGTCGGGCCTTCACGTTCGCGCGGAACTGCCGCCGTCCGCTTCCAACCCGCTGCAATCGGAACTGCGATCGATCCACAACGCGAGCAGGTCGTCGCGCTCGAGCGCGCGCTCGAGAGCTACTCGGCGGCGCTCGCGGAGGACTTTCGCACACTCGAGCGCGCAGCCGAGTCGCTGGATGAGCGCATCCATCAAGTCCGGATGTTGCCGTTCGCGCAAGCCTGCGACGCACTGCATCGAACCGTGCGAGACCTCGCTGCGCGCGAGCGAAAACCGACCGAGCTCGTCATTCGGGGCGGCGAAATCGAGCTCGATCGTTCGATCATCGACGGTCTGCGCGCGCCGCTTCTCCATCTGGTCCGCAACGCGGTCGATCACGGCATCGAGAACGCGGACGAACGCAACTCCGCGAGCAAGCCACCGCGCGCCACGATCACGATCGCTGCCGCGCTACGTGGTGATCGAGTGGAAGTCAGCGTGCGCGACGACGGCCGCGGTATCGACCTCGACCGGATTCGCGAACGCTTGCGACTGAATGGGATGCCCTCAGCCACCGACGATCAAGACGCGCTGCGCATGATCTTCGAAGCCGGGTTCTCGACTGCGCCGAGCGTGACCGACGTGTCGGGACGCGGGGTCGGCCTCGACGTCGTGCGCTCACAGGTCGAGGGACTACGCGGCAGCGTCGGAGTGACCTACGAGTCCGGTCGCTTCACGTGCTTCAGCATGCTGCTGCCGCTGACCGTCACGACCTTGCGCGCGCTCTTGATCCGCGCAGGTAGCGAGATCTTCGCGCTGCCGTCCACGAACGTCGAAAAGCTTCTGCGGGCTGGCGCAAGCGAGCTCGCGCAACTGCAAGGCCGCGAGACGCTGCTCACGAACGAGGCCCCGTTGCCGCTCGTCGCGCTCGCCGAAATCGTGGGCGCCGAGACGTCGCCGCCGATGGCTGCACAGGGCAAGTTGCCGATCGTGATCCTCGGTCAGCCGGGAGAGCGCATCGCGCTCGCGGTCGACGAGCTCATCACCGAACAAGACGTGGTCGTCAAGACGCTCGGCAAACGCATCCGCAAGTTGCGCCACGTCTCGGGTGCGACCTTGCTTCCGAACGGGCGAGTTGCGCTTTTGCTCCACACCGGGGAGATCCTGCGAACGGCGCTCGGGCGCGTGCCTGCCCGCCGCGCTGGCGGGATCTTCCAAGCCACCGAGCAGCCGTCGCGCAAGCAGATCTTGCTCGTCGACGACTCGTCCACGACGCGCACACTCGAAAAGAGCATTCTCGAGGCAGCCGGTTTCGAAATCACGACTGCGGTCGACGGCGCGCAAGCCTGGCAGATCCTGCAAGAGCAAGGCGCCGACTTGGTCGTGAGCGACGTCGAGATGCCGAACATGACCGGCTTCGAGCTCGCGCAAAACATCCGAGGCTCCAAACGCTTCCGGGAGCTGCCCATAATCCTGCTGACGTCGCTCGACAGTGAGCAAGACCGCGCGCGCGGCCTCGAGAGCGGAGCCGACGCGTACCTCGTCAAGAGCGCTTTCGACCAAAGCAACCTACTCGAGACCATCCGCCAGCTGTTGTGAGGGCTTACGAATGATTCGCGTGCTGATCGCCGAAGATTCTGCGACGTGTTTGAGTCTCCTCACCGAGATCATCGAGTCCGATTCGCGCCTGCAGCTCGTCGCGACTGCGAGTCACGGCGCAGAGGCCGTCCGCATCACGCGCGAGCTACGGCCCGACGTCGTCGTGATGGACATCCACATGCCGGTCATGGACGGCTTCGAAGCCACGCGGCAAATCATGACCGACACGCCGACTCCGATCGTGATCGTATCGGGCAGCATCGACGTGAAGCAGGTCGCGGTTTCGATGCAGGCGCTGCGACTCGGCGCGCTCGCGCTGCTGCCTAAACCGTCGCTCGTCGGCGACGTCGACTTCGACGAGATGGCGCGGCAGTTCACGTCTTCGATCCATTCGATGGCGGGTGTTCGTGTCGTCCGGCGCTGGAGCCCTGCCCCATCCACACGCACGCCGCCGCCGCCGCCGCTCGCTCCTGCTGCAGAGTCCCGGCCGGTGGAGCTGGTCGCGATCGCAGCATCGACCGGCGGACCCGGCGCGTTATACCGGATCTTCTCCGAGCTTCCAGACGACTGGCCGGTCCCGATCTTAGTGGTGCAGCACATCGCGCTCGGGTTCGTCGAAGGGCTCGCAGTCTGGCTCGATGGAGCGTCCAAGCTGCGCGTCAAAGTCGCAACGGCGAACGAACGGATGGAACGCGGAACCGCTTACCTCGCGCCCGACGATTTCCACCTCGGTTTGCGCGACAAGCGCACGCTCGAGATCTCGAGCGCTCCACCCGTTGCCGGCTTTCGGCCTTCGGGCACGCACTTGTTCCACTCGGTCGCGAAGCACTACGGCAAGAAGGCGCTTGGCCTCGTGCTCACCGGCATGGGCGACGACGGATTACCCGGCTTACGCGCGATGCACGATGCAGGCGCCCAAGTGCTCGCGCAAGATGAAGAAAGCTCGGTCGTATTCGGGATGCCGGGTGCAGCGGTTGCTGCAGGTGTGACCGATGTCGCATTACCCCTCGACATGATCGCGGGCAGGCTCGTCCGTCTGGTCGGAAAGACCAACGAATGGAAGCAAAATGACTAAAATCCTGGTCGTCGAAGACAGCCCTACGCAAGCACAAGAACTCGCTTGGCTGCTCGAATCCGAAGGCCACGAGGTCGAGATCGCGCGCGACGGCGGCACCGGGCTCGCGCGTTGCCGCCAAAGCGGAATCGACGTCGTACTGAGCGACGTGATCATGCCGGAGATCGACGGCTACGAGTTGTGCAAGCGGCTCAAGGGAGATCCGAGCACGGCGGGGATTCCAGTGATTTTGTTGACGTCACTGGCCGACCCGATGGACATCGTCCGTGGTCTCGAGTGCGGCGCCGACAACTTCATCACGAAGCCGTACGAAGCCGAATATTTGCTCGGCCGCGTGCGCCGCTTGCTCGACAACATCGCGATGCGCAATCGGCGCAAAGTCGACATCGGCGTCGACGTGATCCTGATGGGCAAGAAGTTCACGATCAACTCCGAGCGCGAGCAGATCCTGGACTTGTTGATCTCGACTTTCGAAGAGGTGTTGCGCTCACGCCAACGAGAGTACGAAGCCAAGCTGAGTGAAGAAACGTTGCGCGAGTCGCACCGATTTTTGCAGTCCGCACTCGATGCCTTGTCGGGAAACATCGCGATCCTGGACAGCAGCGGAAAGATCATCGCCGCAAACGCGGCTTGGCGCAGGCTCGCGCAAAGCAAGCGTTGGAGCTGGCCTGAAGCGGGCGTCGGTCGGCCGTATTTGAAGATCTGTCGCGACGCGTTCGGCACGGACTCGGAGGACAACACCAAGCTGACCGAAGGCGTTCAATCCGTGCTTTCCGGCCAGCGCAGTGCGTTCCAAGCCGAGTTTGCGGCCTGGAACTTGACCGACCCGCGCTGGTTCTCGGTCGCGGCGACACGCTTTCAGGATCGCGAAACGCACATGGTCGCGATTCAGCACGACGACATCACTGCGCGCAAACAACTCGAGCAGCAGTTCCAGCACTCCCAAAAGATGGAAGCAGTCGGGCAGCTCGCCGGTGGCGTTGCTCACGACTTCAACAATTTGCTCACGGTCATCACCGGCTACGCCGTGCTCTTGAACAACGACCTGCCCGACGGTGACGTTCGCCGCGCCGACCTGGACGAGATCGTGCAAGCGGTCGAGACCGGCGCCGCGCTGACGCGGCAACTGCTCGCATTCAGTCGCAAGCAGGTGTTCAAGCCGACGGTGATCAACGTCAACACCGCGATCACGGACCTCGAGCGCATGTTGCGGCGCTTGATCGGCGAAGACATCGACTACTGCACCGTGCTCGATCCGGATCTCGGCCGCGTGCGCGCGGATCCGAACCAGATTCAGCAGATCATGATGAACCTGGTCGTGAATGCGCGCGACGCGATGCCGCGCGGCGGCAAGCTCACGGTCGAGACGCGCAACGCCGTGTTGGACACGGGTTACGCAGCATCGCACCCGAACGTGCGGCCGGGTTCGTACGTGATGCTGACCGTGAGCGACAACGGCACCGGCATGGACTTGCAGACTCAAGCGCACATCTTCGAGCCGTTCTTCACGACGAAGGCGGTCGGCAAAGGCACCGGGCTTGGATTGTCGACCGTCTACGGGATCGTGCAGCAGAGCAGCGGTCACGTCTGGGTGTACAGCGAGCCGGGATTCGGCACGACGTTCCGCATCTACTTCCCGCGGATCGACGAGCGCGCGACCGGCGCGACGACCGAACACGAGCTCAAGCGCGTGGTGCGGCCGCCGTCCGAGACGATCTTGGTCGTCGAAGACAACGACGCCGTGCGCGTCATGCTCTGCCGCATTTTGCGCTCACTCGGCTACACCGTGCTCGAAGCACA
>DASRXR010000897.1:0-30137 GCA_035687405.1 Polyangiales bacterium
CGAGCGCGACGGTGACGCGCGCGCAACTGCTCGACTTCACCCTCACGCTGCCATTCTATGATTGCCCGGGGGATGCCACGAGCATGGCTTGGGCGCCCGACGGATCCAATCGGCTCTTCGTCGCTCTGCAGTCCGGTGAGATCGTCAGTCTTCGCAAGCTCGGTCGCACGCCGCAGGAGCAGGAGCGCGCCACGTTTGCGAGACTCAAGCCCGTGTACACCTACGGTGAATCGGGCGTCGTCGGTCTCGCATTCGACCCCGACTTCCAGACCAATCACTTCGTCTACGTGATGGTGACGGTCTCGGCGCACGAGCAACAGATCATTCGCTACACCGACCAAGCTGGAGTCGGAACCGACAAGCACATCATCGTCTCGGCATTGCCGACTTCGGGCGAGCGGCACAACGGCGGTGCGCTCGGCGTGGGTCACGATGGCAAGTTGTACTGGGGCGTCGGAGACAACGAAACTGCCCGAGGCGTCAACGCCGACTTGGCTTCGATGGCGTCGAAGATCGGACGCGCAAACCTCGACGGTACCGTCCCGAACGACAATCCGTTCTTCGATGGAGCCGGTCCAAATGCCGACTACATCTGGGCGCGCGGCGTCCGCAATCCGTTCAAGTTGGCGTTCGAGCCGCAGACGGGAAATCTATGGCTGAACGTCGTAGGTGAGAAGTACGAGCAGGTTTTCGTGCTCCACGGCGGCGAACACGCTGGTTACATCGCGTACGAGAACGACCAGCCGGAGGGATACCTTGCGCCGATCGTTAAATATCGCACGAACGGTGTCGATTCGCGGGCGCTGACACCGAACGGCGCGGTCCGAAGTGCCGGCGTACTGAGTGTGACGACCACGGTCCCGCACGGGTTTCGGCGTGGTGAGAAGATCACCCTCGCTGGCATCACCGACGCGAGCTTCAACGGCGACGTGTACGTCGCGAGCACTCCGAGCGCCACAACCTTCACCGCATCACAGGCCGCCCTTGACGCTGCCAGCGGCAATGGGACCGCTGCGACGCAGGCCATCGGGGGCTGTCTCGTCGGCGGCACGTTCTATGACGCGACGCAATTCCCTGCCGAGTACTTCGACAACTACTTCTTCGCGGACTGGAACAGTGGGGACATCACGCGAGTCGTGCTGTCTGCGCCGGAGATCGTCGCGCGTGTCGATCCATGGTACCGGAACTGGTCCGGGTACTTGGTCGATCTGAACGTAGGCCCGGACGGTGCGCTCTATTCATTGATCGGCGGCCAAATCGTTCGCGCCGCCTACAACGCGACGTCGCAAGCCATCGTGGTATCCAACCGGCACCTGTGGCTCTCGCAGGGCGCCGCGCGGTCCTACAGCGTGAGTCTTGCGATCGCTCCGACGGAGGACATCACGATCTTTGCGATGCGCTCGGCGGGCAGCAGCGCAATCGACGTCGAGCCTGAGTCGCTGACGTTCACTCCGACGAACTGGGACCTTCCTCAACCTTTCACCGTTCGTGCGGCGTCCGATGCAGAATCGCAGACCGTCACGGCAACGATCGACGTGGCGTCCTCGGGGTTCGCGACCCAGGCCGTCGTTGTGAGAGCCCGGGGACCCGAGGCCAACTCGTTCGTAACTTCGACGAACATTGTGTCCGTGTCCGAAGGACAGAGCGGAACGTTCGAAGTTGCATTGCGCGTCGCACCTGACGCGGACGTCACGGTTCAGGTGAGCGTTGCGGTCGGTGCAGGGCACGTCCACCTGTCGAGCGGTTCCAGCCTCACGTTCACGCCTGCGAACTACGCGGTCCCGCAAATCGTCGGCGTTCAAACCGACGATGATGCGCTCGCCCGCGACGACGTTGCGATTGTCACGCTCGATGCAGCGGGGCTAGCGCAGCGCGCGGTCCGGGTCCGAGTCGTCGACAACGATCCATCGCCGCCCGTCATCGACACACTTCCCGTGCGCTTCGGTGGATTGAACATCGCGTACTCATACGCAGCGCACGCATCCGGAGTTCCGGCGCCCACGTTTCAGCTTAGTGCGGCGCCCGCCGGCATGACGATCGACCAGACGAGCGGCCTCGTGCAGTGGACTCCCACACAGAAAGGCTTGTTTACTGTGACGCTGGTCACGAGCAACGGCCAGATACCCGATGCAACTCAAACCTCCGATGTGAGGGTTGGAAGCTCGCCTAGTTGCTGGATCACTCCAGTCGGAAGTCAGGGCTACGTCTCTGGCGTGACGGCGAACTTGCAGGGCAACGGATTTCGGGCGGACGATTCCGACGTTCCGAACGCACAAGCTGAGTTCTTCATCGACGGCGTGCACGCGTACACGGGCGAGGGCCCGGGGGGTATATTCTACTACGGAGGTTGCGAGTACTGCTGGGACACGATGGCGCTTGCGAATGCGTGTCACGACATTCTGCTCCGCGTGACGAATATGGTCGGCGAGACGTGCGAATGGGGTTCAACGATCGCCGTCTACAATCCTGAGAACGGCGAGTTCCCGGGTGGGGGAAGCCCGGACTGCTCCGCGTTGGATGCTGGGGCAACACCCATGGACAGCGGCTTGGATGCGGGGCCCGCAGATGCGGGACTGCCGCCGATGGATGGGGCCGTGGATGCGAGCGTCGACGCCGCAGTTGCGGATGCGGGAGCGTCGGACGGCGGCCCGAACTCTTCGGGCGCAGGCGGTTCAACAGATTCCGGCGGTTCGGCGAGTGCCGGAGGATCGGCGGGCGCGCCGACGTCCGATTCGGGCGATGCTTCAATCGCGGACGCGGGTGCAGTGCAGGGGCTCGAAGCCGGAACCGATGCAAGCGACCCGAGTGGTGGGCAGATTGCTCCGCCACGAGACTCAGGTTGCGATTGTCGTGTCAGTCGGGCGCATCCCAGTGCTCCTCGACCTGGTGCGATGGTTGTCGCGCTTGCGACCATCGGGCTCGCTTTCGCACGTACGCAACGCCGGCGCACGCGTCGCGCGCAGCGTGTCACGCACGTTTGCGCCGCTACTTTCACGAAGGCGC
The DNA here is from genome assembly GCA_035687405.1 of Polyangiales bacterium. Taxonomy (GTDB): domain Bacteria; phylum Myxococcota_A; class Polyangia; order Polyangiales; family JAFGIB01; genus JADGRF01. Next base: position 3,004 of record DASRXR010000897.1, read on the forward strand.
TTGCAACGGCGCCCGTCGCTCAATTAGTGGTCGACTTTAGCGCTCTGACCAGTCGTCTAAGCAATGGAGGAGCCGGCTTCGAAGCTGCCCCCTCCACGTGACTCTGACCTCAACCGGCCATCTGCTCTAGGCGCTCTTCCGGAGATTCTGGATTTGCTTGCGGAAGCCTCCGGCCATGCGAGGCGGCATCATGTTGGCTATCAAGTCGATTGTGCTCGCCACGATCGAGTCGCCGCCTTTCGCCGTTTCCTGCTTCATGCGCTCGAACGCTTGGCCCATCAGCTCGGCCTCTTCATCCGTAAAGACTTGGCGCCCCGCATCGAACACGCGACTCTCCTCTTCTTGGATGTGATGGCGAAGGTCTTTGCTGAACTTCTCGATCAAGCTCGTCCAATTTGCATCGATCGCTTTTGCCGCACTGAGCGTGCGTAGCTCACCTTCGGCTGTCGCGTGCTCAGCGTAGCTGTGCACCACGAGGCCCTTGGCCTCACCCTCTTCGCGGAGCGCGTTGTAGAATACTGCCTCTTCGGCGTGCGCGTGCGTCACGACTCTGCGGCGCAGCTCATCCAGAGCGGGCTTCCAATCATCGGTGCCTGCTTTCGAGCTCGAGACGAGGCGGTCGAGAAGCTTTTCGAACTGTCGATGTTCATTCGATAGTGTGTCGTAGATGTCCATGTTGCCCTCTGCTCGGACTGAGAAAGCAAGAGTTGGGCCTACGCACGAACGCCACGCGACTAGGGTGCGCGAGGCGACCTTGAAGAGTGGGGATGATGGAATTCTTACTTCGGCGCCGGGACAGCCTTCACGGCGGTTCTGCAAAAGCGCCGCGGTGTATCGGGCGACATCAGACAGTCAGACTCGACGCGGATCGACGAATGCGCCGCGCTAGATCTTTATCGAGACGCGAGGCTCGTCGATTCGACACGAATCGATGCTGGCTTCGCAAATACAGTTTGCGGACTTTATAGCGTACTCATTCGCGACCCGTATTTCCGAACCCGATATGCGTCGCCCCAGCACTCCAAGGCACTTGCACGTTGCGTCGGGCTGTCGCTGGGTCGTGATGAATACCAGTCAATTGTGGCTGGATCGTCACCCTAGTTTGCCATCCACGCAAAGTGGATTGCCCGAGCCCCGATTCGTGTTGCAGCGGCTGTCGATCGGCAGTCGGTAGTCGTGCCCGAGACGCAGCGGTGCCTTGCGGGTCTGAGTCGGAACTCGAACACGCCGTTGGACTCCCTCAGCAGCTATGTACGCGCTCGCGCTTCGATCGGACTACGGATTTTGCGCGAAACTTTGCAGAGATGAGCTCGCACACACGCGCGCGTCGTTAGTGGTCGATTCTGTAAATTGGTTGTGCAGCGCACGCCGCAACGTTCAAGCGATGCGCCGATTGTGCACCCGAGCGCTGATCCACTAGCGGGTGCAGCACGTACAGGATTCATGGGAATACGACGGTGGCGCTTGGCCCTCGCTGCGGTGTTCGGCGCATGGCTATGCTGGCATTTCGTCGAGCGCGAGCCACTAGCCGCCCCCGACGCTGAGCCAGTGACACTCGCTCAGCACAAGACTCGACTACGACATAGCCTGATCAGGACCGCGAATCGCGAGCGTAACCAGATAACGGGTCGCGTGCTCAACGGCGAGCGCGGAGTCGCGGACGCGCTGGTCTGCGCTTCGTGCGTGGCATGCGAAGCGACCACCGCCCCCGGCGCGCCCTGTGTGCGCTCGCGCGACGACGGCGCCTACGCTTTCTCCGACTTGGCTGTGGGCGGGTATTTCATCGCGGCCTCCGCCATTGGCTACGCTTCCGGCGCAGCGCGCGGCGGCGCGCCTGTGTACGTCCACGACGATGCCGCTATGAGCGGCATCGACATCGCGCTGACGAGAGGTGGCGCCCGTGTCAAAGGAAGCGTCGTCGACGCGACTGGTGGCCCGATCGCGCGCGCGCTCGTGCGCGCGATCCGCTTGCAGCCACCGCGCCTGTCGCTCGATCTGGTGAGCGACGACGAGGGACATTTCGAGCTCTGGGTGCAGCCCGGCTTCATCGCGCTCAGCGCCGAAGCAGAAGGCTACGCGCGGGCAAGCCAGCGCGCGACCGCACCCACCGAAGTCGAGCTGCGGCTGGTGCCGGGCAGCAGCATCGAGGGCGTCGTCATGGACGCGCATACCCGACGTCCGGTCGCGGCCGTCGACGTGCGCGCCGCACCGCCCGAGAACCCTCAACTCGCGATGGCGCGCGGCGCGTTGAGTGATGATCGTGGTCGCTTTCGCATCGAGGGCCTCGAGCCCGGAGCGTACCTGCTCAGCGCGCGCGCTGAACGCCTACTGGGAATGCCCGGGCAATCGATCGAGCTCGGTATCGGTGAACAGCGCAGCGGCGTCGTGGTCGAGGTCACGCAAGCCGCGGACGTCAGCGGACGCGTGCTGTTCGTCGGCGAAGACCTGCCTTGTCAACAAGGTCTCGTCGCGCTCGGACAACGAAGCCCACTTTCGCCAGCTCCGAGCGCACAGGAGCTCGCGCGCGTCGGCGCCACGCTGGAATCGCTCTCGGGCTCGGTCGGCCCGGAGCAGGTCGCCGACATCCAACTCGATGGCAGCGTAGACTTCCCAGGCGTCGCCGCGGGCTTCTACTTCGTCAACGTGCAGTGCGCCTCGCGCCGGCTAGAGCTCGGTCCGCGCTTGCTGCACGTGAGCACCGAACCACTCGTGAACCTCGAGTGGCGAGTGGCCAAGGGCGGCGAGCTGAGCGTGCGGGTGGTCGACGAACGCGGCGCGCCGATTTCCGAGATGCAAGTCATCGTCGAACACCCGACGACTGCGTCGCATGTCGTGTCCGCGTTGGAGACCGATGCAGACGGACGCTGCAGCCTCGACGGGCTCGAGCCCGGAATCTACAGCGCATTTGTCGCGGGCCAGCGAGCCGAGACGCTTGTTACGGTCGAGGTCACAACTGCTGCGAAGGCCGAGACAACGCTGCGCCTCGCAAACAGCGCCATGATCGAAGTCGAGATCAGCGATCACGGTGGTCGTCCGGTCGATGGCTTGTCGGTTCAAGCGACGCAGCGCGCCAGCGCTCCTCCAGAGCTTACGCGCGACGCGGCCTCTTGGAGTGCGCTGGCGCTCGGCGCGGGTCGCTACCGGCTCGGTCCGTTGCCCGGGGGTAGCTACGCGATCACGGCCGACGATGGCGTCAATCCAGCGCTAGCGCCAGACAACACGGCCGGGGCCATCGTCACCGCCGCCGTCGGCCGCACCACACAGACGCGGATCGTGCTCGCGCGGGCAGGCGCGATCTCGGGCAAGGTCGTCGACGGGCACCACGTTCCGCTCGCGGATGTGTGGGTCAGCGCCAAGCCGCAATTGAACATGCGTGACCGCGCTTCACTCCACACGTTTGGGCTGGCCGAGGCGCGGCAGCAGCGCGTGCTGACGGATCGCGAAGGTCGCTTCACCCTCGGCAACCTGGCCCCCGACGCGCAATTCGACGTGCGGGCGCTCACGCCCTACGGCAGTGCGACCGTGCGCCGAGCTGTCCGCACCGGAGCCGAGCTGGTGATCGAGCTGCCCGAGCCCGCCTCGATCTCGGGCGTCGCATTGGACGACGCCGGCCGGCCGGTCGTGCAGCTGACGGCGACAGCGATCAGCCGCGACGCTGACAGCAAACAGACGCGCATCTTCTTCGACCCTGCCGGCCGCTTCTCGCTTCCGAGCGTGGCGCCGGGCTCGGTGGAGCTCTCGCTCGTCTCCGCGGACGGTCGGCGCGCGAGCTCGGCCCTCGAAGTCGCAGCTGGTCAGCGCGTGACTGGGCTGACTGTGACGCTCGCAGCTGCACCCTAGAACAATTACGGAGTACCGAACCGCTACGAATCACGACAACCAAGGAGACCACTATGATGATCAGGAAATCGATGAGCTTTTTGACGGCGGCTGCTGCGCTCGGGGCGATCTGCTTGTGGGCGCCGGAACAAGCCGCTGCGGCGCCCGGGGACCAGCTGAGCTTGACAGCGATCGGACAGTTCTTGTTCCCGGCCAACGAGCAAGTCACGACGCGAGCGGACGCGCGCCGCATCGATCTGCGTGCGATCGTGGGCAGCGATCGCGTGGGGATCGACATCACGCGCATCACGCGCAACACCGACTACAAAGTGGATGCCTCTTTCGTCTGCACCGGCGGTCGCGAGGCTTCTGTCACGTACAGCGGCAGCGATCCGGAGACCAGCCTCGATGACCGATTCCTCAGGTGCGCCACGGGTCGCCGCGGCGAAAGCATTTTCGGAGCGATCGGCATCTTCGAGCCTTGAACCGAAAAGCGTAGTGCCAGAGGCAGCCCCTCACGCGCGGTCTCAGCCGCTCGTGAGGGGCGACACGCCGTTGTGCGCCGAGGATGTCAGCGATAGACGGAGTCGAAAAGTCCGCGCAGCTGATCGCGGTTCCAGACGTAGCCTCTCTGGAACTCGGGAAGCGCCATGTCTGTGCCGGCAAATCTTGAGGAGCTCGAGACACTGCTGCTGTCGTAGCGAAGACACGCGGGCACGCCGTAGGGCTCATCAATGAGCTCGGATAGTGTCGTCCGGCGGACGACTCGGGGGCGACGCAAATGAGCCGGGCTTTCGGCGAAATAGCGGTTGGTTTCAGGCACTTTCGCCCCATGCCTGGAGTTTGCGATGCGGGAACAAACGTTGACACAAAAGATTTTATGAAGAGTTGCTTGAGATCTCCCAGCGTGCGTCCAAGGCCACCCTGTGTCTCGGCTCGGCGCTGATCCGACACCAACTGTCGGACGACATCGACGCTATGCCGAATATCGCATTGCCTCGAGGTACGCGCATACCCGCGACACGTGCGCGCGCACGTTGGCACTCCTTCGACCCGCAGACATTCGAGCTTGGACGTGAATCGCTCAAGCTCGATTCCAAGACCACGATTGGTCTCTATTCTGCCGAACGCAGTATCGTCGACGCGTTTCGCCTGCGCGGCCGCGAGGGACACGAGATGGCGAACGAAGCGCTGCGCCGATGGCTTCGTCGTCCCGGCGCCCAGCCATCGACCCTGCTCGCATTGGCCGCAAAGTTTCGACGCGCTCTCACGCCGCTTCGCGCGTCGCTCGAGGTCCTGCTGTGAGCCGCGCGCCAACCCGCGGTTCGACGGCTGGACAAACGTACCTCGCATTGCAACGTAAAGCGCGAGCCGAGGGGCGTTCCACAGACGAGCTCCTTCAACTCGCCGCGCTCGAAGCATTCGTCGACAGGCTTTCGACTACTGCACGCGCTCGAGATGTGGTGCTCAAAGGTGGCGTACTTCTCGCCGCGTACGCGCTGCCCGACCCGTGATGTCGATCTGTCTGCGAGTCACCTCTCGAACGATCTCGACAGTGTCCGGGCGCTCATCGACGACATCCTCGCGGAGCCCCGGGAGGACGGATGGGTGTACGGTGCGTCTGCTGCCGAAGCAATTCGAGAAGGGGATGTTTACAGCGGAGTTCGAGTGACCGTCCCTTGTGCACTCGCTCGAGCGCGGATTGTTTTCCACGTTGACGTCAACATCGGCGACGTCATCTGGCCTTCGCCCACCACGGTGTCTCTGCCGCGCCTCCTCAGCGACGCGACCATCGAAGTGCCGGGTTACTCGTTGTCCATGATCATTGCCGAAACGCTCGTCACCGCCGTGCAGCGCGGAACCGCAAACACCCGATGGCGCGATTTCGCGGACGTATATATGATGACCGGAAAGCACGCGGTGCGCGCGCTCGAGGTCCGCGAATCGATTCGACTTGTTGCGCTGCATCGACATGCAACGCTCGCGCCCTATCGACGGTCTGGGTTGGCTTAGCGGCACTCGCGCAGAACAGGTGGGCTGCGTGGATTCGAAAGCAGAACCTTGTGGATCGTTTGCCGGTCGCGTTCGACACCGTGATTTCGGCGAACCAAGACTTTGGCGACCCCCTCATGACGCAATCGGATTCGGATCTGCACTGGGATCCTCAAACGCGACGTTGGCGTTCGTGAGTTACTTTTGGCGAATTGGGAGTACGGTGTTTAGGAGTCTCAAGTGCCGCGATCTTGGTGCTCGTCCGTGACCTAGATGTAGCAAGCGTTGTGCGGGATTGCTGGATAGCCGCGCGTGACCAACTCGGCTGACTTATTGGACAGTGGGCGCCACCGGCTTTGAAGCCTCGGTATTGCTCAGCGCTGGCCAAGTGGAGATTCGCCTGCTGCGGATGCCGCCGTCGGTCCAGCGTTGGTTACAAGTCGCGAGGCCTTTGCGCTGATCGCCAAACGCACGCTCGGGAAGCGATGGCGACTTGATGTAGACCTAACACGCCCGTCTCGGGGCGATCGGGGGCTGAGACGGAATCGCTAGAGTACACACCAGGGACGCAAAGTTGCCCTACAGTCACGTACCTATCGGCTCGTGAGAATCGCGCGGTCGAAACTGCAGCCTTGATGCTGTCGCGACCACGCAACCCCTCGATGACTGCCTTGGGATAGTCGAGCCGGCTGATGCCCTGCTGGAAATCTGCCGGCTCGATGCAGCGATTGATGAAAGTGTGCCGCATCAAGGTCACCCATCCGTACGAACCAGTGAGTATCGGCACGAGCACCGCGACCGCGCAGACGACAACCGCTACGGCACCGAATGTTAATGTTCGCCGTTGCGTAGGCTCACAACTCCAACAAGCATAGAGAACGCCGAGAGCTAGAATGCTGGCATCGGGGCGCGTCGTGGTCGCCGCCACAAGCGGCAGCGCAGCCCAGCCGGGTGAGCGCAACGCGACGAGTGCCCCCATGACGAGCAGCATCGTCGAAAGTGCGTCCGGCGATGCGAGGTCAGCGAGTTCGCGGAGCGGTGGCGAAAGCATGGTGAGCATCACTGCAACGCTCGCCCCGAACACATAGGACCCGAGCGCGACCGCGAGCGCGCACAGCGCAACGGCGATCAACGCGTAACTCACTGCGGAAACCACGAATGGCGCGCGCGCGACCGCGGCACCACCTGAGAGGGCTAGTCTTCCACCCAAAAGGTAGAGTGGCTTGTTCGTATAGAATGGGAGCTGCAACGCAAACACCTGCACGTCATCGCGGATGGCACGCCGGTAGGCTGATCCCGAGCCCAAGTACGATTGCAACGACTGACTGGCGCCAAGCGCACCACGTCCACCGGTGGTTTACTTCGACTTCAATGGCGGCAGCCCGTCGCTCGAATAGCGACCGGCCCCCGCGCAGCATGCTCTCGTGGAATTATAAGGACCGCTGTGCCACGAACCTGAGCGTGGCTCACCGGCACTACCTGCTGCTTGCGCCCGAGCCGCAATCGAAGTGCCTACAAAGCTCGACTTCGTTCAAGCGTCTGGCGTACTGCCGTTCATCTCAGCGATAGGCGAGAACACGTCGCGGTTGGAAATATCGCGCTTGTTGACGGGCGCTAGCCGATCTGAAGGCTCCGGCACCTAGAGCTGCGGCGAGGCGTCCAACTTCCAGGCCCCATATGCTCGTCGACCAGATTTTTCGGCTCCAGGCGCTTCTGGCTGAACCGACTGGCCTTCAATTCCCGTTGGGGTTACCCAGCGTGGTGAATGATTTAGAATGTCTGGCTCGCCTCACTAACGCTTTCGTAGGGCGTTAGTGAGACGAGCGAATCGACCAGCTTGCCCATCTCTGTCGATTGTTAGATTCCTCCCGCATACTTTCTCGTGGTTTCGTCGTGCGAGCGACTACTGCTACGCCCGATAGGTGGGCGTTGCCGGCTGCTACGTTCCGTTCGCCAGGTTCTTGATGCAGGTATTCACCCCGCGAACACGCAAACGGGCCAAATCTCAGTCGAGCGCATCCGATGATTTGCGTGCGGTTGCATTGGACACAATCAGCTGCTGGAATGTCACGGCGTTCAGCTCGCTGACGTCGCCGAACTTCGAAGCGAAGTGAACTCGTGTCGTGCCAGCTAGCGCCATTGCTCGGTTGCCGTTCGCAATGTCGCTCGAGACTCGCGAAGATGTGAGCTCACGAGTGAACGTGGCCAGGGAAGCTCATCGGGGTGGTCGAGCGCGAGAACTTCGTTGGCGTGTTCTGCGGCCGGGTTTCCACTCGTTGCCTCGGGGGGTACATGCCAAATGGGCCATTGTGCGCCTACGCGCCCCGCGCGAGAATGCCGGGCGGCGCGGTATGGTTGGGGCGCCCGGATGGAGGAGGTCATGCTTCCGAATCTCTACGCTTCCGGCTACCAGACCGACAAGAACAGCCCGCGAAACCACGTTTCATCCCCGCAACACAAGGCGCTTTCGTCGGCGCGCATCGCCATCATCGATGACGACGACGAGATCCGCGACGCTCTCGAGCAACTGTTGCGTAGCGTAGGCTATGAAATCATAGGCTACGACCGGGCGGATCGTGCGCTGATCGAGCTCGAAACGGGTGAAGCGCCCGATCTCATCGTGCTGGATCTACTACTGCCGGGCATGAACGGCTGGCACTTTCGCATCGAGCAGAAGAAGTGCCCGAAATTGCGCGACGTACCGGTCATCGCGCTTTCGGCAGACGCTTCACCCTACGCGAAAGCTGTAGATGCCGATGCGTACGTGTCGAAACCCGTCGACGTCGGGGAGCTGGAGGCGGTGATCGGGCGAGTGCTGCTCGCAAACGAACGCCGCCGCTTGCTGGCCAAGTCGATGGAGCTCGAACGCATTCGCGCACTCGGTACGCTTGTGTCGAGCGTGGCGCACGAGATCAATAACCCGTTGACCTACGTGATCGGGTGCATCGAGCTCGCCTCCTGCGAAGCCAAAGACCTCGAGAATGGGCGTGGAGTAGGAGTCGGGGTAGGTTCCGCGTTGTCCGGGTATCTGGCCGACGCAGCCGATGGCGCCGCACGCATTGCTTCCGTTGTACAACTGCTGTCGACGTTCTCTCGTGCCGATGCGAACGATGGGAAGGATATCGACGTGTTGCGCGCAGTTCAGGCGGCGTCTCGGCTCGCGCAACACCAGATTAGTCGCAACGCACGCTTCGAGGAGAAGTTAGCGCCCGTCCCGCGTGTGATCGGCAACGAAGGGCGACTCGCGCAGGTGGTGCTGAACTTGCTCGTCAACGCAGCGCAGGCTGTTTCCTCGAGCGGGGAGGGGAACCAACAGCTGGTTCGAGTCGCGACGCGTCTGACACAGGGGTCGGTCGTGATTGAGGTCAGCGACACCGGTCCCGGCATCGAGCCCAAGCTGCTGGAACAGATCTTCGAACCATTCTTTACGACCAAGCCGGCGGGCATGGGGACCGGGCTCGGCCTGAGTATTTCGCGAGACATCATTTCTGGGATGGGAGGCACACTGACAGTCCACAGCGTGCTCGGCCGGGGCGCCACGTTCCTCGTGACGCTGCCTATCGCTGGAGGATTTGCACAGGCACCCGATCAAGAAGGCACCGCAACCGAGAGCTCGAGTGGCGTGGTGCGCCGCATTCTGGTGATCGACGACGAGCCGATGATCGGCCGGTTGGTGCAATCGGTACTGTCGCTGGACGCAGTAGAAGTGTCACCACTGCCGCGCGAGGCGTTGAAGTTGGTGGCGGACCGCACCTACGACGTCATCTTGTGCGATTTCAGTATGCCCGACATGAGCGGTCTCGAGTTCTATCGCAAGCTCATCGAGCTACGGCCCGAACTTCAAACTGTATTCATCTTGATGACGGGCTTTCACAACAACGCTGAAATATCAGCGTTCGCGCGTACGCAGCAGTTGCGGCTGCTATACAAACCGTTCTCGATACGAGAGCTGCATCAGTGTCTAAGCTTCGGCGACGTAGGTCACGCGGAAATCTGCTAACTCACTCGACGTCGGCATCAAGGAGATTGCCATGAAGACTCTTACACGTGTCTTCTCGGTAGCGCAGTGAGCTCCGATGAATCTGAGCCTGTTCGGCGGATGCAAATTGCAGGACAACCGCGGGACCTCACTGCCGATGACACGTCTGATGGTGATCGCCCCACGCTTCTCTTGGTCGAATGTAACGCCGACATGAGGCGTTTGATGGTGAGCGCTCTATCAGATCGCTATTGTGTGATCGAAGTGGAGGATGGTGAGCGCGCGCTCAACCAGTTGCGTCAACTAGTTCCTGACGTGATCGTGAGCGAATTCGAGCTGCCCAAGGTCAGCGGTGAGCAGCTCGTGCACGCTGTGCGCCGCATGCAAGCCCTCGATCGTGTGCCGGTTTTGATTTTGACGGCCAGCGCTGACGAGGCGCTACGCGCGAGCATTCTACGATCCGGCGCGCAAGACTACCTGATCAAACCGTTTGAACAGGAAGAGTTGCGCGCGCGCGTGCATAACCTGGTCACGTTGCGACACGACCAAGTGCTGCTTCAACTGGAGCTCGAAGGCCGGCAGCAGGACTTGGAGATCCTCATCCGCGAGGTGGTTGCGCAGAAGCACAAACTCGAAGTTGCACTTTCACAAGAGACTGCCGCGCGTGAGATGGCCGAACAAGCGAATCTCGAAGTAGCAGAGTGTCTCAGTCTGCTTTCGCATGGGCTGCGCAACCCCCTCGCTGCAATTCGCTTGCAGCTCGAACTCCTCACGCGCGGTTTGACAGCGTCGCCGAGTCCAGAGCAATCAGATGTCGTCGTCAAAGTCGCACGGTCGGCTTCGCGGCTCATGGAGATGGTCGAGTCACTTTTGCAGTTTGCAGGTATAGAGAGCAACCGCCTCGTCCTCAATGTGACAGAGCTGGATCTCAACACGGTCGCTTCGAAGGTTTTGGAAGAGTTCCGCGAGCGCGCTGCAACAAAGAAACTTACTATTTGCGTTGACAGCACGATCTCCGATGCTCGGATTGAGAGTGATCCGGACCTCGTGAGATTGGTCATCGCGAACCTGTGTGACAACGCGATCAATCACGCGAGCGGGGGCGAGATCGTGGTCTCTATCGACCGTGGCCCCGACGGCGCTGCCCGCTTTTGCGTCATGACTGCCCCTTCCGCTCTCCCCAAGCCTGAGCAAGGCGTGTGTGAGCCGTTGGAGCAACTCGACAACTTGCTCCAGAAGGGCGCACAGGCGGAGTTTGGGCTTTCACTCGCCAAGCGCATTGCTGCTGCGCTCGGAGCGGAAGTGACCCTCGACAGCACAGAGATCCTCGGAAGGCGGTTCAGCGTATCGTTTCCGTCGAACTCGCCACCATGACGTGGTTTTCAGACCCACCTCGTTCGCGAACTCGCGCGCAGTCAGACCGCCGTCCTGCCAACGCTGCACGCGTCCGGCCCTCCTCCCGATCGGCATCGCTATCCGCTACGCACGGAGCCACTGGGACGCGGATTCGTCAATTTTTTGAAACCGAAGCTCCGCCCGACAACAATCCTCAGTTACCCTTCCTCGTGCTGATTGCTCGAAACTGGAGGGGATATGACCGGTGACCGCTTGGTTGTTGCATTCGGCTGTCTTGTACTCGGCGCGAACTGTGCTGCCGATGATGCAAACTTCGACAAGGTCCAAAGCAGCGATCTCGCTGTTGTGGGAGCGACCGCCGCTCACAGCAGCAAGCCCAAGCCCAAGCGCGATGCGATCGAATGGGCGATCTGTCCCGAGGACTTCCTGGACGAATGCGCTTGGGTGCCTCTGCCACTCGACCATGCAGAACCAGATGGTCCTGCGCTGCCAATCTTTGTCTCGCGCCGGCTCGCCTCGAGCGGGCATGGCGACACGCAGCTGTGGCTGCTGCAGGGCGGGCCGGGCGGATCGGCCAATGCGTTCAAGGACCTCGTCGAGCAGCAGCTCGCGCCGCTCTTGCCCGATGTGGACTTCTACCTGTTGGAGCAGCGCGGCGTAGGCGAGTCCGCCGCCCTCGGCTGCACGCTTCAAGAAGACGCGCGTTCCGAGGCGGGCGGCGCGATCAGCGAGGCCGAATGGCCCGCATGTATCGACGCTTTGAAGGCACAGTGGGGCGATCGCCTTTCGCACTTCACGACGACCGATGATTCGGAGGATCTCGCAAGCCTGATCCGCCGCACGCGCGAGCCGAACAAGCAGGTGATCGTCTACGGTCATTCCTACGGCACGCTACGCGCGATGCGCTTGCTCCAGACGCATCCGCACGCGGCGGACGGCGTCGTCCTGGATGCGATCGTCGCACCTGGTGTTCAGTATCTTTCGGATTACGACCTGCAATGGGATCCAGTCGCGCGCGAGCTCGCGGCGTTATGCGACGCCGATCCGCTGTGTGGCGCGAAGCTCGGACCTGCGTCCTGGGACGCCCTGTCGGCGGTGATGGCTCAGCTCAACGACCCGGCGTTCTGTGCTGCATTCAGCGGCCGCTTTCAGCTGCGCCAGCTGACAACATTGCTGTTGGGACATCCTGTATTTCGCGCGCATCTGTTCGCGCTCGCTTACCGCCTCGAGCGTTGTACGCCACAAGACGTCGCAGTCGTCCAGCACTACATCGACGCGCTGCCAGGTGTGCTGCCGCCACCTCCGCTCCCTTTGCGCGTGTCGCCGGTGTTGTCGAACCACGTGTCGCTCTCGGAGTTGTGGGCGGATCCTCCCCCGAGCGCGCAGGAGCTCGAGGCTCGCTGCGCCAGCCAGGTGTTCTGTCCCCGAATCAGCGTCAGCATCGGTCCGCTGTATGATCAATGGCCGCGCTACGCGCATGACGAATACGCCGGGAAATGGCCGACCTCGCGCACTCCGATCCTGGCCATGAATGGCTCGCTGGATTCGGCGACGCCGCTAGCGAAGGCCGAGCTCGCAAGCGTCGAGCTCGACGCACCGCATCAGACGTTCGTTGCAGTGCCGTGGAGCTCGCACGGCGTCGTGTTCTTCTCACCGGTCAAGACTCCGGGTGCTCCGACCTGTGGCATTCAAATGCTGGTCAGCTTCGTAGGCGATCCCAAAGCCACACCTGACACAACCTGCCTCGACGATCTCGCGCCGGTGGACTTCAGCGGTGGTGACTCCGCGCTCGTCCAGCAGCTCTTCGGCACGAACGACCCGTGGGAGAACTAGCCAGTTCTCCGTCGTGCCCGTATACCGTCCGACTTCGCGGCACATTCGACCTCGTCACGGATGTCGACGAGGCCGAGTGACAACCTAGCAGCGGATGCGAACAATAAAACCCGACGCCAGTCGGCCGCGAGTGTCTGCGGTCGCTCCTCGTTTCTTGCCTTTGCTCGCAGTCAGCGCCGGTCTAGGCGTCGCCAACAACTACTACAATCAGGCGCTGCTCGGTCACCTAAGTCTGGAGTTCAGACTCTCTGCGGCTTCCGTTTCTGCGATCCCAGTGGCCACGCAGCTCGGTAATGTTGTCGGCATTTTGCTGCTGGCTCCGCTCGGCGATCGGCTGGAACGTCGCTCTCTCATCTTGGCGACGAGCGCCGCGCTGACGCTAGCGTTGGTCGGTATGGCCGTTGCGCCGACCATGGGTTGGCTTGTGATAGCGACCGCGAGCATCGGACTGTTTGCGACTGTCACGCTGCAGATCGTCGCGTTTGCAATGCATCTCGCTGCTCCGCGCGAGCGCGGGCACGTGCTGGGTGTCGTCACGAGCGGAATTCTGATCGGCATCCTGTCGGCACGTACTGTCAGTGGTGTCATCGCCGATGTTTGGGGCTGGCGAAGCGTCTTCTGGACCGCAGCCGGATTGATGTTTCTCACCGCGACTGCGCTCGGCGCGACCTTGCCGCGTGCGGCGGCGCTGACGGATTCGAAGTACGCCCAACTGATATATTCGCTGTGGCCGCTCTGGCGAACCCACCGCGTTCTGCGACAGGCGGTGGTGGTTCAAGCACTGCTCTTCGCCGCGTTCTCGGCGTTCTGGTCTGAACTCGCGCTGCTGTTCGCAGCAGAGCCCTATCGACTGGGATCCAGCGCTGTCGGGGCAATGGCATTTGCTGGCATCCTCGGCAGCCTGGCGGCGCCGCTCGCTGGTCGCAGCGCCGATCGGCAGGGGCCTGAGCGCATCGTGCTGAGGGGAGCGTGGCTCGTGATGTTGGCGTTTGCCATGTTTGGGCTGATCCAGGGATCGCTCGTGGCGCTGATCGGAGGCGTGCTGCTCATGGACCTTGGCGTGCAGTCGTCTCAGGTTGCAAACCAAGCTCGGGTTCACACGCTCGACCCGAACGCACAGAGCCGTCTCAATACAATCTTCATGGCGATCATGATTCTCGGTGGTGCATTCGGAGCAGGCGCGGGTGGCGTCGCGTATTTCGTGGCGGGCTGGAGTGGGACCTGCATGCTCGGGTCCGCACTCGCGCTGCTTGCGATAATCCTGCACGCACGCCATGCGCGCGCATAACGGCGATAGCCGTTACGCGCGGTTTACCTGCCTACCGACACGCAGACTCACCTCGTATCTTCGCGCGCAATGTCGCGGAGTAACTGCGCCGAGCGAGTGCTCACAACTCAAAGTTGAAAAACGGTCGTGGGCAAAACTACGGCGACTGCCGTCGCTGTGCCTTTGTGCAAATATATCGCCTCGCGATATAATATCCGAATATGAGCAAGGAAAATTATTGGCGAGAGCTCGCGTTTGTCTTGCGGAAGACAGCCGACGCGATTGAGGAGGCGCTCAACAATCGCGCCCGTCCGGACACGGAGACCAAGGTAGCGCTGCTACTTGATCGTGCTTGGGAGCTTCGAAGGAAGCTCGGGCTGACATCGTGAAGATGAGGGACTCGCAACTACGAATCTCCGCATGTCGCGGTGTGGAAGCTCGGCACGTCGAATTCGAAAATGCCCGAGCGGTGAACCGGGGCTACAACTCGCGTTCTGACCGTGGTTTACTAACAGAAGGAATTCATATGAAGATTCATCGGCGAGATGGGAGCCTGATATGTACAATCGAGGGCACCGTCGCCGGAACTCTAAATTCCGCCCTGCTAGACGACCTGGACTTGAGCAATGCCGTCTTGGACGACGTTACGGCCGAAGGGGTTTGGCTCAATGGATCTGATCATGCCCTGACACGACGCGCGGGCTCGCGAACCGCAATAGCGCGAGCTCGGCGTCCGGTGTCAGTCTCGCGTATGTGCCTTTCAGCTCGATTGTGTGACGGGCGGCGTTGGGCTTCGCTCTATCACGAGCGTTCAGCCTCACCCCGCGCCGCGACGACCTCGTTCAACAACTCCCGCAGTACTTCGAGCTGCGCCGGCTTCACAAGGTGGTGATCAATCCCCGCGTCCCGCGCCATGCGCCGATCCTCGGGCTGCCCTCGCCCAGTGAGCGCAATGATAGTCGGACGACGCTCAGGAAACCGGCTACGCATCGCGCGCGCAACCTCATAGCCATCCATCTCCGGCATCCCAAGATCGAGCAGGACCACCGAGTGACCTCTCGCTGCAAAACTCTCGAGCCCCGAACGCCCATCGTTCATCACATCGACGTCCGCGCCGAGCGCCTCGAGGAGCATGCCGAGGGTAGAAGCAGCGTCCTCGTTGTCGTCGACGACGAGGATACGAAGTGCAGCCAACCGCGGCATCACCGGCGCCGCCTCCTCAGCCCGCACTGAAGTTTTAGCAAGCGGGAGGCGCACGATGAACTCACTGCCGCAGCCTTCGCCCTCACTGCGCGCTTCGATCGTGCCCCCATGCATTTCGACAAGCCGGCGAGACAAGGTCAGCCCGATGCCCAAGCCGCCCTGGCTGCGTTCCTTCGCGTGAACCTCACGGCTGAACATCTCAAAAATGCGCTCGAGGCCAGCTCGTGTGATGCCGCAGCCATTGTCGCGCACGCTGATCACTGCCGTCTGCCCATCTCGCCGCACGGAGAGAGCGATAGTGCCGCCGTTGTCCGTGTACTTGGCGGCGTTGTTGAGCACGTTACCGAGGACCTGGGTGAGGCGCACCGGGTCGCCGGTGAGCCACAGCGCCTCGCTTGGCAGCGCGACGTCGAGCCGGTGGCTGCTCGCGTGGATGAGCGGCTGACTGGTCTCGACGGCATTGCGCACGATGCTGGCCAGCTCGACCCGCTCTCGTCGCAGCTCGAGCAAGCCCCGCGTGATTCGCGATATCTCAAGGAGGTCGTCCACCAGTCTTACGAGGTGGTTGAGCTGTCGCTCCATGATGTCGTGCACCTTCGGGTTGGGCCGATCGCCCTGCAGGCGCATGAGCTGCAAGCCGTTGCGAATCGGCGCCAGCGGATTGCGGAGCTCGTGCGAGAGCGTCGCCAGAAACTCGTCCTTCCGCTGGTCGGCCTCGCGTAACGCACTCTCTCCCTGTTTGCGCGCGGTGATGTCGCTCGCGGCGCCGAGCCACTCCACGATGTCGCCGTCCGGACTGAGGATCGGAATGCCGCGCGAAAAGGTCCAGCCGAGCGTGCCGTCCACCCGCAGCACGCGATGCTCGAGCTCGAATGTCTTCTTGCCGCGGATGGCGTCCTGGATGGCTGCTCGAACGCGCTGTTGGTCCTCGGGATGGATGTATTTGTCGAACCACGAGCGGATCGGCTCCGTGGTGTTGGCAATGAAATCCCGGCCCTGGAGGTACCGCATTTCGCTCCAGTCAGGACTCATGCTGTACACGATGTCTGAACTCGCCTGTACGAACGTGCGGAAGCGGCGTTCCTGCTCGAGCACGCGCTGACGCATGCCTTCCGACTTCAAGGTCGCCGCGACTCGGGAGAGTAGATCACGTGCGCTGAAGGGCTTCATTAGGTAGTCGTCCGCGCCGCGGCTCAGGCCCTCGATTCGCGCTTCTTCGCCTGCGCGCGCCGACAAAATCATCACTGGCACGGTCGCGAGCGAGCGGTCGGCGCGCAACTCGCGAATCAGGCCGAAGCCGTCGAGCTTCGGCATCATGACGTCCGAGATGATCAGATCGGGAGGGCGCGCGCGCGCCGACTCCAGCGCGGCCACTCCGTCATCGACCACCTCGACCGTGTAGCTCACCTCGAGCAAGCGGCGCACATAGTCGCGCAGGTCCGCGTTGTCATCGGCGAGCAGGATGCGTTGGCGACTCTCTCCGGCGAGTGTCCGGCTCTGCTCTCCGTCCTTCAGTGTGTCCGAAGGTTCATCGGGTAGCCAGCGCAGTGCCTCTTGAACAAACGCATCGGCGCGCACGGTGGTCGAAGTGATGCCGCGCGCGGCTTCGATTCGCGCGGCGGGTAGGTGGTCTTTGCCAAACGGAATGCAGACCGTGAATGAGCTACCGCGGCCGACCTCGCTGCGCACGCTGACTGCACCGCCGTGCAACCGCGCGAGCTCCTGCACCAGCGCGAGCCCAATCCCGCTTCCCTCGTACGAACGACCGCGCGCCGCTTTCACGCGGTGGAAGCGCTCGAAGATCTTTTGCAGCTCCTCCGTCGGAATCCCGGTTCCGCTGTCGCGAACTTCAAGCTCCACCGCGTTGCCAACGGCGCGAAGCGAGACACCGATCTCACCCTCGAATGTGAACTTGAAAGCGTTAGACAGTAAGTTGAGGACGATCTTCTCCCACATCTCACGGTCTACGTAGATCGGCTCGGGTAAGGGCTGACACTCGATCGATAGGGTCATGCCGGCGCGTTCGATCGCCGCGCGGAAATTGCTCGCGAGATCGGCCGTCAGCACGGACAGGTCAGTCGGTTCGTACGACGCTTGGATGCGCCCGGCCTCGATGCGCGAGAAATCCAGCAGCGTGTTGACGAGCTTCAAGAGCCGTAGCGAATTGCGGTGCGCGAGCTCGAGTCGCGGGTCCGCGTCGGAGCGCTCGGCGAGCATGTCCTCGAGGGGCCCCATCATCAGAGTGAGCGGCGTGCGAAACTCATGACTGATGTTGGCGAAGAACTGTGTCTTGAGTTTGTCGAGCTGCGCGAGCTCTTCGCGCTGTCGCGCAATCTCCTGCTCGTATGCCTTCTTCTCGGTGATGTCGCGGCCTTCGCAAACGAGGAACACCACCTCACCGCGCTCGTCCTTCACTGGCATCACCGACGCGTCGATGATGATCGTTTCGGTTCCGCCGGCGCGGCCGTAGATCGGCGTGTCCCAGCGGACGAACTCGCCTTTGGCTGCGCGCGCGATTGCGTCGCGGATGCCCTGGTTGACCTCGAGAGAGACCTGCCACCAGAACGTCGTCCAGAAAGGTCGGCCTTCGACCTCCGCCAGGTCTACGCCGACGGCATCGAGCGCGACCTTGTTGATCTCCAGCACAGTGCCGTGGGCGTCGAGGAGGCCGACGAACTGCACCATAGAATCGAGTGTGATGCGGGCGATCTTCTCACGGTAGCCAGCGCGAGACTCACCGGAGATGATACGGGTGCCGTGAACGGTGACAGTCGTGTCCGGCTCTCGTGGCTGCATCGGACGCGAATATACGCGCGGCTATGGCGTGGTGCTAACGCGGCTGCCGGGGCGGCGGCGACCTTGTGCTTGGCGCGACCTCGCGCGACAACCTGCCCGTGTTCATGTGGCGCCTCGTATTCGCCGTCCTGCTCGCAGTCGCATGCGACTCGGAGCCGCGCTCGGAGTCGGACGGTCGCGAGGTGACCGATCCCGACGCTGGCACGCGGGCCGATTCTCCCCGGGATGTGCCAGACGTCTGCAGCGGCTGCCTCGCAGAGCGGCCCGATCATTCCGACGTCGCGATCCGCGTGCACCACGTGCACCTCAACGTGCGCGACGTACGCGAGACGATCGCGTTCTACGAGAAATTCTTCGGCGCGCGCGAGGTGTGGTTGAACGACCACGAGTCCGCGCTGTGGGCCGACCCAATCTTGATCTTGCTCGATGAAGTCGGCGGCGACTTTCCGGACACGCTCGAGATGGGGCTCGAACACGTGGGCCTCGGCGTCGCCGATCCTGTGAAGTGGTTCGACGACGCGAGCCGCGAAGGCTTGGAGATCGACACGCGCAACGGAGCGCCGACTGCAGCTGTCTCGATGCCACTGCCGGAGCAACTATCGCCGTTTGTCGATCCCGGTGTGGACACGTTTTCGTACGTCTACGTGCGCGGACCTAACCGCGAGCGCATCGAGGTCTGGTCCGGACTCGATCGCTTTCGCCACGTGCACTTCATGACTCGCGAAGTCGACGAAACCGTCGCGTGGTACGCGCAACTGCTCAACGCTACGCCGCTCGTGGCAAGCGCCTCTGTGACCTTCGGGCTCGGCAATGGCCTGTCGCTCGCCGGCGGCGTGCAGTTGTTCTACGCGTCGATGCCAGCGACCGGCGAGTTCGTGCCTACCGATGACCGGCCGCTCGGCCACATTGCGTTCTCTGTGAGCGACCTCGACGCGATGCTCGCTCGAAGCGAACAACTCAGCATCGGGGTGGTGACATCGGTAGCGCGCACTGAACACGGCTTTCGTAGCTTCTTCGTGCGCGGCCCTGATCGAGTGTTGATCGAATTCGTCGAAGCTGGATCGATCGCGATGCCGTAGGCCTTCTCGATACACCGGCTCTGCCGCCGACAGCAGCAGGTATTTCTGTTGCCGCAGCAGCCGAGCTGTCCTCGCTGGGCGAACCCGCAACGGGTCGCGCGTCGGGACTATTCGACGACAGCTGGCATCGTCCATGCGGAGCGCGAAGCGAGGCACGTGCCGAGACACGTGCCTCGCTTTCCGAAGCTAGAGCTCGCGCTTTGACCGGCCAGCGTGCGCCAGAACCGTATCGCATCCATGCTGAGCGCCTCTAGTAGTCGCGCACGCCGTGGCACGCTGAGTGCAATACCGGTGTTTAGGAGCGCGAAGACAAATCTGAAGACGCGATGAGCGCAGGCGGAACTTGGATCGTAGATCCGTAAGCCATCTTCGCGCCTCGCGTAATCATCGCGGACCGTGCAGGAATAGTGCACTAGGTCAGCGTCGTTAGTGTCCCCGCCCTTAACCCAAGCAGTATCGTCAACATGCGACGCGCATTTCTAAGTCAGCTACCGGTCGTTCTACTTCTCCTGGTTGCAGTGGAAGCCAGCCCTTCCAGCGTTCAGGCGCAGCAACGTTGGGCCAAGACGCCCGAGGGGGAATGGTACGCCGTCGAGGAACAACGCGAGCAACCGCCCGTCTTCGGGGCGGATACAAAGGTGCGTCTGTTTGGGGTGACACTGCTAGGCGGCATTCCGGACGGCATCGCACCCGGTATCTCCGTCCACCCGGGCACCAACCTGCTGCACTTCGACGTTGCGGTCACCAGCTTGCTCTCGTTCGGCGTGCGCGCCGGAGTGACCTTCGATCTATTCGATTGGGTGCTTGCACCAACTCTGACTGTTGCCGGTGGCTACAGTGCGTGGGCGAAGATCCCTTCGACTACGACGCAATATCAGCTGTACTACGTGAACATTCAGCCTGGCCTCGAGCTCGGACGCCGCAGCCGCTTTCGTGTCTTCGTGCGCGCGGGCTATTCGCACCTTTGGGCGGGCGGCCGAAGTCCATCTACGTTTCAGGGCCTCCAAGCGACATCGCAGCCTAGCGTGCGCATCAACCTGTTTCCCACCGTGAATCTGGGAGTCACCGGATACTTCGGGCAGTGACAATGAGAACGCATCTCCTGACACCACTGTTTGTTCTCGTCGCGTGTGCTTCGATCAGCGGCACACAAACCTTCGAGGCGAATCGGCAGTTCACTCTGCCTAGCGTCGCAGCCGTCGGCGGCCAAACAGGCTCGCAAACGATTACCGCTGTGGGCGCGACCAACGAGTTGTCGTTCGCTGAATCGGTTCTCGATGATGTCGATCAACTTCGAGAGCGCGATCATATTGATTCGGCGGAGGCGGAGGTTCGGGTCGTGTCCGTTCGATTGTCGACAGACACGACGTTCGCCGGCGTCACGGCAGTTCGGGTGCAGTTGGTCACTGGTGAACAGACCGTCGAGCTCTGCAGTCGTACGTTGAGTGCGGAGGAGCAAAAGGCGTCGAGCATCAGCTGCGAGACCGACCACGTAATGGATGAAGCGACGTTGCAGCAGACGACATCCGGTGCGTCGGCTCAAATCGGTGCGCAGCTGGATGTGTCCGGTGGGGTGACGGCCACGAAGTTAAACTCCGTGGTGACGTTCAAGGTAGAAGTGAACGTCGACGCTAGTTTGTAACGCGCCGCCTGGCGCCCAATACAGCTGAATGGCGAGACGGGAAGACCAGCATGGTTGCTTGGGGATGTAGGTCTCTTGCGCCTGTTGCCCGCGTGCCTTTCGCGCGTGGCTTCGCATCGGATCGAACTTGCGTTGATGCCCGACAAGGTCTCTGATAAGTTCCCGGAAACTCAGCCGAACCACAGCAGTTCGGCCGGCACACGGCCAGCCGCAAAGGGACCAGTCAATGAGACTGAGGCTAAGTGCTCGCTGGTTGCTGTTGAAGCAGGTTCAGCGCCATGGTCTTGACCACTATCGTGTGATTGGGCCGATGTGGATAAATGTGTTAGAACGGTCTAACACAATAACGAAGGTCCGCGCATACTTTACGGAGCTAGAGGGGAAGCCGCGTACGTGAACCTCCGCATGGTCCGAGAGATTGCAATGCGGAGGCGCGGAGTTGCCCAGTCGGGTGAAAACGAGAGTGTCGAAACCTTAAAAAACAACGCGCGCAGGCCTTCGTCAGAAGGCGGGCTCTACCCACTCGGCCCTTTAGTACTGTCACTCGTCGCAGTGAACGCAGTGATACTGGCAGCCACGTGCACTCAGCTCGTGACGCGTCCGTGGATCCCGTCCTTCGACAATGCGTTGATCTGGCTTCGAACTCTCGACGTGGGTGGTTCCCATCCGCCTCTGGTGGGCCCGTACTCCCGCTTTGGTTGGGATCATCCCGGCCCGATGCTCTACTACACCCTCGCGTTGCCACTGCATGCGCTCAACCGATCGCCGACGAGCATCCTTGTCGGCGCGTTCCTCATCGCGGTTATCTCCACGCTGGGTACAGTCCTGTCAGTTTGGAAGCGTGTTGGATCGGCCGGAAGCATCGTACTGACTTGTGGCACAGCGGTATTGTGCTTCGGACTAGGCGACCGCCTGATCAATCCCTGGAATCCGTTCGTTTTGGTCCTACCTTTCACGTTGTTTCTATTCGCATCGTGGATGTGGGCTGCTGGACAAAGCATCGCGCTCCCGGTAGCGGCTATTGCAGGCAGCTTTGCCGTACAAGCCCATGTGGGCGTGTCTGTGGCTGTCGTCGCAATCCTTGCCGCGGCCTCATTACTGCGCTTGATCGCGCCACCACCACGAACTGAGCGGAGCTCGGCCTGGTCCTATGTGTTTACACTGCTCGTCATCTGCGTCCTGTGGGCTCCGCCACTTTGGCAGCAAGCGACAGCAAGCCCCGGAAACTTGTCTCTTGTTGCCCACTTCTTTTTGGGAGTGAATCCCGATCCAGCGCTCGGCTGGAAGACAGCTCTGGGGATCGCTGCGAGAGAGTTCGGACCTTGGGGCAGCTGGACGGGAAATGAGCCGGTCGGTCTTCTCCGAGATATCGAGCCCATGCCCATGGGGTTACTCGTTCTACCAGCTACTGTTATGTCTGCGACCGCCGCGATGGCTATCCGATGGCGGGATGCACTCGTCGTTCGGCTTCTCGTCTTGAACGCGGTTGGGGTGCTCGCGTCTATCTATAGTTATTCGCAGGTTCGTGGCGTTCCGTACGGGTACCTGCTCATGTGGCCCCGGGCTGTTGCAATGTTGTGTTGGATCGCGCCCCTGGTGATGATAGCTCGCAAGAGGTCTGCGCTGCGCGCCTCTACGAATCGCTACAATGTTTGGCTGGCAGTCACTCTGACACTTGTCTGTGGGTTCGTCAGCGCTCGTGCGCTCACTGCTGCTCTGCCAGATCACCATGCGAGTCGTATCTTTTTTGGATTTGTGCCGGAGATCGTTCGAGCCGCTCCAAAGAACGTGCTTATCAGGGTTGTCGGATCCGGAGTTCCTTTTACCGTGTCTCCAGAAGCGGTTGCTGTTTCATTGATCGTCGCAGGACGAGTGCCGCGTCTTGCACCCTCCCAAAGCCAGGGGGCAGGCCAACATCGGTGCGTTCCAGGTGACGCTGTATTACCTACGATTGCGCTTGCGAGTGGGCCCGCGATCGATGAGTTCCGTGACCGAGGTGGACGTATGATCGCCGTGTACGAGCCACTTACGACACGTCAACGCGCTGAGGCGCATAGACTGCGGGACACTCTCGAACCTCAGTTTAGGGAGGGAAAGCGCGATGACCTGCTACCCGCATTGAAAGACGCAGAGCACTGGCTTCCTCTCGTGGCGCCTCAGAATGTAAACCGCCAACAACTAGGCGAATACATCAAACTAGCCAGTGGGGATGAACAGCGCGCGTATGCTGCATTCTATTTCGACAATGTAGTTTGGTAGTGGACTAACCACTTGTGCCTGACGCATTGCGAAATCGTCACCGAACGCAGTTGGAAGAGCCCCAAAGTGCCGCTCGCACCAGTACGCGTGCGCGCTTGGAAAGCGTCGGAGGGTTTGACGCCTGGCTGTTGCGGCGGCGTGGTCTCACAAGTCTCGTGCTGTGGTGCGCGCTGGTCGCGATATACCAAGCGGATGACTCGGTCGTAGAGGAGGGCGACGCTATCGCCAACGTGGAGCTGCCGATCGCGCTCTTGCGAACCGGGAAGCTACACTTCACACCACGGCTGTCTCCTATCGTGTTCTTGTGGAAGAGCACCGCCCCGCTACAGCAGCGAGACGACTACTACGTACGCAGCTGGCACGAGCTCCACGAGAGTCGCCCTGCAGGCTATTGGTACGCGACGGGCCGGTTGGTGGTGAATGGGCCGCGCTACTTCGCCGTCGCGTCGCATATTCGCGATGCATACGTGTGCACTTTCGGGGTAGTCGCTGGACTGACGATGTTACCACTGGCGGCGCTATTCAGCGCTACCGACCCGGATTTCATGCGCAGTGAATGGCTGAAGCTAAGTGCGGCGAAGCTGCATGCGTCGTCACTCATCGCCGCTAGCGCGGTGCTCATGTTTTTGCTTGCGTTGCGCTACGTTCGGCCGCGCTATGCATTGTTGGTGGCGGCGTCCTATGCGCTAGGGACGTGCGTCTGGGCGGTCTCGAGCGACACACTATGGCAGCAAACGGTAAGTATCGCGCTGCTCAGCGGTGCCATGTATGCGTTCGTTAGAGTCGCCGAGGACGACTCGCGCGCGGCCCGCTTCTGGTGTGGCGTGCTCTTGGCGGCGGCTGTTGCCAGCCGACCGACCGCTATCTTCTTCGTGATCGCGATCGGTGTATACCTGCTGCGGCGACGACCACGGGCCCTTCCTGAGCTCGCACTCTCCGGATTGCCGATACTTGTCGGGGTCGCCATCTACAATTGGCATTACTTCGGTAGTCCCATGAACTTCGCGCAGGAGCTGATTGGGCACGAGATCGCGCTCCAAAAAACCGGGCTCGAAAGTGTCTGGCAGACGCCGCTGATCGTCGGTCTATTCGGATTGCTGGTTAGCCCATCGCGCGGCCTACTGGTGTTCTCGCCGTTTTTGGTCGCGAGTGCGCTGGGGGCGCGCAAGATCTGGCTCGAACCAAAATACGCGACGCTGCGCCCTCTGACACTCGCAGCAGGCGCGATCATGCTGCTGCAATGCAAGTGGTTCGACTGGTGGGGAGGCCACACATTCGGCTATCGACCCTGGCTCGAAATCATCCCGGTCGTTGCGATGTGTTTGCTGCCGGTTGTCGAGGCGATCTTCACGCGCTGGTGGTGGAGCGCGCTGTTCGCCGTCGCGCTCACTTGGTCCGTCTTCGTCCAGAGCGTAGGCGCGTTCGCTTATGACAAGTATTGGAACGTGCGCGGTCTTCACCGTGTCGATTTGGGCGACCATCAAAGCTTCTTCATTACGGAGCACGATGCGTTGCAGTACGCCGCAACCACTCATGCCAAGTATACTGGCGTGTTCGCGTGCAACATCGATCTGCCCATGTGTCGCTTTCGGCTCTGGTCGCTCGAAGACAATATCATTTCGTACTACATGAATGAGCGTTACGACGTTGCCCGCGCCACTCGCACGCATTCGGGTCTGCGACACCTACTGCGCTTGCCGTGAAGTAGATCTCTCTGCCTGCCGAGTAACTATTGACGACGCACGTAGTCACGGTCTCGGACGATGAGAGTCAGTTTTGAGCGCGGACGGTGCCATTCGCTACAAGAGCGTTCCGTGCAGGACGAGCTGCGCGACGTTGAAGTAGATCATCAGCCCCGAGACATCGACCAACGTCGCGACGAACGGTGCGGACGCGCTCGCGGGATCGAACCCAAAGCGGCGGATCAAAAACGGCAGCATCGAGCCTGCGACCGTTCCCCAGGTCACGACACCCAACAAGCTGAGCGCAACCACGATCGCGACGCGTACGTAGTGCTCGCCGTAGGTGTGAAAGATGGCCTGCCACGCGAGAATGCGGATCAGGCCGATCGTCGCGAGCAGACAACCGAGTAAGAATCCCGCGGTGACCTCGCGATGAATGATCCGCCACCAATCGCGCACGGCGACCTCGCCGAGCGCCATCGCGCGAATGATCAGCGTCGTTGCTTGTGAACCCGAGTTGCCGCCGCTCGATATGATCAATGGCACGAACAGCGCCAAGATCACCGCGTGGGCGATCTCGTCCTCGTAGTAGCCCATCGCGCTCGCGGTGAGCATTTCGCCGAGGAACAACGCCGAGAGCCATCCGCCGCGCTTCTTGATCATCGCGAACAGGCTGGTCTGCATGTACGGCGTGTCGAGCGCCTCCATACCGCCGACCTTCTGCATGTCTTCGGTGGCGGTGCGCTGCACGACGTCGACAATGTCGTCGACGGTCACGATGCCTTTCATGCGCCCTCCGGCGTCGATGACCGGCAACGCTTGCAAGTCTCGCTGCGCGATGATCTCGGCGACCTCGCGCTGATTCATCGTCTCCGGCGCTGACACGATCTCGGTGTGCATGACCGTCGCGAGCGGTCGGTCGGGGTTGGCTGCGAACAGGTCGCGAAACGAGACGACGCCTAGCAGCACTTGCGACTGATCGAGGACGTAGGCGTAGTAGATCGTCTCGAGTTTTTCTTGCGCCTGGCGCTGCAGGTAACGGATCGCTTCTCCGACTGTCATCTCGGGTCGAAGTCGTGCGAAGCGTGGGCTCATGAGGCCGCCCGCAGCGTCTTGGGCGTACGCCATCAGTGCGGTGACTTCACGGCGCGTCGGTTCATCGAGCATTTGAAGGAATTCGTTACGCTGCTCTTCCGGTAGGTCTTGAATGACATCCGCTGCGTCGTCCGGCGCGAGTACTCGCATCCAAAGGCGCCGCTCGTTTGCGGCCATCGCGAGCAGCAAGGTGGCTTGGTCGTGCGCGGACAGAGCGAGAAAGAAGTCATCGGAGTGGCCGGCGTCGATCGCTTTGAAGTTCTCGACGCGTTCGGCTGGAGGCATCACCGACCAACTGCGACGCACTTGAGCAGCCGTGGCAGGCGCGTCCGACTCAGACGGTTCTTGGGTCATGAATGGCTCGAGGTATTGGAAGGTTGGTTCGAGGCGGGCGCACGACCGACGCTGCAGTCCGCGAGCGCCCCGTCACTTCAGGTTACGCCGGACGCTCGCTGCCGGAAGGTCAAAAGCAGTGGTTGATGTGCGCGCCCGAGTTCGCGACGATCGGGAAGCTGGAGGGCGCGGGTCGATGCAGCGATTCTGCAGGCGTTGCGACCATGGCTAACGTCCGCGCGCAAAGCGTTGCGACGCGCAACACTTCGGAGGCGTCAGTGAGCGTGCAAGAAGGGCGAACCGTGAGATGTAGGTCACCGACGCTATGTGTTCACACATCCTTTCCGAACGATGTCTGTTGTGACTGACCGCGTAGACGCCCGCGCGGGCCTTCGATGCGTTCCAACAGCACAAAACACTGAAGCACTTCATTCGAAGCAGACGCAGCCGCTAGGGCGCAGCCGATGAGACTGAGGCTAAGCATTCTGTTGTTATTGGTTCAGCGTGACGTCGCTGGCTTGAGCTTTGTAAGAAGCGCCAGTGCCCGGCGATAGGTACGGCATCCGCGGAACGCCCGTGAAGACCCGGGCTGAGACCGCCCGAAGTCTTTGCAGAGACTCTCATCGCTTACGTGGAGTCGACGCAGTCTGGATTCACCGTGTTCGCCGGTCGCCGGGTCGTCATTGGCTCCTTGAAGCCAAGTCGAAGGTTGGTTCGGCATCCTCGAAAAGCCCGGAATTCTGGTTGCAAGCCCGAAGCCGCATCGTGCTGTAGCGGCCGCTCTGCGAGCGTACGATTG
>DASRXR010000898.1:0-2391 GCA_035687405.1 Polyangiales bacterium
AGCATCCGGCGCGCCTCTGCGCGCAGCTGTTGCTTCACCCCACGCGAAACACAGACCTGCGGTCACAGCCCCTCTCAGTGAGGGACGGTACAAAGTCCAGTTCACGGCAAGTCAGTCGTTGCACTGCAAGTTGAAGGAAGCACGAGACCTGTGCTGCGATCAGGTTCCGCACGGTGAACTCGCAACGATTGTCGAGCAAGCGATCGATCTCCTGATCGCACACAAGAAGAAGCAGCGTTTCGCGCAAACTTCGCGGCCGCGAAAGCAATGGTTGCCGCGTTCGGGCGCACAGACGTCGTCCCAGAGGTGTGAGGAGGACGATGTCGGGAAGGGTCCAGTCGACGGCATGCCGCATCGCCCGCGCGAATCGGAGCGATTGTTGGGGAAGCGCGCTGAGGGCAAGCCAAACGGTCGCTACATTCCGAGTGCATTGCGGCGTGAGGTCTACGCGCGTGACGGTGGCCAGTGCAGCTTCGTGAGTAAGAACGGCACGAGGTGTTGTTCGCGGCGTGATTTGGAGTTCCATCACGTCGTGCCGTTTGCAAGGGGTGGTGCAATGACGCGGGACAACCTGCGTCTGATGTGCCGACCACACAACGCGTTGTTGGCGGAGCGTGATTACGGTCGTGACTACGTGAAGAGCCGAGTCGCGAAGCGACAAGATCAAACAGAAAAAGCCACACAACAATCGAACCCGGTCTGGACAGGATGCAACCGTGAGTGAGCTCGATTGGCACCACGCGTTCGTGACGGCTCACGGATGCAGGCACATCATGGTCGACCGTTCCTCGAACGCGACCAATCCGAACGGTACGCAACTGGACAGTCTGGACCGGGCGAAACCTGCAAGCAGCGATGACCTTCAAGAGCATTGGTGGTCACGGTCGAGCGATCACGAACGCCACCAATCCGATCAGTGCGCCACAGAACAATTTCACCCGGTCTGGGCCGGGTGAAACAGTCAACCAATCTGTTCCCGTTGCGAGGTTGACCGATCTCGCGGCGCGGGCTGCACATCGAGCGGGCTCTGTGAATCCCAATGAGGCCGCCCCGCGGCCGCGGCACTGCGGCGCGTCTTCTACGACGACGCGATTGGCGGCCACCGTCCTTCCCCTCGCCCCGAACGCATTCGACCGACACGGGCATTACCACGCACGACACCTGCAAATCGTACGGTCCCCGCCACCGATGTCGACGACCCTCCGTCGCTCAACGCAGAGCTCATCAACTCTCGATGTATTCGCGCGGCAGCGAGCGAGCGTCGTTGTTCAAGCGCACGAATCAGCACGCCCACAGGACGATCGAACCCGATCTGGACAGCCTAGATCGGATGAAACCGTCGCCAGCGTTGGGCTACACACGACCCCGCCCGCCTCTACGGCAACGCTCGCTTCAACCATATCTCCACGCCTCGGCCCCAACGTTCACTGCGACGCGCGATTCGCTCGAAGTCTTGCTCCGCATGCTTCGGCGTCGCCGCCTGCGGGCACGTGGTGTCGATCGCGATCGCGATGACTTGCTTGCGATACTGCTCCGGGTCCCCGAGCGGCGCCCGCGGGGCCGGAAACTTTCCCTTGTCCGGCCCGAACCTGGGCGTGGTCAGATCCGAAACCCGGTACAAACCAGTCGCGTAGTCGACACCACAGGCGAGCACAGCGACCAAACGCTCACCCTTCGGCGCGGCCGGGGGAACCTTCGGCAACGCCCCGATATTGTACGCATTCACGCGCTGGCGCTTCTCCGTGTAGCGATGCATGAACTCGAAAAACGCGATGTCGCCGCCGAGGGTGTCGAAGCCTTCGCTGTGGCCATCGAGCCAGACCGCGTGCGAAACCCACATGCTTCGGAGCTTCTTGTAGATGCGATCGGGCGAGCCGAGATCGAGCCAATCGATTCCGTATTGATCACCTTGAACATCCGTGACCGTTCGATGCCCGTAGCCGAGGTGGTCGCGCCGCTCGTGCACTAACACGACTGCGTCTTTCGGCAGCAGGGCACCGATCGCCACTTGATCCTGCTGCACGTCGAAACGGCGCTGAAAGTTGCCGAGATAGCCTTGGCCGAGTAGCTCCATCGGGGCTTTGAGCGCCGCTGCACCGGTCATGCTGTGGGTCGGAATGAAGTACACGTCCGCACCCCAAACCGCCTGCGCACCGATCAACAACACCAAACACGCGCGGGTGACTCCACCGCTGTTGCGCCAAATCAACGTCGCCGTCGCCGCAACCGCTGCAGCCATCCACGGCACGAGCGCTTGCAAGTGTCGATCCTCGTGGTGCACCCAAAACCACGCAAACACTGAGAAGTGCACGCACCCAACGACGTACCAGATCCGCCGCGTGCCCTTCATGAACGGCAGCGCAATCAAGAACAGCGTGAAGAGCGAGCCGA
>DASRXR010000899.1:0-23264 GCA_035687405.1 Polyangiales bacterium
CCTCACGAAGAATCTCGATCGTGCTGCGGTAGATCGGCCCGTGCGGAGCGATGCGCTCGCCGCGCAGGAGGCGCGAGAGGTCGAGATTCTTCGTGAGGCCTCGCCTCGACTCATCCCAGTGCAAGCGCGCCATGGCGGAGCGGCCGGAGAGCGATAGCACCGCGATCGCCGCGCCCGCGCTCACGCACGAGACCGCAGCGACGCGACTCCACAAGCGCTCGCCCCAGGCCTCGATCAGCGCCTGTTGATAGAACGAGCGATTGCCACCACCCGCGAGCGTCAGGCCCAGGTCACGCATACATCAGTCTGCAGGTGGCACACGTGGCTTCAGAATTCCGGAACGGCATCGGTCGGCTTGATCCACTCGCGGTCGGGGCCTTCGGCCGTGACCACCAATGGCGTGCCGTCATAACGCAGGCGCTTGCCGGGGTAAATGACCGTCCGAAATACGTACAAAAACAGCGACGGCTGATCGAGCGCGGGATCGATGTGCGGCGCGATCCGCTCGGCGTGTGCCGCGGGCAGCAAGCTCCAGTGCTTGCCAGGGATGTCGTGGTGGATCGTGTGATAGCCGTTGTTCAACGTCCACCAGTTGAAGAACTTGCCCACGAAGTTGCGGGAGTGGTTGTACGGATGATCCGGATCACAGCCGTCATGCTGGACGAAGTTCACGCTGACGATGCCCCAGTTCGCGACCAAGTGCGGGAGCACGACGTAGAGCAGCGCTTTCTGCCAATCCAAGATCAGTAAGCCGATCTTGACCGTCCAGACGACGATGCCTTCGATCAGCAGCTGGCGCTTCCACGGTGCTGCGCGCTCCCCCATCACACGTTTGAACGTCGCGTTGCCACGCAAGATACCCGGCGTGACGGCCGGCATGAACAACAAGAAGTTCAGTAAATTCCAGCGAAAATTCACGCGCGTCGTGCGCATGACGTCTTCGCGCTGCTGCGTGAAGCGATGATGCGACAGGTTGTGACCGGGCACGTAATCCGAGATCGGAAAGCCGTAGCTGAGTGACACCCAGACCTGAAACGCCTTGTTCAGCCAGCGCTGCTTGAACATCGGCGAGTGGACCGTGTTGTGCGCGACGACTGCACAGATCCAAGACAACATGCACGTCAGTACTATCAACGACACGCCGAGGATTCCCGACGGGGCATACACCCACTGACCCACCACGAGCACGGCGTATGAGACGAGAAATCCCAAGGTACGCAGATCCGCGCGATATCGAAGCATTTGGCGCCTGTTAGAGCCGGAGAAGGTTAACGACAGCAAAGAGTCACGAAAGCGTGTGTCGTATAGGAACGAGTTGTCGATTTGCCAAGCCGTGAAACAGCTTTTGCTGCTCGAAACGGGTGCAGCGCAAGGCTGCGGCAGGTCTCGGGCAGAGACTAGCGCCGAGGCCTCAAGGTTGAAGTCTCTGCGCGCCGCATGCAAGATCGCCGTGAATAGTTGCCTTTAATCGGGGCACGGCCGGCTCGGCCCTCTCGCGTTGCCGACCTCGTCGACGCGAGATGCCACGGGGCGCCGCTGCCGGCGTCAACGAAGTTTGCACACATGTTTCTACTTCACGTGTGCTGCGGATTCGCGTGCGTCGCGTAGCCGCGATTCGAGGGCCTCGTACGTGGCCGCGCGGATCCGCTCGATGTCGTCCCGCGAGTCCGGATCGAGACCGCGGGTCTCGATCGGTGGAAGCGCCAGATACGTCTGCACGCTACGTCTCGGAAGAATCGTGCCGAATGCGCCGAAGCCGATCGGAAGATCATAGCGAGTGCCGCCGAGGATGCGCCGTCCAATCAAGTGTTCGCGCGCAAGCACCGTGTACATCTCGTCGATCCCGTACCCGACGACGGGAATGATCGGAACCTGAGCGGCCAGTGCGACGCGTGCGAAGCCCGCGCGCTTCTTCCACTGCAGCTGATAGCGTTGTGAGCTCAGCTTCAGGCTGTCGTCGACGCCGCCCGGATACACGATCACCAGCTCACCTTGGCGCAACAGCTCTTCGGCCGCGCGAGGCTCACCGGGCAGTGCTCCGATCGCGGTGATCAGCTCGCGCAGCGCCGGGATTCGCCAGAGGTTTCGATCGGCCAGAAAACGTGGAAACCGCCCGTAGTCGCGAATCAAGATCGCGCCCAACACGGCCGCGTCGAGCGCGAACAGCGCATGATTCGAGACGATCAGCGCGCCGCTGGCACGCGGGATGTTTTCCCCGCCCTCGAGCGTCGCGTGAAAGTACCCGGCGATCGCAGACAGCGACACGTGTCCTGCGCGGGTACCAAAGAACTTCTTGAGACCCTCGCTAGGAGCTGGCGTCGACTTCACTTCGGGAATCTACCCTCAGCGAGCCTGCGATTGCCACTCCACCGTCAGTTTCGTGTCAGGGAGCGGGTGGTGCTGGAGGTGGCGGTGGGATCACGGGAATCGTGAGCGAGGAGCGATGCATCGCGTCGCGATGAACCGTGACGGTGGGTGGCGGATCGACGCGAGGTGTCGCTGTGCCGGCCGAGAACGTCACGATCAGTCGAATGCGGTGGTTCTTTCGAACGACCATCGAGATCGGCAGCAGATCGAACTTGAGCTCGGTCGGCTCGTTCGCGACGAGCGGGGCTGCGTCCGCTGCTTTGCTCGGATGCCAGGGCAACTTGAGATTGTTGTACGGCGCGGTGTCTTCTTTTCGAAGCGATGCGCGGAGCCGCCCGAACGTGTTGTACGACTTGACCGTTCCATCCGGAGCCCAGTCCTGCAGGGTCGCGACGAAGTCGCCGTCCGTTGCAGTCGACGACACCCACAACGACACCGCCGGGTGGCCCGTGATCTGAATGTCGACGGAGAGGTCGGGCGACTCGTACATCAAGCCCTTCTCCGCGATGTTCTCCGGCTTCACGTCGTAGTCGACGACCTTGTCGTCGTGCGCATCGGTCGCGCTCGGCGGCACGATGCTCAAGGTCGAGAGACCGCCGAGGTAATACGTCGTTCGGCGTTCACCCAGGACCGGCCAGACATCGGACGACTTCCAGGTCTTGTCCGCGGCCGCGTTGTAGTTGAAGTAGTACACGCGCGGCTCCGACATGATGCCGTTGTCGATGTCCTTGAGCCAGTAGTCGAACCAGCGCAGCTCTTCGGTCGTGATGTCGAACCCGGTCTCGTTGCGAACACTCGTCCACGCGCAGTGTGTGCCCGAACCGACGAGAAGTTTCACCGGATTCATCACGTTGTTGAACGTGAAGAACGCGCCGTACTTCGTCGTGGCTTCATCCCAGTTCGCCGCGAGATAGATCGCGATGCCCGAGGCTTTGATCTGCTCGAGGTAGTTCGACGGACTGCTGTCGATCCACCACTGCTTCGCGACCTTCTCGGCAGTGCTGTCGCGGAACGGCACGTAGCCGACCGTATCGACGCCGTCCGCGTGTTGTGCGATCGCAGCCATCAGCTGCGATTTGTCGGCGTCGCCGTCGACGGGTTCGGCCATCGGATCGCGTGCGGCCGGGCTCGTCGGCGCCGGTGAAGACGACGTCGGAGTACCCATCGGCGGCGACACGCCCCCGAGAACGCCGAACGGATAGGCGTCGAACTCGCAGCTCATCGGGAAGATCGCCTTCAAGTGCGGTGGTGCGGTGCTCGCGGCTTGAAGCTGACTGCCACCGGTCGCCGAGCAGCCCCACATGCCGACTTTGCCGGTGCTCCAGGGCTGCATCGCGAGCCACTCCGTGATGTCGTAGGCGTCCCAATGCGCGGCGTCGGTCCACTCGCCGCGGTTGTAGCCGACGTTGGTGCCATACGATGCGTAGAGGCCGCGGAAGTCAGCGATCGCAACGACGTACCCGTGTTCGACGAGTTTCGCGGCTTGTCCCGGATACGTCTCGCCGGTCAACCCGCGCGGCACGCCCGCGGACTCGAAGTAGCGGCGGTTGTAAGGCGTGTGCATCCACAACACCGGCAGCGGCGTGTCGACGACTGAACCGTCGGCTTTCTTCGGGCGATACAAGTCGACGGCGAGCTTCGTTCCGTCTCGCACTTCGACGTACTGCGAGCTGAGCTCGTAGCCTTCGTACGGCGCATCGCTGTAGCCCTTGTACTGGCCCGGCTTCGAGACTTGCGCCGGGCCGGCGTCGGAGTTGCCTGCATCGGTGCTACCGGCATCCGAGTCCGGGTACGCACGGCTACCTGCGGCCGTGTTGTTGCTCAGCGCAGAGCCGAGCGTTTCGGTGTCGCGGCAGGCGACGACCAATGAAAGGAACAACGCCAAGCGGACGAATTTTTTCATCGCGATCCTCGAATCGCTACGACAGGTGCTGGTCGGGAGCAGCACTAAGACCGACGGCACACTACAGCATCCACCACGCATACACATCACGTAGATGAAGCGTGCGAACGTATTACGTCACGTCGACTGTCAGTCGAGCGACGGGTTGAGCCAGTGTGTTGAACGATCGGCGCGTGCGGATTGCACTCGAGTCACTTCACCCTGAATGCAGATCTGTCACATGCCATTCGGCCGTGAGATCTGTGTCGCGCTTCCGTCTCAGGACTTCCGATATTCGAACGGAAGCCGGATCAGCACGGCCTGTTGCTTCTTCGACTTCGGGAACTTGGTCGCGGAGATCGCATCGATCGTGCAGCGCGCGAGGTCGGCGTCTTTGATCGTGCCGCCCTGCTTCTTCGCGCCACTCACTTTGCCGTTTGGACGCACGGTCCACGCCACGATCAGACGCCCCTTGAGCCGCGGCTTCTTTTCGAGCGCTTGTGCGTAGCACTGCTCGAGCTTGGGTGCGGCTTTCTCGAGTGCAGCCGTGAGCTGCTGGTCGCTGAGCTTGCTGCCACGTTGGTTCACTTGATCGATCACAGCTCGCACGCTCAGCTGAGGCGCCGCCGCTTCCTTCTTCGCGGGCGGTGTCGCAGGTGCAGGCGTTTCGGTGACGGCCGTCGGTGCAGGCCTCGGCGCGGCCGGAGCGGCCGGCGCCACTGCGGCGGGTGCTGCCGTCGGGATGCCGGGGATCGGCGTCGGCGTGATCGACGGCGCCGCATTACCCGCGGTCACGGCTCCCTGCGTCGTCTCTTTGGCGTTCAACGCGCCAGAAGCCATCTGCTGTGATGGATCCGAATCCGGCCGACTCGCGGTCGCCGTGTTGGTCGCAGCCGACGTTCCCGTCTGCTCGCCGCCGAACATCCGCTTCGCCAGCTGTTGCGCGTCTTGCAGACTGCGTGGCGCGACCAAGAACGTAGCGACCGCCGCGACCGCGACAGCGCTCAGCGCTCCTGCGACGATCTTGCGTTTGCGTGAGCGCGTCGCCGAGAGCCGCGCGCGCGAACGCTCGAGCGTATTTTCATCGGTCACGACCGGGCTGAGGGATGTCACGGGAGCAGTCGTGCCCGATGGACTCAAGCTCGTTCCGGAAGGCGTGACGCTGGTCGCCGTCGGCGGCGCTGACGTGGCGCTCGGCGCCGCGGATTGACCCGACTGACCGGATTGAACGATCGTGATCACGGGAGCTGGATGCGGCCCGGGGATCTGCCCAGCGGCGCGGCGCTCGGCGGCCCGCAGCGGCGGCGGCGCTTTGGATGTCTCGGCGGAGTCGCTCGGCGTTGCGACGCGTAATGCGGGGGGTGTTTTGCCGGCAGGTTCGGTCGCGGCTGCAGGCTCGTCGGCGATCGACTCCGTGGCAATCGCGTGCGCGGTGTTGCCGCGGCGCGCGTCCGACGTGTTCGTTCCGAACGCCTTGCCACCCGACGCGAGGTTCGCTTGCACGATTGCAGGCGCGATTCCCGGCGTAGTTTTCCGCGGGTCACCGCCGCCTGGCGCAGGTGCAGACGAGCGCGGCGCCGCCTGCTCCTTGGGAGGCGCGCCACTCATGTACGCCGGAGTTGCGGTCCGGCCACGCGGTTCGTTCGTCCGCGCAGCGTTGATCGAGTTGGTGCGCGCTGACTTCGGCTGCGTGCGCGCGCGCAGCGTTGCTGCGTTCGGCGCAGTGTGAATCATCGGCGCGGGGCCGAGCTCGTCGACCGGTGCTTCGCGCCGAGTCGGTGGGCGCTGCGACGCGGTGGGCTGCGCCGCCGCCGGCTGCGCTCGCTCGTACTGCGCGAGCAGCTTGCGCGCGTCCGCATGTTCGGGAACGTGCTCGAGCGCGCGTTGCAGCATCGGCAGGCCTGCCGGATGGCCGAGCACGTCGCCGAGCGTGTAGTACAAATCCGCGGCTTGTTGCGCGTCGCCGGGATCCCCGCGTTGCGAGTAGAGCTCGGCGAGGTGATACACCGTCTCCATGTCGGCGTCGTCGTCTAGCGCTCGCTCGTACTGCGCGATCGCCTCGTTCAAATCTTTCGAATCTTTGCGTCGCATACCGGTCGATGTGTGTGTCGTTCCCGCACCAAGCGATTCAGCGTGGCCGATCGCTACGGCGCGTTTGCGCAAGTCGGCCGCAGCGGCTGCTTGCGAGAGATCGCGTTCGGCAACATCCGCGGCTTCGCGAAGTACTTCCGCAGCCACGCGCGGGCTTCCGCAGTTTTGCGCCCACGTATCGAGCAGTTGGACCAGGTCCGCGAGCGTGCTCAGGTCTTGTTGCGCGCGTAACACACGCCGCTGAGTGCGGAGCATGCCTCGATGATGCTTCCAGGCGGGCTCGTCGTACGGTCCCGCCTGCAGGCTGCTGAGAAGCTCGAGCGTCTGAGGATCCATGCTTCGTGAAACGCCTCAGGATCCTACAGGTGCGGTGTGAAGTAAAAAACCCTCCTAGCTCACGGGTTGCAAGAATCGGAGTGAGTCAGTCAAGCCGCCGCTGTGAGCTGCAGCCGCGCGAGTGTGCACCTGTGCGATGGGTGCGCGCTTGTTGCGAGGTTGTGCGTGCAGCTGAGCGTCGCGACCAAAACATCAACGAAGTCTCCAGCTTGAGTTCGGTTTCGTCAGCTTTGGCCGTGGCTGCGTTCGCGCGCATGCGCGCGCATCGAAGTCAGCAAGCTGCTCCACCACATCCCCATGTTGCGTAAGAACCGTTGAGGTTCTTCGCGATGCCGCACCGGGTGATCCTTGCGGATCGAGTCCCAGCCTCGATGCGTGAGCGTCACGAGCGTCCCGGTCGGTGTCGGCTCGAAGCAAACCTCGACTTCGGTCTTTTCGGCGGGCGCAAAGTTCACCGCACGCCAATCGAACACGAGCCGCGACGGCGGATCCCAGACTTTCACTTCACCGGTTTGCAATACGCGCGTGCCGCTGTCGGTTTCGAAGCTTTCGAACAAGCGCCCACCGACGCCCGGTTCCAGATGCAAGAACCCGCGATCGCCCTTCGCCGAGCGATACGCGGGCCCTCGCTTCCACCACTGGTCGATCTCTTCGGTGAACACGCGAAACGCGAGCTCCGGTTCGATCGCAACCGAGACCGTCACGCGTACGCGATCTTGAGCGTCCGTCATCGCTTCTTCTTCCCGTAGCGCTGCTCGGCATGCGCCTTGAACGCACTGAGCTGATCGTTCCAAAACGCTTCGACTTCATCGAGCCACTCGCGCATTTGCGAGAATTGATCCGGCCGCAGCTGGTAGAGGCGGGCGCGCGCGTCGTCGTCGACCGCGAGCTCCTCTACCAGCCCGGCTTTTCGCAAGATCCGCAGGTGCTTGCTCATCAGTGGGCGGCTGAGCGCCAGCTGGTCTGCCAGCTCCCCTGAGCGCTGCGGGCGTTTGCGCAGCAGCGCGATCACGGCGAGCCGCGCCGGATCGGCGAGTGCCGTGAACGTTCGATCGAGGTGAGCTGGCACGAGGGTCAAGCTTTCTTCGGTTTCTGATCGCGCACGCGTTGCATGAACCACCAGTTGTGGCCTTCCGGATCTTCGACGCGATACGAGCGGTCGGACCAGTACTCTTCGCCGTAGTCCGTCGTCGTGGGTTCGTCCAGAATCTTCGCGCCCGCAGCTTTCGAGTGCTTGAAGTGCGCGTCTGCGTCGTCGACCACGATGCACAGCATCTGCGTGTTCGCGCCGCCGACTCCACGCGGGCTCTTCGCCGGTAGCGGGATCGGCCGCGTGGATTTGCCTCCAGTGCTGCCGACCATGACCAGGCCGTCGCCAAACTCGAGCTCGGAGTGCTCGATACGTCCGCCTTCGCCTTCGACCTTCAAGCGCACTTCGAAGCCGAACGTGCGGCAGAGCCAATCGATCGCAGTTGCTGCGTCGTCGTAATACACGGACGAGGAGATCCGCGGCCATCCTTCGGGCGTCGGTTTCATGTCACTGCTCCCTTCGAGTAGTTGTCGATCGAGGATATAGTTTCCACACAAGGAAACTATCGTCAAGGCGGAAGCGAACACTCTGCACGTCGCACCCTCCGCCCGGGGGGCGGGCATGGGAGCTAGCTGATCACGACGCTGGTATGGCAGGCTCGCGCGCATGATTACCGGCGCTCACACAATCATTTACAGCAAGGACGGGGACGCCGATCGCGCGTTCTTTCGCGACGTGTTGAAGTTCCCGCACGTCGACGTCGGACACGGTTGGTTGATCTTCGGATTGCCACCGTCCGAAGTCGCAGTGCATCCAGCCGAAGGTCCCGGCGGAACACACGAGCTGTACTTGATGTGCGACGACATCGAAGCGTTCGTCACGGACATGCGGCAACGCAAGGTCCCGGCTACGGACGTGAAAGATCAAGGCTGGGGCTTGGTCACACAAATCACGCTGCCCGGCGGCGGTAAGCTCGGCGTCTACCAGCCGCGTCACGCGCGTCCATAACAGCCCGCGTAACAGCCCTACATGCGGTAGCTGTTTTCGATCACGAAGCTCGCTGGATGCGGGACCGGTACGCGAATAAAACCCACTTCGTCGCGCCGGTTCCGCGCGCGCTCGACCACGCAGTTCGGTTTGCAGACTAGCGCTTCGTGCCAGTGGTACTTGATCACGACCGGCTTCGTCGGATCGGTGTCACGCACGTAAATGTGATTCGTCGCCGCCCTCAGCTTCCCCGAGTTGTAGAAGAAGAAGCTGACCGGCAACTTGCTCCGCCAGATCGTCGCACCCGCGACCTCGTCGACTTTCTCGACGAGCTCGGGGTGCTTCGGCAGTCCCATGTCGTCGTAGCGCGTGATCACGTACGCGACCGCATAGGTCTCGAGATACTCCCGGAGCTCTTGCGCATTCGGATGTCTGTAGTCGACCCAGCGTGCGAGGTGCGCGCGCGCGTGTTGCATGTTGAGCTCGACGAATCCCCCGAGGATCTGCGCGCGCGTCGCCCAGGCCATGCGTTCGCCACTCCAATCCGGAACGGCGATGCGACCCTCGTCCGCGTGGGCGTCGACCCAAGTCTCGAGCTCCGGGTTCACGAGCGAAGGGTGGACGTGCGAATACGCGAAGTGCGGCGCGAAGCCGGTCGCACTGAGTGGAAACGGCGCTTCTTTGAGCTTCTCGAGCTCGGGTAAGGAGCCCGGCAAGAAGTACAACACGTCACTCGACAAGTGTTGGACCGCAGGGATCGCGAGCACCAACGCACCCACTCGCGTCCACGTGCTGGCTTCGTGTCGCAAGCTCCACATCCGCGCAGCCAGCGCGCCGGCAGGAAACACCGCGAGGAACATCGCGCTCGCGACGAAGCGATACGGTTGGATCTGCAGCGCGGCTGGGACGAGGATCGGCAGGAGATAGGCGGCGAAGAACATTGTCGCGAGCCCGATCGCGAAGACGCGATAGCGCGGGTCTTTCTCCCGCCGCCAGAAGAACAAGGTTCCGAGCGCGGCTGCGATCGTGAGCCAGCGAAACCCGGCCCGCGTGCCGAGATAACCCGAGGTGTGCGCGTCGACGAGCACGTTGAAGAAGTCCGCGATCACGAACCCGGGATGCGAGGCGCCGTAGTACGCCGAGTTCAAGATGTAGTGCCAATGTTTGATCGCAACCACGAGCCAGTACGCGTTGCCGAGCACCACCGCGACCGCGACACCCAGAATCGCGATGTGCTCCCGCCGCTGCAAGCTGCGGAACATGCCGACGTAGACCACGAGCATCGGCACGACCATCACGAAGAAGCTGTAGGGGTGCAGCAGGTGCGCGAGCGTCATCAGCACCGCGACCAGCGCCAAGCGCCACAGCTTTCGATCCTGGGAGTAGCGGTAGAACAGCGCGAGCGGCAACACGTAGAAGTACGCGGCAAAGATGTACGCGACCGTGCCGATCCACCAAAACCAGTGCGCGTACGAGTCGAAGATCCACAGCATCGACGCGAGCGCCATCGCGAAGATCGCGGCGCCGCGGCCGAGCCCGAACAACCGCGCCGAAAGGTACGTCCACGGCAAGATCAGAAAATGCGCGAGGAACACGAAACTGTTGAAGCCCATCGGCGGCAACACGCCGAAGAGCGTCAGGAAGTAAGTCCACAGTTCCCAGAGTTTGTTGTCGGCGTCGAAGATCGTGCCGTTCGGGAACCCCGCTTGCAGCTTCACATCGTAGACCCAGCTCTTCCCCCAGGACTGCAGGCCTTCGACGACGCGCCACGTCTGTTCAGCGTGCGTCTCGAAGTCGACTCCGCCGATCGGGAAGCGGCTCGTGAGCCACGCGAGCGGCATGAAGTGGTCGATCAGCAGGACGTGCGCAGCGATGATCGCGAGCGCGATGACCACGTAGAGTGCGCGGACTGATCGGGATTGCGAGGGGTCGGACATGCGGCGGGCGGCGGAATATCATGGTATGAGACCGCCTCGATGCGTGAGTTGAAAGATCGAGTGGCGGTCGTCACCGGCGCCGGCGCTGGGATCGGCCG
Organism: Polyangiales bacterium; assembly: GCA_035687405.1. Classification (GTDB taxonomy): domain Bacteria; phylum Myxococcota_A; class Polyangia; order Polyangiales; family JAFGIB01; genus JADGRF01. The sequence goes on from DASRXR010000899.1 coordinate 10,729, forward strand.
GGCGATCGTCCTCGAGCTCGCACGGTCGGGCATGCACGTCGTGCTGGCCGATATCGACCCGGCACGGCTCGCGGCCGTCGCGAAAGAAGTCGAGGCGCTCGGCCGCCGGACCCACACCGTGGTCACCGACGTGCGCCAGCTCGCGGCGCTCGAAAACCTGCTGGGCGAGGCCCTCGCAACGTTTGGCGCGTGTCACGTGATGGTGAACAACGCCGGCGTTTTCCACGCGAATACGCTGCTCGGGTCATCGACCGAGCAGTGGCAGCGCGTGATCGATACCAATCTTTGGGGCGTGCTCAACGGCAGCCGCGTGTTCGGCAAGTACTTTGCCGAGCAGCGCCTCGGGCAGATCGTGAACACCGCATCCGCGGCTGGGTTGTTTCCCGCGGTCGGGATGAGCTCGTATTCGACGACGAAGTACGCGATCGTCGGGTTCACCCAGCATCTCCGCTGGGAGCTCGCAGCTGAGGGCGTCGGGGTCACGCTGCTGTGCCCTGGGGTCGTGAAGACGGGCATCGCTGCCGCGGACGGCGTCGGGCTCGCCGAAGATGACGTGCAGACGATGCTGGGCAAGTCGCCCGGTCCGGAAGGCCTCGCGCGCAAAGTGCGGCGTGCGGTGGAGCGGAACAGTCCGCTGGTCCGCTACGGCGCCGACTCGTACTTCTTCAGCTTCCTGCGGCTGTTGCCGATGTGGCTGATCGATCCGCTCGGCCGCTTCATGGCGAAGACGGCCGGAAAGTTCCTACGCGGCGAGTTGAAGCTCAAGCCGCGCTAGCTGATTACTCTGCTGGGACTTCCGTAGTTGTGCCGCGCGGTGCGCTGCTCGCGCTCGGCGGTGGCCCGCGGCGGAGCGATTTCAGATCCGGGTTGAGCGGCTCGCCCGGGTTCGGATACGTGTAACTCTTGAGCCGGATGTCGCCCGACTCGAGCTCTTCGAACACTGGATACAGCTCGGGGAAACCGCGGTGGAAGCCCGGGCCTTTGAAGTTCAATCGCAAGTCGGTCATCAACCAGAAGAAGCCCGACATGATGCGCCCGAACCGAATGACCGCGCGCGTCGGCATCGGCACCTTCTCGAGGTCGGGCTCGTTCAGCTGCTCTTGGATCTTGTGCTTGTCCGCAGGGTCGTGCGGGAACGCGACACAATCGATCAAGCGGAGCTTTTGCGCCTCGAAACACATGTCGTCGAAGCGGAACACGCTCAGTAAGTACAACCCGCTTTGGTTCGTCATGCTCGCGAGTTGCTCGTTCCAAGTCTCCGGATGTTCGAGCGCGTGCAAATACGCGTCTTTGCCCTGCGCGATGATGTGATAGGCGAGCAGCCACAAGTGCAGATAGGTCGGCGCGTGCAGCTCCGGACGATGGAGTTTGTACAGATACTTCGGCTCGAAGCGCGCGACGATGAGCATCGAGAACCGGCCCATCAATCGCGCGAGCGCGCGGCGCTGCCTGCGATCGAAGCGCGCATTCACCGCTGCGACCGTATCCGGCAAGCTCTCGAACGTCGTGCGATCGGCGGACGCGATCAGCGGCGCGAGCTCGTTCCAAAACAAGTCGACGTCGGCGGGGGTGAGCCGGCCATCCCAAATCGCGAGCGCGAGTGGATCTTCTTTACCTTCACGCGAGCGCTTCATCATCTCGTTGAAGCGCGAGCGCCGGCGCCACATGATCGCTTCCGGGTGCCAGAGCTCAGGCTCTCCGAATGCGTCCTTCCAGAAGTCCGGATCGTTATAGTGGGTCGGCGTATGCGGCCCGATGTACGTCCGGTTCCACCAACGCCCGCTGCGCCGCAGCTCTTCGACCGAAGTCGGCTCGAGCATCACCGTCGTGATCCGTGCCGCTATCGGCGGCGTGTCGTGGTCTTTGCTCGCATCGGTCCACGCGAACGGGTTGTCTTTCTTCTCGACGAGCTGCTGGCAGAACTCGAGCGCAGGTGAGCTCGTCGCGTAGTAGTACGGGTCCCACGGCCCGACCATGCCGCTCATCAAGCTGTTCGCGTTCAAACCAAACGTGTCGTAGATGATGGCTTGATCACCGCGCGGGTGATGCGGCGCGACGAAGTGCGGCTTCGACTTCTCGTGCGTCGGCGCGTACTTGAAGTGCATCTCGTGCCAGGTCTGGCCATCCCAGCTCACCTCGGGCACGAGTGAGAGCTTCACGCCCGGCTGGTTGTTCGGCGGAAACACGCCGTACGGATGCAGCCAGCGAAACGGATGCATGAAGCGGAAGAACGTGAAGAAGGGCTGAAGGACGCGCGGAAGCCGATACCAGACCGACCACAAGCTCCAGCTCTGCCCGAGCCAGCTGTTGAACGGAAACACGAACTGCGTCGCCCACGTGTGCAGCATCACGAACGCGTTCGTGATGATCGGCGCGCCCGGTGCGAACAGCTCCGACATCGCGAACGCGTGCGGCGTCACGTTGTCGAGGAGGGGGATGCACAACACGATCGTCGCGAGGCTGAAGTACCCGAAGTTGCCCGTGGCTTGAATGCCGACCATCAGCGCCGCGGTCGACGCGGCCGTGATCACGCTCAGCACGCCGGGGAAGAACACGAAAAACGGCGCCGGGATCTCCACCAAGAACATGAAGAAGACGGACGCCTTCAAGATCGGCAACGGCGCCTTGTGCGCGAGCCAGCCGATCGGCGAGAGCAGCGGCTGATAGATCAGGAACCCGCGCAAGTACGCGCTGTCCTTCGGCCGGCTGCCCAAGAACTTCTGCTTTCCGAAGCCGAACATCAGCCGGAAGAACAGCAACCGAAACGCCCACGTCAGCACGGGTGCCGGTGCGGCGACCGTCGCAAAGTTCGGTAGCGCGTGTGTGGTCGGCAAGAAGCACGACAGCACGGTCGCTTCGAAGAGCAGGCTGTCCCATGGAAAGATCAGCCCGACCGGCAGATCGAGCGAGACGTAACAGATGTAGCAACCGATCAACGCGTAGTGCGCGTACGGCCCGCCGTAGATCACCATCGCGGCGCAGAAGAGCCCGACCCACGTCAGTAGGCGCAGCGTGAAATCGCTGCTGTTCAGCCAGAGCAGAGTGGGGAAGTAGAAGAAGCGCTTCCAGGTCGGGAAGTCTTCGCGGAACTTATCCAGCCGGCGCGCGATGCTGCCCGCGCCTGTATGCGAACCGACCGCCTCGACAACTTGGTGCGAGAGCGAGAAGAACGAAATGAAGAGTACGAGTCCGAGACCTCGGAGGTAGAGACCCCAAACAAGCGTTGGATCGAGCGACCAATTCACCGTGGGCCAGTGTAAGAGGATGGACTTCACGCGTCGAGTCAGTCCGAAGTTGCACGGCCATGCAACCGCGCATGCAATCCGTTACTGAACGACGCGAAACTTCAGCCCTGCGTTCTGCAGACGCGCAAGTAGGCGAGGGCCCATCGCTTCTGCAGGCGTCAGAACACCTGCTCGCGGAGGCAGTACCTCCCGATCTTGGGCCAGGCACATGCCTGCTTCCGCCAACATCTTCGAAGTCTCCACGTATCCCGGATCGCCGCCCGAAACTTCGGTTTGGAGCGTCTTCCCTGCGCATTGCGCGATGAAGTGGAGCTTGAACCAGCTCTTTGCCATCACTTCTGGGCTCGGTCCCTCGCCGGACTGCTTCGCGCCCTTCAACAGAATCGCGCGCAACGGTGGGAACTTCGCCATGAACGCGACCGTTCCGAAGAAGATCGCGGCCGCAATGAGCACGAACAACGAGGGATGAACCGCGTTGTGCGAATACTTGAAGTCGGGGCCGTAGCGGTCGAGGCCCATGGCGCTTCGCAGCACGAGGGGGCCGTCGATCGTGGGCAGCGGCGAGCTCCAGCGTTGCAGCTCAGGGCGGCGTTGGACTTTCGCCGGACCCGCGCCCACGCGCCGGCCGTTCGAAGGCTTGCGCGGCGGCACGTCGATTTTTTCGGCCGGCGGAACCCACGACAAAATCGCCGAGCGCTCCGTGCCTCCCGAGAACTTCGCATCGAGGCTCAAGTAGCCTGCCAGGTCGATCGGTTGATTGGGCGGCAGCTGCAGCACCGTGAACAGCGCGCCGATGTCCGCGGGAATGCTGTCGAACCCGCAACTCGGCACGAGCCGCACGCCACGCGCAGAGGCCGCTGCCGAATACCGACCGAGCAGTAGCGACATGAAGTGCGGTTCGCCCGTGCTGTCGATGTAATCGGTGCCCTGCTCGACGCAGGCGCGCACGACCGGTTCGCCGTAGTCGATGAAGGGCCCGACCGTCGTGACGAGCACGCGCGTCTTGGCAGCCATCCGCTGCAACGAATCGGCGTCGTCCAAGCCGGCTTGTACGGTCGGCAAGTCGCGACAGCGCTCGTTCAGCTTGGTCAGGCGCACTTTCACCGCGTCGAGCTTCGCCTGGCTGCGCCCTGCGATCGCCCAACGCAACGTCGCGGGTGCGTTGCGAGCCAAATATTCGGCGGTCATGCCACCGGTAAACCCGGTCGCTCCGAACACCAACAAGTCGTAGTCGCGCTGCGCTTCAGCCATTATTCGGAAGCTCGCGACGCGAGGCGGCGCAGGAACTCGGCGCGGGGTGTTGGCTCGGCCGTCGGGGTGCGCCCGAACACACTCGAGAACCACGCGCGCATCATGTAAAGGAGCACGAGGAACTTCACTTTGAAGCTGTTGGAAGGCTCGCGCATTTGAACCGATTTCAGAAACTCGCGCGCCATGAGCGGGTTCTGATAGGTCGCGGGCAACCAAGCCGATTCGTAGGCGTGGTTCATGACGCGTTCGGCGAACGGCACCGGCAACCCGCGCTTGAGCTTGGCGCGCGTGTGATAGATGCGGTCGGTCGCGACGCTCAGCTCGAAGTATGGATTGAGCAACGCGAACGTGCGCTCGTAGTACTCGCGAGCGCGCCGGCTCGAATCTTCGATCGTGCGGAACACTTCACCGAAGACTTGCGCTTGCACGAATGCAGAAGCGCAACCGCGCCCGTACATCGGATTGGTCTCGAGGTGCGAGTCGCCGATCGCGAAGTAGTCGAGCAGCTCGCGCCCGTGATTGCGTGCGCGATAGTGGACCCAGCGATTTTCGAACCGGCCTGCGCCGAGGACTTTGCTCTTCGCGTCGGAAGCGTGAGTCCAGTGCTTGAGCACGGGGAGTTCGTCGCAGAGTGCTTCGAAGCCGTCGGGTCGCTTGATCGCTTCAGCGAGCTCGGTCTCATCGACCGGACAACCGAACGTCAGCGCGTAGTTCCCGTGTTCGGCGTAAAACGTCGCGTAGCCGAGATAGTCGAGGTTGCCGCCGCCGTCTTGGCGCGGTGGTGCTGCCTCGGGGTTCTTCAAGCGGTAGTGCCGGCACGAATACACGAAGCCGGAGGGTTTGCTGTCGACCGTGATCTCCACGCCTTGCTCGCGTAGCAGCTCCGGAAGTTTCGTGTTTTTGCCGGAGGCATCGACGACGAGATCCACTGCGAGCGCATGATGCTCGTCGCCGAGCGTGTACTCCACGCCGCGCGCGCGAATGCTGTTGGCGTCGGCTTGAGTCACCAGGCTCACGACCTTTGCGCCGTGAATGAAGCGCACGTTCGGCAAGCGGCCGACGTGTTTGCGAATCACGTATTCGAACGTCGGGCGCCGGCCCCACAGGTGCAGAAGGTCGCGATCTTCGGGTTCGGGCTCGATGCCGCTGTACTTCGTGGGCGGCAAGACTTGATCGACGGTCGAGAGCTCGAGCCCTGCATCGAGCAACTCTTGCAGCAGGTCGGGGTAGTGATCGCGCAACGTCGTCTGCAAACGCGCGAGCATGATGTGTGCGTGCCGAAACTGCGGCACGCCCGGCCGTTGCCAGTCTTCGAATGCGCGTTCGGGCGTGATCTCGGGAGGCTCCGGGTCGCGTTCCAGGATCACGACGTCGACGCCGCTATCCTTTAACGCGAGTGCCGTCGCCAGACCGCCGATTCCGGCGCCGATGATCGCGACTCGTTTGGCTACCAAGTGAAACCCTCAAGCTGCAGGAGGAGGACCCGAGGGTGTAGCTCGAAACCGCAGGGCGGGAAAACCCATCCCGGCGTTCGAGTGGGCACTCGGGTGCAGGCATGTATCGGGAATTACACGCTCCGCCCCGGTCGAAACTTAAATACAAACCGGATTGACGGTTTGTGGGTGTCGGGTTCATGCTGGCAAAACGGATGGCAGTCGAACCCACCGGTGCCCCTCAACGCCGTACGCAGGAAGAGCGGCGAAACACGACACGGGCGGCGCTCCTCGAAGCGACGATCTCCGTGCTCGTGGAGCAGGGCTATCGCGGCACGACCACGCTCGCGGTCGAACGTCGCGCCGGTGTTTCACGTGGCGCGCGCATCCACCACTTCACGAACAAAGCGGCGCTGCTCGCCGGGGTCGCTGACTATTTGTACGAGCAGTTGAGCGATTTCTACGCGGAAGCGTTCGCGGGCGATACGCGCCGGCACGAGTCGGACCTCGACCGCCTTCGCCACGGGATGCGCGAGCTCTGGGAGATCTACCAGCGCCCGCACTTCACCGCGGTGCTCGAGCTCAACATGGCTGCGCGCACCGATCCCGAGTTGCAGCAAGGCTTGCAGTCGGTCGCGGAGCGTCACCGCCAACTCGCGCTCGATGCAGCCCGAAAGTACTTCCCTGTTCTGCAGCAGTCTCAATCGCGAACGCTGATCGAGATCATCCACGCTGCTTTTTTGGGCATGCGCTTGCACGTGGGAGTCGCTGCCGACCCCGAGTGCATCCAGCTCGTGTTCTCCGCTTTGGAAGACTGCGCCGCTACTCAACTCTTACGCCAACTCAGTTCGGAATGAGGAATGCACCATGCTGAAGTTCGTAGACCAAGCTCCGAAGCAAGTGATTCGTCTCGTCGAAGCAAACGAAAGCACTGATCTCGGCCAAGAGTTGTCGCCCCAAGAGGTCGATCAAGTCGCCGAAATCTTCCACACGCCGCTGACTGGATCGTACACGTGGGACTACCGCGAAGCCGACTCCAAGTTGCGGAAGCTGTACAAGCTCGGCAAAGAGCGCAACTGGAACGCCGACTACGATCTCGATTGGGCGCGCACGTTTTCGCACTCGGAATCGCCGATGGTTGCGACCGGCGAAAATCCATACGCGGATTGGGAGCCGTTCAAGAAGCTGACTGACAAGCAGCAGATCGAGTTCGGATGGCACAGCCATGCCTGGACCATTTCGCAGTTCCTGCACGGTGAGCAGGGTGCGCTGCTCGTAGCGTCGCAACTCGCGAGTTGCGCGCCGACCTACGATGGGAAGCTCTACGCTGCATCGCAGACGTTCGATGAAGCGCGACACGTCGAAGTGTTCGGCCGCTATCTGCGCGAGAAGGTCGGCTTGATGTATCCGGTCAATCGGCACCTCAAGGCGCTGCTCGACAAGATCCTCACCGATCCGCGCTGGGATCTGAAGTTCATCGGCATGCAGCTGATCATCGAGTCGCTCGCACTCGCGGCGTTTCACGTGCAGATGGCGATGTCGGCGGATCCTTTCCTGCGCGACTTGCTGGACTTGGTAACGCGCGACGAAGCGCGGCACGTGGCGTTCGGCGTGACGTACATGGAGCAGTTCGTGAAGTCGCTGCCTCCGAACGAAGTCGACGATCGCGCCCAGTTCGCGTTCGAGGCGTGCCGCATCATGCGCGAGCGCATCGTGCCGACCGACGTGTTCGCGCACTACGGCTTCGACGTCGAAGAGGGCCGGCGGTTGTTCCTCGCGGCCGGGCAGATGGACTCGTTCCGGAACCTCTTGTTCACGCGCATCATGCCGAACTTGAACAAGGTCGGGTTGCTCACGGACGCGGTCAGGCCGAAGTACGAGGAACTCGGCCTGATGCAGTTCGCCGGTCTGCCGAACGATGGCGACATCAACTGGGCGGATCTCAGTAAGCCCCTTCCTGGGTACACGGCGGAGAATCCCGCGCCGCTCACGAGCGGGTTCTTCAATAAAGAGACCGGGCTTGCCGCGAAAGAGCCCGACAGCGCGCAGAGCGCTTAACACTGCCGTCAGGGCTTGTAGGGAGAGCGAATCCTGAAGCCCACGCGAAACGTGAAGGGCGCGCCGAGTGTATCTACGCCGGCGCGCCCCACGAGATAGCGCGTGTTGAAGATGTTTTCGGCGGCAGCAAAGAGCTCCCAGCTGCCTGCGATCAAACGGCTGAGGCTCGCATCGAGGAGTGCGTAGCCGTTCATCGTGAGCGTGTTCAGGTCGTCTTCCCACTGCGGGCCGATCACGCGCACTTGAACGACGCCCGAAAACCAGCGCGGCTGATCGAAGAGCAGGGCGAGTGTCGCGCGGTGCTCCGGGTCTTGCGGCAACTGCTTGCCGAGGAGCGCGCGCATCGCACCGGCATTCGTGACTTCGCTGTGCGCCCAGGTGTACCCGAACTCGACGCGACTGAAGCGATTGAACGAAACGCGCGTCTCGAGCTCGAAGCCGTGCACTCGCGCGCCGCCCAGGTTTTGGCGTTGGCGCGTAGAACCGTCCGGAAGCGGAGCGGCAAGCGTGGCGTTGATGATCGGGTCTTCGAGCAGGTTCACGAAGCCCGTCAGTCGCAGGCGCGCGGTCCCCGTTTGTAGCTCGAGGCCGAACTCGCCGCCGACCACGTGCTCGGGCCCGAGGCGATCGTTCGCGGCGGTCAAGATCGTCCCGACCTGAAACGACCGATACAACTCGTTCAACGTCGGCGCGCGAAAGGCGCGGTAGGCTGCAGCCCGTAGCTGCAGCCACGGCTGGACGTGAAACAGCACGCCGAGCTTGGGGCTCAAGGTCGACGCGCTGCGTGCTGCGCTCTGGGTGTGCGTGTCGTCACCGCCGGCGCGTTCGAGCTCGCGCTCGCCGTCGTAGTTGCGCCACAGGTCGCCGCGCAGGTTCGCTTGGAGATCGACGACATTTTCGATGCGCACGACGTCTTGCACGAAGCCACCGGCGAGCCATTGATCCCCGGACACCCGCTTCAGGAGCACCGAGTCGGGCTGTGTCATCACCGGATCGAGCCGATCGGTCGAGTCGCCGCCGATGTGTCGGGCGTCGACGCCGACTAAAAACTGATGCGTGCCGAAGCCGCTGACTTCCGGGCTCGTCCACGTGAGCGCGCCGCCCTCGTCCCCCGAAGGCACGCTTTGACGTCCCGCGCGCGACTCGGTCTCGCGAGCGGGGTCGATGCGCGCGCGGACCTGACCGAAGCGTTCGCGACGGCCGAAGAGCGAAAGGTCGAGCTGGCCGGCGCGATCGAGGTCGTAAGCGAGCCCGATGCTCGCGAGACCCATCGACACTTCGGCGGTCGTGAATTGCGTCCCGCCGTTTTGCACCTCGCGGAAGTAATTGATGTTCGTCGACAACTTCAGCTTCGGTGTGACCGCGAGCGTGAAGCGGCCATCGAGGTTGCCGTGCTCACTCGGCGTCGGACCGTCGACCGGCCCGCGATCCGAGCCCGATACGATGCGATAGCCGTCGGAGGTCAACCACTCACCTTCGAGCGCGGCGCCAAACCCGCCGAACTGATGCGCGATGCGCATGCCGACCGTCAGCGTGTCGAGGTTGCCGTACGACACATCGAAATCGAGGCCTTCCTGCGATGGCGGCCGGGCGTAGAGTTGAACGACGCCGCCGAGGGCTGCCGAGCCGTAGAGCGCCGAACCGCCGCCGGGCACGACCTCGATGTGATCGAGCCCGAGTCGCGGCAGCGCGCGCCAGTACACCCAACCGCCGAACGGGTCATTGGCCGGCACGCCGTCGATCAACACGAGCGTGCGCGAGACGCCGGACGGTGCGAGCCCTCGCAGGTTGAGGCCTTGCGACGAGGGGTCTGCGACCAAACTGCTGCTGCGGCGGAACGTCGCGACCGAAGGCAGGCTTCGAAGCACACCGTCGGTCGTCATCGCGGGCGAACGATCGATCGCGACCCGATCGACGCGCGTCACGCTGGCGCTGCCGCCTCGCGGGTCCGCCGTGCGGGTCGCAGTCGCACGCGCTTTGAACTCGGTCGCAGCTACTGGCGGCAGGAGCGCGGGCGTCGGCGGCGCGGGTAAAGGCTCGGGGCCGGGGATCCTCCGCAACCCGGGTGCGGCTCGATCGTCGGGGATGCGGCGCAGCCCGGGTGTCGGCTGATCTCCCGGTTCCGGCGCGAGCTCCGGGACGGTGGGAGCAGCTTCGGTGGGCACACGCTCGTCCGGTCCGGCGGCACCAGCGTTGCTGCCGCGTGGCCTATCGGTATCGCGCCGAGGCTCGAGCTTCTGTTGCGCATCGGGCTGCGGAGGCGCTGGCTCGACGCCTGCATCCTGTGCGCGCACGCGATCGCGGGCTGTGAAGACCGCGACTGCGACCAGCAAAATTCCGAGATTTCGAAGACGCGGCACGAGTGCGGCGAGCCAGACCACCCGTGGAACGGCTCCGGAGTTCCGCGTTCGTACCACGGTTTTTCTGCGCCTCGTCAAGGGTTGTGTGTCCTGCCATCACCGATTCCCGCGCGTTTGAGCTCGCGAGCAATTGGCACACCGGCTGCTCAGTCCCGGTGGGCACTCACTGTGTCCGCGCCGATGGTGCGCCCGAATTGGCGCCCGACGCAGCGTCCCCACGCGTCCCCACTCAAAGGAAAAACTTGCATGTCGACTCGTTCGCTGACCTCGCTGTTGCTCCTCGCCTGCCTCGCAGGTTGCGGCAGCAAGCCCGCGGACAACGCCGCTGCGCCCGCTCCAAACGCCGAACCCGTTGCCGCACCGGCACCGGCTGCCGAGACGGTGGTCGTCCGCATCGGCTACCAGAAGATCGGTTCGCCGTTCTTGTTGAAGGAGCGCGCTGAAGCGTTGACGGCCGAGCTCGGCAAGAAGAACGCGCGTGCGGAGTGGGTCGAGTTCCAAGCGGGTCCGCCGATCCTCGAAGCGATGCGCGCAGGTGCAGTGGACATCGGTTACACCGGCGAGACTCCGCCAGTGTTCGCGCAAGCGGGTGGCGTTCCGTTCGTGTACGTCGCGAGTGACGCAGCGGCTCCGGCTTCCGAAGCCATCCTCGTGCCGAAGGACTCGAAGCTGAAGAGTGTCGCGGACCTCAAAGGCAAGAAGGTCGCGTTCAATCGCGGCTCGAACGTTCATTACTTGCTGCTCAAGGCGCTCGACGACGCGAAGCTCACGTTGAAGGACATTCAAGTCACGTACCTCGCACCGCCCGATGCGCGCGCGGCGTTCGATAGCGGCCAAGTGGATGCGTGGGTGATCTGGGACCCGTTCCAAGCCGCTGCTGAAGTTGCGGGTGCACGCGTGCTGCGCGATGGCCAAGGCCTCGTCGACAACAACTTCTTCTACCTCGCGCGCCGCGAGTTTGCCGAGAAGCAGCCCGCGCTCGTCAGCACCGTGCTCGAGCAGTTCAAGGTGCTCAGCGCTTGGGCGAAAACGAACCCGGAAGAGACCGCGCGCATTTTGTCGAAGTCCTCAGGCGTCGCGTATGAGGCGTTGCTCAAAGCCGAAAAGCGTCACGTCTACGAAGTGAAGGCGATCGACCCGACTACGCTCGCGAAGCAGCAGACGATCGCCGACGCGTTTCACAAGCTGGAGTTGATCCCGCAAGCCGTGAAGACGAGTGACGCGTATCTCGCGTCGGCAGGGTTCGGGAGCGGCTCGTGAGCGAAGCTGCGAACAGCGACGAGCCAACCCTCTCGGTTGGTGAGCGCGTGCGCCAAAAGCTCGCGCCGTGGATCGCGCCGTTCGTGCTGTTGGTCGCGTGGGAAGTCTCGAGCCGCACCGGGTTATTGCCGAAGATTCTGCTGCCCGCGCCGCTCGACGTCGCGCGCGCGGCCGTCACCGCGGTCGAGCGCGGAAGCCTGCTCACGCATCTCGGTGTGAGCGCCCTCCGCGCAGCCGCCGGCTTGTTGATCGGTTCGTCGATCGGGCTCGTTCTCGGTTTGCTCACCGGCTTGTCGCGCAAGCTGCAACTCGTACTCGACACGCCGCTGCAGATGATGCGAGCCGTGCCTGCGCTCGCGCTCGTGCCCCTCGTCATCTTGTGGTTCGGCCTGGGCGAAACGGCGAAGCTCTTCATCGTCTCGGTTACGGTCGTGTTCCCGGTGTACTTGAACACGTTTCACGGCGTGCGCAGTGTCGACCCGCACCTCGTCGAAATGGCGCGCACGTATCGCGTCTCCGGCTTCAAGCTGTATCGCGAGATCATCTTGCCGGGTGCGCTGCCATCGATTCTCGTCGGGTTGCGTTTTGCGCTGGGGCTGTCGTGGCTCGTGTTGATCGTGGCCGAGACGATCGGCGCGACGCAGGGCCTCGGCTACGTCGCGATGAACGCGCGCGAGTTCATGCAGATGGACATGCTCGTGTTGACGATCGTTCTTTGGGCGATTCTCGGGAAGCTCGCGGATGTCCTCGCGCGCACGCTCGAGCGGCGCCTCTTGCCCTGGCAACCGCGCACGCAGCGCATGACGGCGGAGTGATCATGAGTGCATCTCACGAAAAGGGTGCAGAGCTTTTTCTCAAGGGCCTCGATACGCGGCTCGGTGGGCGCGACATCTTGCGCGACATCGGCTTGCACGTCGCACCGGGCGAGT
>DASRXR010000900.1:0-5031 GCA_035687405.1 Polyangiales bacterium
AGTTCGATCGACGGCGGGTGCAACACGTTTCCTTTCAGGTGTATGCGAGTTGTATTCGCGAGTGGACGAGTGGTGGATCACTGCAGCTGATGGCTGCGGAGCTGAACGATGTTCGCGCAGTTGCGTGTCGAGCGTGTGCGCGACTCGTTATGCCGGGGCGACGACTGTCCTCGGATTGGTCAAGCAATTTTTCGCCGTCGCGCTTTAGCTGTTCGATCTGTCCGCAGCGGGCGGCTGCAGCGGCTCGCGCTTGCCGCCCTACATGTAGCAGCGCACAGCGGCGGGCCACCGCATTCCCTTGGCGCGTCGGATGACTTGACGGGCGAAGTGGGTTGAGGGAGCGTAGCTGGCTCGGGCCATGCGCGGCGCTGCGCGTAGCCGGTCTGCGGCGTCGCTTCGTTAGAGTTTGTTTGCGTGCGTTCACCGTCGAGGTGTCATGCGGTTTGACGGCTTCGCCGACCTGACAGAAGAGCTGCTTTTATTGGTACGGAGTGTCCCACGTGAATGCGATGTAGCGCTCGCAGATGGCGACGCCCGATACCCGAACACCGGCGACCCTGTTAGGGACTCGAAACGCACTTCCATCGGTGCAGCCGAAGTGGACGGACTCGGCTAAGCGAATGAGCTCTGTGAAGGACACATCCGAGCCAGATCTGACAACTTATCCGAAAAACAGGGATAGGGCGGAGTCGCGCGGGGTGTCGTCCGTTCAGTCATTCGATGATGACGACTGGGCTGAGGAGAAGACGTCCTATTACAGTCCGCTGCCGCCGCCAGCCGCACGGGTCACGCAGCCGCCGGCCGCGCCAGCTCGGACTTCGAGTGTCGGGGTGAGGAGCCCGGTCGCTTCCGGCTCGGCCGAGGCGGGTTCGGGAGCGGGGGCTTCGGGCCCCAAGTCGGCGAGTGGGATTCGGCCGAGGACGCGAGCGCAGTCGGGAACGTTTCCGACGCCGCCTGCGCGGTTGCCGATGGGTGTCGCGTTCGGGAGTGGGTCGCACTTGCACGATGCGGTGAGTGCGGGAGCGCGCCCGGTGTCGGAGCCGCCGTCGAAGACTGGGACTGTTCCGGTTACGGCGAAGTCGGTGCCCCCGGCGTTACCGAAGAGTCCAGCGGTGCCGCCGTTGAAGCCGCCGGCGTCGAAGCCTGCGGGTCCGGCGGCTGCATCTGCGTCGGTGCGCAGTGGCGCGCGGGTGGATACGCCGATGCCGTTGGGTCGGGTGGACCCGTCGGCGTTGAAGTCGCTGCAGGTGGATCAGCCGGTGCAGGGCACGTCGTCGGGCAGTGCGGCGAGGCTGACGATGCCGGTGCCAAGTGCGGCGCGGGACGGTGCCTCGGCGCGAGGTCGAGCGGATGCGCCGCCGGTGAGCGCGCCGATCCCGAGTGCGTCGCGTGAGAATCCAGCGTCGTCACGCCGTCGCGATCAGTCGCCGGTGAGCGCTCCGATGTCGAGTGCGTCACGCGAGAATGCGGCGTCGTTACGCAGTCGCGTGGATACGCGGGCGTTGGTCGCTCCGCTCTCGAGCTCGTCGCGTGAGGGTGCGACATCGCGCGGCCGCGCGGACGCCTCGCCAGTGATTTCACCGGCGACGAGTGCTGCGCGCTCGAGTGGTGCAGCAGCGCGGACGAATACGCTGACGCCGCCTCCTAGTGCGGGCGATCCTAAAACTCCGGCCGCGGATGCGCTGAGCGAGCTCGAGCAAAAGGATGCTGCGCGAGGTGCGGTTGCGGTGAAGCAGCCGGGCCTAGGTAGTCGGCCGCCCACCGCGGTGGCGGTACCGCCGCTCGGTGCGCCGAGACCTTCGGCTTCGCGAAGTGCGGTGCCGGCTGCGCCGGAGAAGCAATCGACGCGGCCAGCGTCGGGCGAGTTTGCGGCAGCGCGTCGCGAGGTGCAGCAAGCGCCGGGTGCGTCGAATGCGTTGCCGGCAAGTGCGCGTGACAGCGCGGCGCCAATTCCCAATCGCACGAGTACGCCTCCCGCCGCTCGCGTGAGCACGCCGGCGTCATCGCTTCCAGCGAGTGCGAGTACGGCGCTGTCCGATCGCACGAGCGCGTCGGCTTCATCGGTTCCAGCGCGTGCAAGCGCGTCGCCTCTCTCTGATCGCACGAGCGCGCCGGCTCCATCTTCGCGGACGAGCACCGCACCGCTCTCGGAACGCGCGAGCACGAACGCGTCGTTACCTGTTGGAAAGGCAGCTGCGTTTTCGCGGTTGGGCGAGGCCCTGTTTGGTCGGACGAGCGCGCAGGCGCCAGCTTCGCGGACGAGCACTTCGTCGCTCTCTGATCGCGCGAACGCAAGCGAGTCTTCACCTGCTGGCAAGCCAGCCGCACTGGCCGGGTTGGGCGAAGTTGCTGCTGAGCTACGGCGCGAAGCTCTCTCCGAACGCGCGACCGCGCCGACGTCAACGTCGACTCTGCGTTCCGAGCGCGTCAGTCCAAGCGTCCCGGCAGCGCCGTCGTCTGCAGCTCCGTCCACCGCAGCGCGCGCAACCACGCGCGTGTCGTCGCCCGCTGGACGTGCCGAGACATCCGCCTCTTCGTTTGCCGACACGCAGAAGGCGCGGTCGGTCTCGGGCGAATTCGATGCTGCACGGCGCGAATCGCTTCGTGAGCAGGGACCGAAAAAGACCTCGGCTGCTTTGCCGGCGAGTGCGCGCAGTAGCACGGCGCCTTTCGCCGAGCGCACGAGCGCAAGTCCCGCTCCGCGGGCGCGCACCATCGCGTCGTCAGTTGCATCGCGTGATAGCGCAGCTCCACTTACGGAACGCGCGAGTGCGCCGTCGCCATCGTCGCGTACTGGCGCGGCCTCGCTTTCCGAGCGCCTTGGCTCGAGCGCGCTGTCGCCTGCGGCTCGCTCGCCCGCGAGCACCTCGTTGCCAGTCGGACGCGCGAGCACTCCCGCGGCTTCGTTTGCCGAGAAGCAGCGAGCACGGTCAGGCTCAAGCGAGTTTGATGCCCCAGCTCGTCCGAGCGCAGCTGTCTCATCGCCTGCAGCTCGCACGAACATCGCGGCGCCACCCGACCGCGCGAGCGCGACACCGGCAGCGCGTCCGAGCACAGCCGCACCGATCAAGCGCGTCGGCACTCCGACCTTTTCCGACGACTGGAGCACTCCGGAGCCCACACCGCCGAGCCAGTTCTCGTTCGCGCCCGCTGCACGCGCTCGCACGAACACGCCCGCACCGACTGCACCTGCAAGCGCCGCCACTTCGCGGCCCGTCGTGCGTACGAACACCATCGTCGGGCATCCAAAAGCGAATGACCTCGCGACGTCGATCGCAGCCGCTGCCCGAGCTGTCTCATCGAGCTCGACCAACCCGGGACTCGCACCGCGCAACCCCCAGGCCTTCTTGCAGCCGCCCGCGGCAGGACTCTCCGCGCCGCCGCCATTAGCTGCAAGACCATTCTCGTTCGACGCGCCGCCCCCACGCGCGATCCCATTCTCGAAGGCGCCAGACGCGATCGGCGCACGACCGGTGTCACCCGACGCATGGACGACCGACGAAGCCGCTCCGTCGAGCCCGGTTCGCACTCCGTGGTTCGCAAAAGTCCGCAGCACTGTCGGCGCGCCGTTCAATGCACTCGCGACCGTCATCGCGCGCGCCGACGGCGAAGTCCGCGGCCTCCGTCGCGACAGCCGACGCGGCTGGAGGCGCTTCCGCGCGGAGCTCGCACTACTCGCGCTCCGCTTTCACGGCATCGTCGTCCACAAAACGCGCGGCCGCCTCGGCGCGATCCTGCTCGCGGTAACACCAGTTCTGTTGCTCTCAGCGGCGGCCGGCTTGTACTTCGCCACGCGCGCACCGGTGACGAAGACCGCCGTCGCGGTCGTCGAAGCCGTACCGACCGAAGCTGACATCGCGCGCATCTTGCGCTCGCGCACCGGCTTCACGGTAACGACCGAGCCCGCCGGCGCGCGAATCAACGTCGACGGTCGCACGACCGGTCGGATCACCCCCGAGCGCGTGAGTGGTTTCGCTCCAGGCTTGCACTCGATCGAGCTCAAGAAGTCCGGCTACTACGATACGAACCTCGCGGCCGTTCTCGAGGAAGGCTCCACGCTCGTGTTGCCGCCGGTGATCTTGAAGCCGCTCCCCAAAGAGCACTTCGATCCCGTAGACCAGTGAGCTTGCAGCCGTCCGCTGCGCGGGTCCGACTGTGTGTCGCAGCCCGGCAGGCGAACGTTCCGCTACAACGAAAGATCGCCCGCAGCTTCGGGCTGATACAGAACTCTGAGAATACGGATGCGCTTCGTGCGGTTGCCTGGTACCGGCCACTCGATCGTCTGACCCACTCGGAGCCCAAGCAGCGCGCTGCCCACCGGAGCGAGCACGGACACCCGGTTCGCTGCGACGTCGGCGTCGCGCGGATACACCAACACGACCTCGCGCTTGCAGTTGGTGTCGAGCGCCTCGAACTCGACGCGCGAGTTCATCGTGACTACGTCCGACGAAATTTGCGTCGGTTCGACGACCTGCGCGCGTAACAACTCTTCTTCGAGCCGTTCGATGGCTTCGGACTCGCGATTTGTCACCGTGTCGAGCATCGAACGAAGCCGACTCAGGTCGAGGGACGTAAGGGTGATTTTGGTCGCTTGCATGATGTCGAGAGGATAGCCCTCGGTAGAACCGTGGGCCAGCGCGGGGTTCAGCGACGAAACCACACCAAGCGATGGTCCGCGAACGCGCGCATTTTAAACTGCGTGCGGACCCCAAGGTGAGTCTCGATCCCCGACCGTTTGAAGCGCGGCTGCAGGTCGCGCTTGATGCAGTCCTCGACGGCGCGGCGGTAGTCGGCACGCGGCATCAGTCCCCAGGCACGTGCCGCGGTCGAAGGGTCTGCAGCTGACGGCGGCGACTCGAGATTTGCGTCGCCCGCGTAGATAGCGCGCAACGTGGCGACTAACTCGGGCAGCATTCGATCGATCTCGGTTCGGCGTTCGGCTGCATCGGGCAGCCCGAGCATCCATCGACCGCCGCTTGCAGCATCAAGCTCGCGTCATTGAACACGAGCCCATCCGTAACCGCGACGCCC
>DASRXR010000901.1:0-4397 GCA_035687405.1 Polyangiales bacterium
ACAGCTCGTGGGCGACGACCTGTTCGTCACGAACACGCGCCGCCTGCAACTCGGCATAGAGCGTGAAGTGGCGAACGCCATCCTGATCAAGGTCAACCAAATCGGCACCGTGACGGAAACTCTCGAAGCGATGGAGCTCGCGGGGCTCAACGACTACTCCAGCATCGTCTCGCACCGCAGCGGTGAGACAGAAGACACGTACATCGCCGATCTCGCGGTCGCGACCGGCGCCGGTCAGATCAAGACCGGTTCGGCCTCGCGCTCGGAACGCGTCGCGAAGTACAACCAGCTTCTCCGGATCGAAGAAGAGCTCGGCGACGCAGCGTTGTTCGCAGGTCGCACGACGCTGGCCTGCGGCTGACGGCGGCGGTCTGACACTACGATCATAATCCAACGAGCCGCGCTTCGCGGCTCGCAACTCTGCGGACGCGGCGTGCCACGTCCGTGAGGCGCGGGGCAGCCTCGCCTTACTAGTTCAACGAGCCGAAAGCAGCACTCAGTGAGGCGCAGGCGCAGGCGCAGGCGCAGCAGCCTCAGTCGCAGCCTCGATCCGCTCGGCTTCTTCCGCGAACATCCGCTGCACGAACTCGGTATCGTATTGCCCCGCGCGAAACGCCTCGTGTGCGAGGACGCGCCGCAGGAAATCCATGTTGGTCACGAGCGGCTCGATCTCGCTCTCGGCGAGCACGCGATCGAGCGTGAGAATCGCTCCGTGACGCGTCGTTCCGAACGCGATCACCTTCGCGACCATCGGATCATAGTAAGGCGTCACGATCGAACCCGGACCGATTCCAGTCTCGATCCGCATCGTGCCCGGAGCGAGCGTCGGCCAACGCAAGTTCTTCACTTCGCCCGGCTTCGGGATGAAGTCGCGCGCCGGATCTTCGGCGTAGATACGCGCCTCGACGGCGTGGCCACGACTCTCCGCGCGCAGCACCCCGTTCGGTAGAGCTTCGCCGATCGCAATCCGCAGCTGCAGCTCGACCAGATCGAGGCCGGTACACATCTCCGTGAGCGCGTGCTCGACTTGCAAGCGCGGGTTCCACTCCATGAAGTAGAAGCCGCCGCGCGAATCCAGAATGAACTCGCACGTGCCCGCGCCGTAGTAGCCCGCTTCCTGAGCGATGCGACAGGCGGCGTCGAACAACGCGAGCCGTCGGTCTTCTCCGTCGCGCGAGAAGAGCAGCGCGGGGGCGGGCGATTCTTCGATCACCTTCTGATGGCGCCGCTGAATGCTGCACTCGCGTTCGCCGAGCGCCACCACTTGGCCGTGCTTGTCGCCGAGCACTTGCACTTCGACGTGACGCGGCCGCTCCAAGAAGCGCTCCAAATACAAGCGGTCGTCACCAAAGGCGGCGCGCGCGCGGTTCGCGCACACGTCGAGCACCTTCACGAGCTCGTCCGGATCGTTCGCGATCTGGATCCCGATGCCGCCGCCGCCACCAGCTGCCTTGACCAGCACCGGATAGCCGATGCCTTCGGCCGCTGCGAGCGCGAAATCGGGCCCCGAGATCACCTCGTCCGTGCCCGGCGTGATGCGTACGCCGGCGTGGCGCGCGAGTTGCCGCGCCCGAACCTTGTCTCCAAACAACTCGATCGCGTCGGCGCTCGGTCCGATGAAAGCCAGACCCGCCGCTTCGACTTCGCGCACGAATGTCGCGTTCTCGCTCAGCAGCCCGTAGCCGGGGTGGATCGCCTGCGCGCCGGTCGCCTTGGCTGCTTCGATGATCGCTTGCTTGTTCAGGTACGAGTCCTGCACTCGCGCCGGCCCCACGCACACGACTTCGTCGCAAGTCTGCGCATGCAGCGAGTCCTTCTCGACTTCGCTACACACTGCGACGGTCGCGATGCCCAGGCGCTCGCAGGTGCGCGCGATGCGTATCGCGATCGCGCCGCGGTTCGCGATCAGGATCTTCTCGAACATGAGCTACGCAGCGTACCCGTCGCGGAGTGGGATGGGAAGCTTGACCACTCGAAGCGAGTCTCGTCATATGCGCGCCATGTCCGTGCGGATTCGTGTAGACGGTCGCAGCAACGCGGCGCGAACCGGCCGCAGCCTCGTTCTACGCTACGCGACGCGCATGATGCGTGCGCTCGAGCTCGACGGGCACGAGCTCTCGATCCTGCTCTGCGACGACGCAGTGATGAGGAAGCTGAATCGCGAATACCGCGACATCGACCGCCCGACGGACGTGCTCGCATTCGCGATGCGCGAGGGTCCGGGATCGTTCGTCAGCGCAAGGGACGACCTCCTCGGAGACGTCGCAATCTCGTGGCCGACCGCGGTCCGGCAGGCCCGAGATCATGGCTGGGCACCTGAGCAGGAGGTTTGCATGCTCCTCGCCCACGGGCTGTTACACGTGCTCGGCTTCGACCATGTGACACGAGCTGAGGACCGCCGAATGAGGGCGCGAACCGACCTCTTGATGATGGCGGCGCTGCGCGTCGGCAGACCCGTGGACAAACCCGGTAGCAGGCGCGCCCCACTTACCTGAGATCACTGCTCGCCACTTCTCGGACGATCCCAAAACAGCGAACGAACTCCACGAGTTGGACGTGTGCGCGTAGTGTCCGATTATCGCACACTGCAGGTGCGGCCGACTCGCCATTTGGCTGTGGATAGTCTGTGAGTTGCGCGAAAGACAATCACGACCGGCGGGCGGTTCTACGCGATCCGTAACTGCGGCGGCCAGCAAAAAGTTAGGTCCCCAGGCGGGGCTGCCGTGGCCCCTGTTTCAAACCTGGATCTCCCCGCAATCCAGCTTGTTTTGGTGGCCGCAGGATGCTTACCTCCGCACACGCGCGGCCTCCGCGCGCTGTACGTATGTCCTGAAGGAGGACCGGCATGGCCACGGACAAGCGGATGAGTAAGGCCCAGATTATCACCGAGCTTTCGGACAAGACCGGGGTCGGCAAGAAGGAAGTCCAGAGCGTGCTGACGGAGTTGCTCTCGTTGGTCGAGCGCGAGCTCGGAGAGCAAGGCCCTGGAGAGTTCGTGGTGCCCGACCTCGTGAAACTGAAGGTCAAGCAAGTCCCGGCCAAGCCCGCACATATGGGCGTGGATCCGTTCACCAAGCAGGAACGTGAGTTCCCCGCGAAACCCGCCTCGCGGAAAGTGAAGGCGGCTCCCGCGGCGAGACTGAAGAAGTTAGGCGCTTAACTCGTGGCCGTTCAGGGCGGCGGGAACGTCACAAGCTCATTTGCGGCCGCCTTTGTACTCCATCATGCCCTTCATTGCCGTCGTCGCCTCATCCGCGATTTCGGCCTCTTCGTTCAGCCTGCTTACACAGTCTTCACATGCTCGCGTGCGCTTGGTACCGGCTTGCACGCTGACCAGTTCGTCGACGTCTTCACTACACAGTGGGCACTGCATGGTTCCCTCCGGCCGCTGACCGGGCGAACCATATCACTGGGCCTTCTGTGAATCTCCCTCGGGCTGCGAGTTCTTCGCGGCGGCGGGGGCACGCCGATTTGCGAGGGAATCGCGCACGAAGCGCAGAATCAGCCGCACCTCGTCGAGCTGCAAGTTGGACTCGAGCTCGAGGCGCGCGCCCTTCCGCGCGAGGGTCGTCCGTTCGAGGAGGCCGCTCACTCCGAGCATGGCGAGGAGCGGACTGCGCAGGTAACGCTGCCGCATCGATTCCCAAAACGTGTTCGCGCGCTCGGCCAGGGCTTCGGTCGCGAAGTCGGCCTGACTGGTGACGCGGATCGTCGTCCCGTCGGGTGCGTGAGCCGCGATGACGAGGCGGTCTGGGATGTTGTCGGTAGCGCCACGCGCGAAGAGCTTCGCGTTTTCGACGGTGAACGTCACGAGTTGACCCTCGTCCATCGCGAGCAGCGCTTCCGCCGCGCTCGCTTCGCCGCGGGCGGGTTTTCGCCGATTTGCGAGTGCTTGCGCAATGCTGAGCACACGCGTGAGATCGTCACTGCGCGTGATCGCGAACAGGCTCGGCCCGAAGAGGGCGAGCACGCGCTCGGTGGAGTCTTGGTTCTCCCAGTTTGCGACCGGAATCGTGCCCATCGTCTGCCACTCGAGAGGTTTGCCTTTCTCGCGCGCGAGGTTCTCGGCTGCGTTGCGCGGTAAGGCTGCATCGCCGCGGTATTTGCCTGCCATCACGACGCGCGAGCGCTGCAGATTGGGCGATGCGAGAAACAGGCGCGAGAGGTCGCGCACGGGATCGATCTCCGAGCCATCGAGGAGCGCGTGCACGTCGGGGATGCCGCCGAGCAAATCGCTCACGTCGGTTGCGAGCGGCGAGTCACGGATGCGATCGAGATCCACCCGCAGCGCGAGTTGGGCACCCGGGGGTTGAAGCGCAGCGAGGCCGTTTTTAGCGACGCTTTCGCGAACGGCTGCGGATGGGCTCGGGTGCTTTGGCGGTTTCGGCGGCGACGGC
>DASRXR010000902.1:0-11953 GCA_035687405.1 Polyangiales bacterium
GGATAACGATCTCGGTGGCGACATCCACAACGACAATCCCGGCGAAGAGATCAACCTCGTCGACGGACAAGGCTCGAAGTTCTACGGGTACCCGCGCTGCTTCAGCGAGTTCAAAGTGAACACCGAGATCGTTATCCGACAGATTGTCGCGACCATTTTCGACGCCCCACAGCCGGTCGTCTGCGTCGACGAAAATGCCGCACTCGTTGCGCATGCCGCTCGCGATCACTTCACCAGCCGTGTACGCGAGCCCGCCGTTCGGCAATGTTGCGGGAATCGTGAAGCGGCGAATCTGAGCACGTGTGTCCCACTCGGCCTGGGTAGTGTCGACGTTGCTCGCCGATCCGATGCTGACGATCAGACGACCTTGCGAGTCGAACTGCAACGTGCGTGTGCTGTGACCACCATCCGGAATGCCTGACACTACGACTTGGGCATCACCTTGCGCCTGGCGCTGGCCCGACGTGTAAGTCCAGCGATAGACGGTCGTGGGGCTCGACGCGTAGACGAACTTCGCGTCGGGTGAAAACACGATGCCGTGATTCAAGCCCGTGCCTTGTGCGAACGTCGAGCGCTCGTTTGCGTCGCTCGCGCCGTTCTTGTCTGCATCCCAGAGCACGACGATCTTCGCCGCGCTGAGAAACAAGTCGCCATTCGGAGCGAACGCCATGCCGCGTGCAGACGGCAAACCCGTAGCGAACGCGTACACGCACAGCTTTGGGTCCGAGACATAGGCATCGAGCTTCGTCGTTCCGAAACACGTCTTCGGGGCGGGGCCCGGATCTTGGCTCGCGTCGTCATCGTTCGCTGCGCCGGCATCCGCCGGCTTCGGAGAGCCCGAGTCCATCGTTATTACACCACTGTCAGGTTTCCCCCCGCTGCCGCCATTGGCTGCAGCGGACCCGGCGTTGCCCGCACCCGTGCGCCCGCCCGTGCCCGAAGTCGGGGTTTTCCCGGAATCAGTCGCCGTCGCCGCGTCCGCGGGCTTCGAACTTGCGTCTTTTTCTTGTTGGCCCGAATCCGAGTTCTTGGAATCGGAGCAACCAGCGGCCGAAACGATGAACGCGACGATTAAGGCTCTGCGAAACATGGCCGAACTGTGGCCGTAGTCGCGGATGGCTGCAACTCAGCCATCATCGAAATGCGAAGTGCGTTGCCTGTCCGCCGACCAAGAGCCAGGTCACGAATAGCCCGTTCACGAACGCACCCGGGTACACCAGGCCTGTCCGACTAAAGAAATAGCTCGACGACAAGCCGACCACGGGCAGGACGAAGACGAGTTGAAACGCGACGATCGACAGCAGGTGTTGCTCAGGAAATGCAAGCGTTCCGCCGCTGAGAAGCGGGACGTACTGGACTACGAGCAACGCGATGATGCCCCCCGCGGTGAGGCCCGCATCGCGCAGCATGCGACGTGCGAAGCTGGGCTGGCTACTGGGCGCACGAAGTTGACCGTGCAACACGATCCCGAGTACTAAAAAGTACGCGGTGAACGGCACGATGTACGACAGCGTGATCCGCCATTGCAAAGCGCTCAAGGGTTTCGCTGCGACGACCCAAAAGCGGAAGTCAGTCGTGAAGACCAAGTCACAAACCAGCAATGCAACATAGGCGCACGCGACGGCGATCGACGCGAGGGCAAAGGACTTCGCGACCAATGGTCCGGTCGCCCGGCCACGTGCGACTAAACCGTAGTGGACTGCGCTTGCGCCACGGCTGCGAGCGCTCGTGAAATGCCACAACGCAAACAAGACCAGGGACACGATGCCGGTGATGAGCGCCCAGGCCATCAGACCGGTCGTGATGTTTTGTGGTAGCGCGGCGCTCGGCTTGATGAGCGTCGCAGCCTCTGCCTGCACAGGAAAATACGTCAACGCGGGAAGGGCGAGGGTCAGGACTACGCTGATCCAAAACACCGGACCGGTGGCACCGTGTGCTTCAGCCGGAGCTCCCCGCAAGTCTTCGAAGAATGTCGAGTCGAGCAAGAGCCCGCCAACCGCAAACAGCATCAGGATGGCGCCGAGGAGTCCGAGCGCAGTTCCGAGCTCCTTCCAATACCAAATCTGATCGCTCGTCGGCAGTGCATGCGGCGCTGGGACGACCTGTTGGATCCAATCGAGCACATCACCAATACCCGAGGTCGTGATGTGGTTCGCGGGATGGATCTGATTCGGCATGTACAGCTTGCGTGCCGTGCCGGCGGCGATCGACCCGTAGGTACGGCCGACTTCGACAGTTTCGTTCGTACCGAATAGCTTCTTGAGCTTCGCCGTTTGGACGATGTCGCTCGCGATCGGGACGCCCCACATCAGGTTCGAGAACTCATCATGGCGCGCATACACCAAGCCGAAATTGCGAGGGAAGCTCGCATCCCCATCGGGGGCACCAAAGGTTCCGGTCGAAGCGCCTGACACCACGATTGCACGGTATGCATCGCGGAAGACGCCCGCCGCGATCAGCGACGCCCATCCGCCCATCGAGTGGCCCTCGAGCACGATACGTTGTTTGTCGACCATCGGTAGTGTGCGAAGAAAGCTCAGCCCGTCAGGGCCTCCGAAGCCGTTCGCCAATGCGGGTGGGTCCGAATAGCCGTGTCCTGTCTGATCGAGCGCAAGCACGACGAACCCACGCCGCGCGAGCTCGATCGCATACGGCGACTGCGTCTCACGCGAGTTGATGTAACCGTGAATGGCGAGCACTGCAGGTGCGGGCGCCTGCGCAGTGGCGTCCGATGGTACATACAGTAGACCGCTCATCCGAATTCCGCCGGTGCCTGCAAACCCGATCTTCTCGATCGACACTCCCCCGCTCCGCTGAACTGCGGATGCGAGTGCCGCGCCACCAAACACCAGCGCTAACGAAGCAACGAGGAGTTTCAAACTGAATCGCATCGATCGAGGCCTTCCGTAAAGTTATTGCGTCGAGTCGCGAGAGTTGCGTGTGCCGCTGTTCAGGACACAACTCGGCATGCGAGTTCTACGAGTACGCATCGCATACAACAATACGTCACTGCCCACGAACGCGTGAGGCGTGAGCGCAACGCACGATCGACGCCTTCAGGTGGCTGACTGTGCTTTGGGTTGGCGAGCTTCGTTAGCTTCGAGCGGAACAAGATGACCAAGGATGCGGACCGAACGTGCGTTGGCGACGATCGACTCGTGGCTCGCGGTGGACTCGGGATCCCGCCGCCATTGGCTGCAAGGCGCGAGCCGATGCCGCCGCAGCCCGGAGGGACTTCCCGGACGTGGAGCCTATACCAACATCTAATGGGCAGTTTCGCTCGAGCAGAGCATCCTTCGAGGGACGGGCGGGCACATGCGCCACCCGGATGCCACTCTTCTCGAACTACGTACGGACATCACGCAGAAGCAATGCAGACGGGAAGGGCGCTTCGTGACCTTCCAGATGGAGCGAACATGGCTCGACTACTATCAGTCAACGTCGGAATGCCTCACGACATCGAGTGGAATGGTCGGACTGTGCACACTGGCATCTGGAAGGATCCCGTGGACGGACGCTGCCGAGTTCGTCGGCTGAACCTCGACGGAGACGGACAAGGCGACAAGGCTGGGCACGGCGGTGAGCAACGCGCAGTTTTCGTCTATCAGATCGAATCGTACCACCATTGGCAAGAACAGCTGCAGAGAACCGAGCTCGTCCATGGGCAGTTCGGCGAGAACTTCACAATCGAAGGGCTTCCCGACGACGCAACGTGCATCGGCGATCGCTATCAGATCGGCAGTGCACTGTTCGAAGTCACGCAACCCCGCGTGACCTGTTATCGCGTGGGCATCCGGATGAACGAGCCCCGCATGCCAGCTCTTCTAACGTCCAGCGGACGGCCGGGGTTCTACTTCCGCGTCCTCGAAGAAGGTGAGGTGGGCGCCGGCGACGAAATCATCAAAGTCGGAGAGTCGAATGAACGAATGACCATTGCAGAAATCAACGCGCTTCTCTATTCGCCTGATCATTCGCGCGATGGATTGCAGCGCGCATTGCGCATCGAAGCGCTTTCGCCCGGGTGGCGCTCCTCGTTCGAGGCGCTGCTTGAAAGCTCGGGGACTGGCAATGCCGGGCTCGCCCCAGCAGCTGCCTCACATCCAGTGGCACCGGGATTCAAGTCGCTCGCAGTGACGGCGATCGATCACGAGTCTGCGGACGTCCTCTCACTGACGATGGAGGGCACGGACAGTCAGCTGCTGCCAGCGGCGCTGCCAGGTCAGTACGTCGTCTTGCGTCTCCGACGTGCCGCCGGCGACAAGCTTTTGTTTCGCAGCTATTCGCTTTCAGGTCCGCTCTCGACGGAGCGCTATCGCATCAGCGTGAAGAGCGAACCGAATGGGGCTGCGGGAACCTATTTGCGCGAGCATGTCCGCGTCGGTGATGTTCTCGATGTCAGCTCGCCGCGTGGAAGTTTCGTTCTCGACTCCGGACAGCACCCCGTCATGCTGCTCAGTGCGGGAATCGGAGCAACGCCCGTGCTGGCGATGTTGCACGCGCTCGCTGCCGCGCGCTCGACACGGCCAGTCATCTGGTTCCACGGCGCCCGTGATCGGGAGCATCATCCGTTTGCGGCCGAAGTCCGACGTCTCATGCACGATCTCACGGCCGGCCGCAGCTATGTTTGCTACAGCAGGCCGGGCTCGCAGGACAAGTTGGGTGAGGATTTCGACGCGCGTGGGTATCTGTCGCGATCGGCTCTCGATGAGGTCGGCGTTCCAGCAGACGCGGATGTCTACGTCTGCGGGCCGACTCGCTTCATGACAGACATGAAAGAGATTCTCGCGAGCTTGGGTGTGGCGCCGCAGCGGTTGCATTTCGAGCTCTTCGTCGGCAGTGAGTCGATGAATCCGGGCGTCGTCGGTGCAACGATCCGAGCGCCGCACTTGCCCAAGGATGACGCCGAGACCGGTCCCCTCGTCTCGTTCGCGCGTAGCGGCATTACGGCACATTGGAAGGTGTCGGGGTACCAGAGCATCTTGGAGCTCGCTGAAGCGTGCGACGTCCCGGTCCGTTGGTCGTGCCGGAGTGGTGTTTGTCACAGCTGTGAGAGCGGCTTGGTTTCGGGGCAGGTGGTCTACGGACCGGAGCCGCTCGACAAGCCGGCAGATGGCAACGTGCTCGTGTGCTGTTCGCAACCGACTCGCGATATCGTCATCGATCTATGAACGAGCGGGCACCGCATTCGGTCCAATAGCAGAGTGCGTCGCAGACGCCCAAACTCTGCAACGCGCTGCAATCACGGACATGCTTGCGACCCTATCTGCTGTGTCCTCCGAGACTGTAGGACGTCATGAGCGAGATCGATGGAGCGTACAGGTCGGCCTGTCCGCCGCCCGTCTGCAAACCGAAGATCGGTAAGTCGAGCCGCACGAACACGTCGAATCGCGAACGATAGGCCCGTAGCAGCTCTACCCCTAGATCGATCTGAGGTGCGAATCCACTGCCGCGGACGCGCCGGCCGTGATCGGCTTCCGCACCGAGCCACAGCAGAGCCACGCCTGCACCCACGAACAACGAGACGTCGCTCTCCTGCATGAACAACCTGCCGTTCACGCCGAAGCCGCCGAGCCAGCCACTACTGTTCGCGCTGGTGCCGGCGATCCGCGCTTCGATGCCGACCGCGTAGCGCGGCGCCTCGAAGGAGAGTCTGCCGAACGCGCCGTAGCCGAGGGTGCCCGCACCGCTCGGAATCGCGAAACCGAGCACGCCCAGCGCGACGAGAGTCTCGCCAGTGCGCTTTTCGTAGGCGCGCGACTCCTCGCCCACCAAACTATCGATCTCGGCCGTGTCCGCGATCTTGGTGGAGTGCAAGATCGCTTCGGCGAGTCGTCCGGCCGCTACGGTCACTTCTTCAAGTTGGTGCAGCTGCAGCTGTGAGCTGCGCCCAGTCGCGCCGCTCGCCGATCGAAAACTGACGCGCAGAATGATGTTCTGTCCTAGCGGCAGTAGGCTCACCTCGTACGCCGCACGGCCTGCGCGATCCCGGACCGGCTCGCGCGCGACCCGAGCACCTGCAGACCGCAAAGCATCACACACGAGTGTTGCGACGGTGTGCGCATCGGCTTCTTCGAATCCGGTGTGGTCTCCCAGTACGCAGACCACGGCGTCGGTCGCGCCTGCCGCGGGTGGCGGCGAGACGGCAGGAGGCGTTTCCCTGACGCCGTCAGCAGCAGGGGACACGGCTTGAGCATTGGCAGCAACGACGAACCCTTGGACGCAAACCAAACTCCATACGAACAGGCACGTGCGCATCGATCCCTCCGATCAAGCGGCGGCCATCCAACGCAGCGCCCGGTGTGCGGCCGGTCACCCGTGCCAGCTGCACTGGAACGCTCTTGGTAAAGCCGAGGGGTAGACACGCGAGTCGGGCAGAATGTAACCAGGTCGCGCGAGCGGCCGCGTCGAATTGTCCGGCGGCTCGCGTCCCAAGCGAGTCAGGCCTTCAAATCCTCATGCGGACAGGCGAGTCCCGGAACCCTCGATCACCGGCTCCCGGTCGCCTTCCGAGACTGACGAACCCCTGCGTTTCGCTGTTGGTGAGGCGTTGGCGCTGTCGCTTCCGTCGCCTCTCCTGCGCGAACCGCGGCCTCGACTTCGGACGCCGGCATTTCGTCGCAACAGTTGTGTCTCATCTCTCGCAGAGCCTCGGCCGGATCGCTGCCCACGTCGTCCGGTAGCTCGAACGTGTGTTCGGGCGGCAGCTGAAACTTCGAGGGTTCGACTTGCGGAGCGGCGCGGATTTCAGCGGCCGCTGGGGCGGCGTGACTTGGAGGTGTCGGGGCCGGATCGCGCGACTTACACGCACCGCTGCACACGACGCAGAACAAACCCACAAACGCAGTCTGCAATCGATGCGGCGATGTTCGTCGTGTCGCAGGCCGCGATGAGTCTCGCGGAATTGCTGGCGCAGAATACTTCGTCGACACGTACGTGCTCCTAGTTCGTGTACTCACGCTAGCGCGAATCTTCGACGCAGAGTAGCCGAGGAGTCCCCACGACGATCACTCTGCCGTCGGGTCCGCGACCCTTCCCGTGAACAACACGGTGCTCGTCCGCTTGTCGTAGATCATGAACACGAACGCGTGATCGAACACGATCTGTCGCGGCGCAGATTTCCGCGACAAGGCTGCACCCGTTGCCGCTGCGGCCTCCGTACCGATTTCGTCGACGCTCACCCACGCTTCGTGCACGAATGCATCGACGAACAAGTCGCGACTACCGTTGATCCCGGAGAGGTCGGCACGCGATACGTCGAACATGTCGGTCGCACCGAGGGCTTCGAACACCGGCGTGAGATCGAAGCGCTCGCGCAGTGTGAAGCGCGGTAGCTGCACTGCAATCTCGTCCATCTGTAGGTTCGCGATCACGTCGGACACGGGCGTTGTGGCCAAGAGTTGCTCGAGCTCCGGCAATGCATCGGGCCCGTCCGGCAACATGGCGAGAAACGATAGATCCCCGTCTCGATACGGAAGCTCGAGGAGCGTCGCGTTCGAAATACTCGCCGTACGCAGCTTCGTCTCGAGCAGCGTCATCATCCGTACGGAAACCTTCGTGAGATCAAGACGCGTGAAGGAAGCGTCGCGTGTGAGCTTCTTGTCGAACGCACGCGCCCAATCTGCTTTGAAGTACATCGCGTTCACGAGTGCCAAGACCGTACCTGAGTCGATGTCGCCGGCCTCGAACAGCTCGTCGATCATTCCTCGAGTCTGCATTTCGACCGAGCGGTTGATCTGTTTGCGCGCGCCTTCCGCGTCGTTCAGATAGTCGAGTGTCTGTGTCGGCGCGCGATACGCGTCCTCCATCGTATTGGTGAAGCTCTCGAGTGGCTCGTCACCGCGCTGCGGAAAGATGTTGTTCGCAATCGACAGCGTGTAGCCGTGATCGCTGTCGAGGTCCGCGATCAGATCGCCGAGACCTGTGTGAAACGCAGCCGGATCGTGCGGAGCACCCAGCACCTCTGCGAGCTGCTTCGCCGTCTCGCCCTTCGCACCGGCATACAACATGCCCGCGACCGCTTCGATGCTGAGCGGCGAGTAAAACAGGTTGCCTTCGCGCGCGCGAAATGCGTCGATCAGCTTCGGAGAGAGCTGTTCGTTCGAGGCCACAGCCAGCCGAACGTCAGCGCGATTCGCGTCGATCGTGCGCTTCTCGGCTTGGTCGCTAGTGCAGCTCATGGCGGCCGCAGCTATGAGCGACACCGCGAATCTGTTTGTCTTCCAGTCCATGCAATGCTCCAGCAGCGGTTTGGCAGCAACGAGTGTGCCACCGTCTTAGCCGCGCTAAATGCGTTGCCCCGCGCCGGCGTGTGCCAAAGCGTGCCGGCGCGGCAGGCTGCTGCGAGTCGGGCTACCGAAAGGGTCTATGATGCCCGCTGCACTCATGTAGTCGATGCAGACGTAGACTATGCCAAGTGACGCGCTGAAGGTTGTGGGAAGCTTTCCTGCCGTCTACCAGGTCGGTGTGTGGCAGAATGTCAGTATCACCGCCTGGTTTGGGAAGGCCACGTTGCCGGCCGCCCGAGAGTTGGCCCAGATCACCGAGCACACCGTAGCCTTGATGGCCGGCCAACGCGTCTCGGTGATCTACCTCGTCGCCGAAGAGTTCGGCCTGCCCGACTCCGAAACTCGCGAAGTGATCGCGCAGATCTTGCGTGACAACGGACACCACGTTGGCTGTCTGGTAGTGGTCTTGAGTGGAACAGGGTTCTGGGTCAGCGCGATGCGCGGCGTGGTGACGAGCCTGCGTGTCGTCGCCCCGCGCGCCCTCGATCTGCGCGTGCACGCCCGAGCGGAGGAGCTACATGGGTGGTTTCCGGCGGAGCACAAAAAACGCACCGGCATGGACATCGATCTCGATGCGTTCCAGCGCGTGCTCGAGAGTGTGACGTCGTGGCAGGAGCATGGTCGCGCCGCTATCATCCGCGGCTAGTGCTACCTCCGACGCCTCGGCAGCAGCATTCGTGGAGGCTGCTAGTCAACGTCGCATAGGCTCCAGCAATCGGCTGTCAGAAAATAGTTTTGACGTTTGATCAATGCGCTTTCATGGCGCTTGCAGAAGCTGAGCAAACTCGCCCGCGCCGACCGGCCGGCTGAAATAATAGCCTTGTCCCTCGGGACAGATCTTCCTTCGGAGATAGTCGAGCTGTTCCGTCGTCTCGATGCCTTCCGCCACGACACGCATGTTCAAGCTTTTCCCCATGCTGATTACCGCGCTCACAATGCTGGCATCGCTCGCGTCGGTGGTGAGATCGCGGACGAACGACTGATCGATCTTCAACGTGTCGATCGGAAAGCGCTTCAGATAGCTCAGGCTGGAGTAGCCGGTCCCGAAGTCGTCGAGCGCAAGGTGCACCCCGATATTTCTGAGCGCGTGTAACACATCGGCCGTGGACTTCGAATCTTGCATCAGAAAGGTTTCAGTAAGCTCGAGCTCGAGACAGTCCGCTTGAATGCCCGTCTCCGCGAGTGCGGTGCGCACACCTGCGACGAACCCCTTCGAACGCAGCTCCACCGCGGAGATATTGATCGCCATGCGCAACCGCGGCAGCCCGGCATCTTGCCAGGCTCGAGCTTGACGACAGGCCTCACGAAGAACCCAGCGGCCGATCGGCACGATCAGCCCAGAGTCTTCCGCGACCGCGATGAAATGTATGGGACCCAGGAGTCCACGCTCCGGATGTCGCCAGCGAATCAGCGCCTCGGCGCCCATGATCGCACCCGTTTCGAGGTTGATCTTGGGTTGATAGTTCAACTGGAATTCCTTCTTGACCAGGGCCAACCGCAGTCCGAGCTCTACACTCTGCCGCTCGGACGCACGCGCATTCATCTCCGGCACGAAGAACTGAAAGTTGTCACGTCCATTTTCCTTGGCCTGATACATTGCGCAATCGGCATGCTTCATCAGCGTTTCTGAAGTCGATCCGTCACCCGGATACGTGACAACGCCCAGACTCGCCGAGATGTACAACTCGTGTTGATCGATCCGGTGAACAGCGCGCAGCGCGACGAGCACTTTTTCCGCGGTGATCGTCGCCTGTACTGGCTGCGTCAGTCCGGGGAGCAGGATCACGAATTCATCGCCCCCCTGTCGACTCACTGTGTCCGAGCTTCTCACGCATCCGAGCAGCCGTTGCGCCACGGACCGCAGCAGACGATCGCCGACGGCATGTCCTAGGGAATCGTTGACGTGCTTGAAGCGATCCAGATCCAGGAACAACACCGCTAGATGTTGTCCGAGACGGCGCGCCATCGCCATCGCCTGAGTCAAACGGTCATCGAACAATACTCGGTTGGGCAAGTCGGTGAGGCTGTCGTGCTGGGCGAGGTGGGACATCCTGAACGAGAGAGCGCGCGCGACGCTCACGTCGTGAAACACCATGACGGCGCCCGTCACTGCACCCCGGCGATCATGGATGGGTGCGACGGAATCCTCGACCGCCGCCGCGTGGCCATCGCGCCGGATGAGCATGCAGTTGGGGGAGAGTCCCACCGGCTTGTTTCTCCGAATGGCCAACAGCATTGGATCGGGCAGTGGTCCGTCAGTCGAGGTATCGGTGGTGCGGAATACCTCGTAAAAGGGATGACCGATGGCCTCCTTACGCGACCAGCCAGTCATGCGTTCGGCGACTAGATTTAGATACGTCACGCTGCCCTTGGAGTCGGTACTGATCACTCCGTCACCGATGGAGTTCAAAGTGACTTGTGCACGCTCTTTTTCCTCGAACAGCGCTTCTGATATTGCTGCGCGCTCGAGCATGTTCGTGAGAGCTTTCAGCAGCAAATAGTCGTTGACGCGGGGTTTCAACAGGTAGTCCTGTGCACCGCGCTGTACCGCGACAATGGCGATGGCTTCATCGCGGTCCGCACTTAGAACCAGGATCGGAATCTGCGGCGCCACATCATAAATGCGATCGAATGTCTCGATGCCTTGACTGTCGACAAGGTCGAGATCGAGCATGATGGCAGCCGGGCCGGCTTGTTTCTGTCCGCCGCCGACATTCTCGAGCCGCTTCACTCCGTCCGTGCATCGTTCCAGCCATTCGACTTCGAACCGGCCCCAGCTGTTCAGGGCGTCTCGGATTGCCGCGGCATCCGGTGATTCGCTCTGGATGAGAAGTACGTTTTGCGGCATGAGATCTCTTGTTGCCCGTCGCGGCTCTACCGGCAAATCGCCAAATCGTCGAACCGACGGTTCTTCGAAGTGCATGGCAAGAACCATACCCTCCACACGTCGGCGTAAACCCGACCGTGCTCGCGGGGTTGATCCATCTCGCAACGACGCTGAATCGCGTGTTTACCCGCTGGCGTCCGGCTACGGCGGCGGAAGGCTGAGTGGACGTTCGCTCACTCGGTCTTACGCGTAACACTCTAAGCAGTTCGGGGCGGGATTGCGTGCTGTGATCTAATGTCCCGATGCCAGAAGCCAATGGCTGCATCGCGGATCGCTCGCGCCGGCTAGTCCAAGACGACACGAACTCAATCTACGCCGACGATGCTCCGCTCAACTTCATACGTGCCCGCTGGTTAGACGCATAGATCGTGCTGCCCTCTGCCTTGGCACCGCTTTGTCCTTCACGAAGATGGGCGCACCGGCCGGTGCCGTGTTCTGGACGACCACGACCGGAATGCGCTGTGCATGTGCGGCATCGATCGCGCGGCCGATGTTCCGGAGCGACAAACCCACGTCTGGGTATTCGATCGGCAAGTCGCCCGTCACGTACTCGTTCTGCACGTCGATCACGATCAGGGCACGTCGGGGGGGCGTAGTCGTCATGAGATTTCCTCTTGGGTTCGAGTCAATTCGGTGGAATGAGCGGCGGTGGATTGCCGCCAGCTGCGCAGAGCAGCTGCCAATAGCAGAGCGAAGATTCCAAGTGCGACGGGTAACTCGACACGCTCACTCAGAACAAACCATCCGATCGCCGCAGCCGCTACTGGCTGTAAGATGAGAA
>DASRXR010000903.1:0-3033 GCA_035687405.1 Polyangiales bacterium
CGCTGCACCACGTGCTCGATCTCGTGCGCGAGAACGCCGGCGATCTCGTCCGGGCTCGCGGCTTCTTTCAGCAGGGCCGTCGTGACGACGATCACGCCACCGGGAAGTGCGAACGCATTGGGTTCCTTGGCTTCGATCAGCCGCACCTCGAACAGGTTCTGCTGACTCGTGCCGAGTAGCTTGCGTTCGATCCGCTCGAGCGCGGCGTGGGCCGGCTTGCTTTGACAGCCCGCGAGATCGAGCAGGGCTTCGACGCGACTCCCAAACGCGCGCTCGTGCTCGAGCGGGATGTTCACCGCGATGAAGTGCGCGAGCTGCGGCATGGCGTAATACGCCGCAGCTCCGAGCAGCACGAGTGCAACGCTGCAAATCACGACGAAGCGCGCTGGATGCCGGCCGCCCGGCAGCGCTTCGACGCGCTCGCAAATCGCGAGCACTCGGCTGGCCAGCGCCGGATCGGCGACGACGAGCGTCTCCTGCGGCGCGGACGCGTGACTGACGTGCATCACGCCGCCTTGCTGCATCGCGTCACAAGCGAGCCCGGTTGCGGTCCACGCGCCGCGCTCGCCACCGCTTGCATCGACGATGCGCAGGCCTGCGTGCGAGACCTGGACGTGCACGTCCACCGCAGCGAGCGACCAGCCGTCCAGAAACTGTGCGGCGTAGCGTTCGCCCGTGCTCATCGCTCGTTACAGCGCCGTGCCGAGATCGAGCGCATCGGCGAGCCCGTCCGCGACGGCATTGCCTTCCGACGGCGCGCGATAGATGTGCGCGTAGTCGATCGGCCCGATGAACGTCAACCGCTCGAGCATGAAGCGCAGCGTGTAGGTCGTCACCCATGGAAACGCGAGACCGAGCGTGAACGTCAGCCCGAAGACCTGCAGCATCGTGAGCGCGAACAAGTCGACGCCTGCCAGCTTGATCTCGCCGTGCGCGCCGTCGAACCAGGTGTGTTGCGCCCGATAACGCGCGATCTCTGCGTTGTACCAAAACGAGTAAACGCCCAACGTCACGATCGTGAGCAGAATGCCTTTCACGCCGATCTTGAACACGCTGCGATCATCGCCGCGGTACTCGAACAGTTTCGTTCCAACGCCGGTGTGGTTCATGAACACGCGGTACATCCGGTTCGCAAACACCGGTGAGTAAAAGCCGAAGGTCAAGATCGTCAGCAGCGTGCCGACGAAAAACGTCTTCGCGAACGTGCCTGCGCCGTCGGTCAGCCTGAACGGAATGCCGCGCCAGCTCGTTCGACTCAACAGGTAGCGCCGCGAACCCCAGATCACGAACGGCACGAACGGCATGATCACGAACACCAAGCCGACCTGAATCGCAGCTGCCGCGGTTTCGCCAAACAGGCGTCGCGCCGTGATCGCGACTCCGATGAACACGACGTAGGCGAGCACGAGCTTCAAGTAGCCGAAGAACAGCTCGCGGCCGGTGCCGTGGTAGCGCAGCCGGTGCCCCGCGATCTCGATGTTTTGCCACAAGAACGTGCGGCGCGCGGTCTTCGCCCACGGCAGGTAAATACCGAGCGTCACGAGCGTGAGCACCATGTTTTTCAGCACCAGCGCGAAGAGCGCGCCGCCCGTGCCGTGAAACGCGAACCGATGCAGATCGGGTGGCGTGGCCTGAGACTGTTGAGGAACTGGTGCGAACGGCGAACCGGAATCTGCAACGAGCATGGTTTAAATCATTCTGACGGAGGTGCAGGTGCTCGCAATAGTGTTGGCAGCGCGCTGCCACTGAGATTATTTGCGTGTCCAACCACAATTCCGCTGGCGTCTGGCTCTGCGTGGATATGTACGGACCGCCGATCGCGGCGTTCGATTTCGAAAGGAAGCGTTTCCATGCGCTTGGATGCGAGTTGCGAAATGAGTTTGACGGCGGATTCGCCGACGCCACTGGTGGCAATGCTGCGGCCCCGCAGCGGTGTCGGGCAGTGGGTGGTCAGCGAGGCCTACGAAATCGAGCCGTTCGTTCCGGTCGTCGAGTATGTCGATGGTTACGGAAATCTGTGTCAGCGCCTGACTGCGCCGAAGGGTTCGTTTCGCATTCGCGTCGAGGCGACGATCGAAACTGCGGACACGATCGCGGTCGAACGCGGCGCGCCGTTCACGTCGATCTCGGAGCTGCCGGACGACGTGTTGCAGTTCTTGTTGCCGAGCCGGTACTGCCCGTCGGACAAGACCGAAGACGCTGCACGTGAGTTCGCAAGCAGCGCGAAGCCTGGCTACGACCAAGCCGAAGCCATTCGAAAGCACATTCACGAGCGCTTCGAATACAAATATGGCGTCAGCAGTGCATCTTCGGACGCGCTCGACACGCTGAAAGTGAAGAAGGGCGTGTGCCGCGACTTCTCGCACGTCGGCATCAGCTTGTGCCGCAGCCTGCGGATTCCAGCGCGGATGGTCGTCGGCTATCTGTACAAGCTCGACCCGATGGACCTCCACGCGTGGTTCGAGGCGTTCGTCGGCGGTCGCTGGTACACGTTCGACGCGACGCAACCGGAGCCGCGAGGCGGTCGAGTTGCGGTGGCGTATGGCCGCGATGCTGCCGACGTCGCTATCTTTACCGAATACGGGCCGGTCGAGATGAAGAACATGAAGGTCCGCGTCGATGAGGTCCGGAAGCAGTAATTGCGGTATGTCTCGCGGGCATGACGCAGGTGCTCACGCAGTCCGGTTGGGTCGAAGGCCAGAGCCGCGACCAGCACGTCGTGTTCCGTGGGATCCCGTTTGCACAACCGCCGGTCGGCCGGCTTCGTTTTCGCGCGCCCGAGCCGCCTGAGCCTTGGCCCGGAGTTCATCTGGCGCATCGCTTCGGGCCGTCGGCGACTCAGCGCGCGCCGACTGCGGTCATGAACAGCGTTCCGGAGCCGCGCAGCGAAGACTGCCTGTACTTGAACGTGTACACGCCGGCGGCGGACTGGAAAGGCCGCCCGGTGCTGTTTTGGGTGCACGGGGGCGGGTTCAATTTCGGCGCCGGCAGCGAACCGCTCTACGACGGGGCTCACCTCGCGGAGCGTGGCGA
>DASRXR010000904.1:0-10791 GCA_035687405.1 Polyangiales bacterium
TCGAGTCCGAGCGTCGTGCCGGCGGTCGGACTCGACTTGCGCGACGAACCGGCCACCAGTGCGGTGCTCGGCAGCTGCGAAGTGCGCGACAAGCGCGCGCGACCGACGTGCGAAGCGCGCGCTCGTGCTTGGAGAAGCGCAGCGCGCATCTCGTTCGCGGACTGATAGCGAACGTCGGGCGTCTTCGTCAGCGCCTTGAGACAAACCGCTTCGAGCGCCGGGCTCACGTAGCCGTAGCCCGAAGGTGGTGGAGGCGGCGTGAAACACTGCATCCACGCAGTGTCGAGCTCGTTCGTAGCGAGGAACGGAGGCGTCCGCGTCAGCAGCTGAAACAATAACAAGCCAGCGCCGTAGACATCGCTGCGCGCATCGCGCGGCTCGCCGCGGAACTGCTCGGGTGCAGCGAACGGCGGCGTACCGACCATCCACTCCGCGAGTTGCAAGTACGGGCGCGATTCACGATTCGTGAAGGTGAATGGAGCGGAGCCGGCGAGACCGAGACCGCACAGCAAGATCTCTTCGTTTTGCGACACGGTTCCGGCCGCGCGGACGAGCACGTTCTCCGGCCGCAAGTCCCCGTGGGTGACACCCGAGGCGTGTGCGACTTCGAGCGCGGCGAGCAGCTGACACGTCAACCAGACGATTCGTTCGTCTGCGAGCGGCCAATCTTGGTCGAGCACATCGGCGAGGTTCCGCAACTCGAGCGGCTCGTAGACCGCGTACAAAATGCCCGAAGGGTCGCGTCCGAAGTCGAGCAGCTTCCGCAGCAGCGGGTGCTCGAGCTTTGCGACTTTCGTCAGCTCCGAGAGAAACTGCTCGCCGTTCGGGTCGAGCGCGTGCCGCGGGTGGTTGAGCCACACCGAGCGCAGTGGCTCGCCGCCCTCTTCGCGACACACGAACATTCCGGCGGGGCCCGCGAGCTCGGGCCGCAACACCGTGTATTTGTTCGCGACGATCGATCCGAATTCGATTGGCCGTGACGTGCGTAAACTCCCCACCACACCTTCGTCCATGGCGCCTGCTGTACTCCTGAGTACTCCCAAAAGAGGGGTACCCTTAGTTAGCTCTATTGGCCAATCTAGCAAGCCGTTTCAGAGTGCACGCCATTGCAGCCCATAGCGGCGGAAGCGCGTTTCCAGTCGCTCCAGATCTTCTGGACTCGACGCGTTTCAGCCGGCGGCTGGTGGCGCGCTCGGTCGCATCACCCGCTGCCAGCGCCCGCTGCGAAACCGCATCACGAGTAGGCTGGATTGGATGATGTAGTCGGCGAGAAGCGCGCCATAAATCCAGTCGACGGGCATTCGCAGCCAGGTGAATACGCATGCCAGCGCAACGCGGCCGCCGATCAAGCCTGCGAGCGTCGCGACTAACGGAAAGCGCGTGTCACCGGCACCGCGCAGAGCACCTGCCAGTGCAAATTGCATCGCCATCAGCGGCTGCGCGGCGCCGAGCCAGTGGATGAAGCTGACAGTCAGATCGACGACTTCTTCATCGGAGATCATCAATCGCGCGATCGGACGCGCGAGCACCAAGATGATGATCGCCAACACCGACATCGCGGAGACTGCGAGCGCGGTGGCACGCCAGCCGCTTTGCACTGCGCGTTCCGGTGAACCGGCGCCGAGGTGTTGGCCGACGAGCGTGGAGGCTGCGATCGAAAAGCCAAACCCGATCACGAACGACGCCGATAAAATCTGAACACCGATGCCGTACGCCGCGAGCGGGCGTGTGCCGTAGAAGCGCGCGATCAAGGTCGTGAAGGCGATGAAACCGCCTTGCACGACGAGTTGCTCGAGCGCGGCCGGGAGTCCGATGCGGATGAGCTTGCGCGTGCGTTCGCGGTCCAACGTCGCGCCGCGGGCGGGCGCGATCACGAGGCGGCGCCGGATCCACAACACGTATGCGAGCACTGCCGCGACCGTGTACGCGAGTCCCCCCGCGAGTGCCGCGCCGGCAATCCCGATTTTGGCGAAACCGAGTCCGCCGTAGACCAGCACGTACAGGAAGAACACGTTGGCGATGTTGCTCATCGCGCCGAACAACAGCGGCGTGAGCGTGTCGCCGGCTGCGCGAAGCCCGGAGCTGATCACGAAGCCGATCGCGAATGCGGGCGTGAAACCGCTGATCCAGCGGATGTAGATGATCGCAAGCGCGCGCGAATCCCCGTCGAGACCGAACATCTCCGCGAAGGGCTCCGCGAGCAGTAGCCCGAGCGCCCCGGTCAGGACCGCAAGCAGGGTTGCCAGTCCGAGCGAGTTGGAGACGACGCGGCCAGCTTCCTCGGGTTGGCCGGCGCCGATCGCGCGTGAAACGAGTGCCGTCGCACCGACGCTGACCGCCATCAGCACGGCCATGAGTACGAAAAACAGACGGTGACCGGCCGTTGCCCCTGCAACTGCGGATGCGCCGAGACTGCCCACGACCTTGATGTCGATGATGCCGACGCTCGACTGCAGCAGGTTCGTGAGCACCGCAGGCCAAGCGAGGGTCCAGACGCCGGGCCGCGCCTGCGCATCGCCGTTCGAGCTCGCATCCATCCGGGGCTGGTGATGTAAACGGTTTGCCGCATCGCGCAAGGCCTGCCCCTTGCAAGTGCCCCAGACGGTGGACCTGCAAGCGCGTGGTAGGGTGCGCGACTCTCCCAGGAGGCTGCGTCATGGATCTCGGGTTGCGCGATCAGACTGTCGTCGTCACAGGCTCGACGGCCGGCATCGGCTTTGCGGCAGCGAGGCTGTTCGCAAGTGAAGGCGCGCGAGTCGTCGTGAACGGCCGCACGGATGCGCGCGTGTCGCAAGCCATTGCGCAAATCCGCGAGGCCAACCCCACCGCGAAGCTCGAAGGTGTCGCCGCGGATTTGTCGAACGCCGCGGGTGCGGAGAAATTGATCCAGGCGTTCCCGGACATCGACGTGCTCGTCAACAACGCCGGCGTGTTTGCACCGGTGCCGTTTGAAGACATTTCAGATTCGGAGTGGATGCGCTTCTTCGAGACGAACGTGCTCAGCGGCGTGCGGTTATCGCGCCACCACCTGCCGAGGATGCTGAAGCGAAATCGTGGCAGGATCTTGTTCGTGTCGAGTGAGTCGGCCGTGCAGATTCCGGTGGAGATGATCCACTACGGCACGACGAAGACGGCGCAGCTCGCGGTGGCACGCGGCTTGGCGGAGCGCACGCGCGGTACCGGCGTCACGGTGAACTCGGTGCTGCCGGGACCGACGGCATCCGAGGGGGTCGGCGACTTCGTGCGGCAGCTCGCGGCGGGTCGCGGCGTCAGCTTCGAGGAGATGGAGCGCGACTTCTTCGCAACAGCGCGGCCGTCGTCGCTGCTGGGGCGCTTTGCGACGCCGGCTGAGATCGCGAACGTCATCGTCTACCTGGCGAGCGCTGCCGCCAGTGCCACGAACGGCTCAGCTGTGCGAGTCGACGGCGGTGTGGTTCGCAGCATCGTGTGAGGTCCGCAGACCACAGTTCCAGAGCGGGGCTGGTTCTTTCGGG
This sequence comes from Polyangiales bacterium, assembly GCA_035687405.1. Lineage (GTDB taxonomy): Bacteria > Myxococcota_A > Polyangia > Polyangiales > JAFGIB01 > JADGRF01. The sequence continues at coordinate 3,495 of DASRXR010000904.1, forward strand.
TTTTCCGCGCCGCGCCGTCCGCGTCCACGAGTTCGAATACTCGGGTTGCGATTTGAAGTGGCTGCGCTCGCTGCGGTTTCAGTCGAGCCATCTGCCGAGTTGCAGCCGTGGGCTGCAGTTCGGCTGGCGCGCCGTCCGGATTTGACTACAGTGTGCGCGTTCGGTGAGCGGAGGTCATGGCAGTATGAAGTGCGGTGTATGCGGCAATCAGATGGTTGCGCTATTCCTGTCATGTGTTTGTGACTACTGTGAGGGCCGTCCCGCGACCGATGACTATCATCGCGGGTTCGTGGTCTGGCGCGGCTTTCTCGGCCCAGGCTTTCCTCACTACGTCTTTTCAAACCGGCAGTCGGCAGAGCGCTGGCGCCGGGGCCAAGGTCAGAACTCAGGCGAGATTCGCGAAGTCCTTTCGCCCGAGCCGTTCCGCTGGCGTCCGAGCCGCGGCACGCTCCGCGACATCGAGTTCGCCGATCACTTGTTCGAGATCTTTCCCGATCATCGTTATCGCCAAGCCTCGCACCGCGCGTTCCTCGCGCCGGTCGAGGTGCAGGACCACAGCGACTGATCGGCTGAGGCGCGCGTGTGCGCGCCTACCGGCTCAGTTGCCCGAGACCTCGACCCCGATCAGGCCTAGCGCTTCGATCGTAAAGCCGAGCAGCCCGAGCGCGGCCTCAGTGAGGCCGAGATCCTCGAGATCATCGAGTGTGATTTCGGTCGAGCCCAAGTCTTCCTCGTCGACGTCGAGCGCGTCGGCGAGGTCGGATAGGTCGAGCCCGAAGAGCGCGAGCAACGTGGCGAGCGCGACGACGTCGTTGCTGAGCGCCGCATCAGCGTCCTTCTGGCAGCGACCACTCGAGCAGCTTCGCGTGTCGTTGCAGCGCTTGTCGCAGCTGCCGCAGTGCTCGTGATCGGTCGAGAGGTCGACGCACATCGCGCTGCACAGATCGAGACCGGCGGCGCACTCGAGCGGCGGCGTTCCACCGGGACCCGCTGCGGGTGGTTGGCTCGGAGCGCCGGCGTTCGTGGCAGGTGTGCCTGCCGTGTTTGCACCAGCCGTACTCATCGCTCCAGCTGCGGGCAGCATCGCAGCGGACCCGGCGCTTGCGATGGGAGCGCTCGCAGCTCCGGCTGCAGCAGCGGCGCCGCTCGCCCCAGCACCACTCGCGAGACTTCCAGCTGCAGCACGGCTCGCGATCGGCGAACCGTTCGGAAGCGTCGCAGCATCGGCATCGAGCGCCAGTCCGTCGCTTGTGCCGCCATCAGCTGCAACATGACCGGTCGCATTCGAACCGGATGTGCGAACGCACACGCGCTCGCGCGAGCACTCGTATCCGTCGACGCATTCTCCGTCGCCGGAGCAGCTACGATTATCGAGGCTTGGGTCGAGTGAGCTCGAGCAGGCAGAACCTGCCAGGATCCACGCACCAAGAAGTGCGCATGCTGATATGCGGAATGGAGAAGAACGCATGCAATGTCCGTGATTTGCTCATCCAAGTTCCCTCGCATAGGTACGCACCGGTCGGTGATTGGCCAGGACTTTTGCCGAAACCTGCGACAGGGCGCGCGCATCACCGGTGTAGTCTCCCGCGATGTCCGCCGTCGCTGAGACAGCTGCCGAGGCTTCGCGCGCACCCGAGCGGCGGCGCGCGCTCGGCTCGAGCTGGCTCGCGTACGCGACTTACTACCTGGGTCGCAAAGGCTTCAGTGTCGTCAAATCGAGCTTGTCGCGAGAGCTCGGGTTCAGCACCGGCACCCTTGCAGCGATCGACACCGCGTACCTCGTCGCGTACGCGTGCGGTCAAGTGCCGAGTGGTTTAGTCGCAGACCGCTGGGGCGCGCGCCGTCTCGTCGCGACGGGCATGCTGATCTCGGCGTTCGCGTGCGTGCTGTTCGGACTTTCGAGCGCGGCGTGGGTGTTCGCGTTCTGCTTTGCGCTGAACGGTGTCGCCCAGGCGACCGGCTGGCCCGGCACGACGAAGATCGTCGCGCAGTGGACGACGCCGCGCGACCGCGGTCGCGTCATGGGTGTCTGGTCGACTTGCTACCAAGTCGGCGGCATCGCCGCGACTGCGCTTGCGACGTTTGCGTTGGGAAGGTTCGGTTGGCGGTACGCGTTCTTCGTGCCTGCTGCCGGGCTCGCAATCGTCGCGTTGCTCGTGTTGTGGGGCGTTCCGCGTGACCACGCCGAGTCGCGCTCGCGGGTCGAACGACCGGGCTGGACGACGCTGCGGGAAGTGCTCCGCTTGCCAATCCTGTACAGCTATGGGGCCTGCTACTTCTGCATCAAGTTGATCCGCTACAGCTTGTTGTTCTGGCTGCCCTTCTATCTGCATACGGCAAACGGGTTCGATGAAGTCGAGAGCGGTTACTTGTCCACCGGCTTCGAAGTCGGTGGCGTGCTCGGCTGCATCGCAGTCGGTTACGTCTCGGATCGCTCCTCGCGCTCGCGTGCCGCCGTCGCCGCGGTGTCGTTGATCGGTTTGGCGATCGCAGTGTTCGGTTACGCGGCAGTCCAGTCCCAAGCCGCGCTCTGGCACTTCGGTGCGCTCGCACTGATCGGCGCGTTGTTGTTCGGGCCCGACGCGCTCTTGTCCGGTGCAGCAGCTCAAGATGCCGGCGGCTCCGAGGCTGCAGCGACGGCTACTGGATTGGTAAACGGGCTCGGGTCGGTCGGTGCGCTTCTTCAAGGCGCTGTCACTGTCGGCGTGCAGCAGTTGTTTGGCTGGCGCGGCCTCTTACACGTGTTCGTTGGACTGTCGCTGTTAGCGAGTTTGTGTCTAGTGCCGGCGATGCGCACACGCCGGGCGATCAGCTCGGCCTCGCATTAAGCCCCGGGTGGTGCAGCTTCGGCGGCGGGCACGATGTCCTCGAGCAGCAGTCCGTAGATTCCGCCGAGATGCTCCCAGTCGCGGGGCCCGTTCGGTGCGGAAGTCGCGACCACCGTCAGCTCGAGATCTGGGATCACGAAGATGAACTGACCGCCGTAGCCCCACGCGTAGTACATCGGGTGCTCGCCCGCGCGCGCGATGAACCAACCGTAGCCGTAGAGCTGGCCGCTGAAGATCGAGCGTGTCCGCGGCGTCCATGACGCTTCGACCCAGGCTTCCGGAATGACCTGACGGTCGCCGACTCGACCGTGGTTTCGGTACAGCTCGCCAAAGCGCACGAGCGCATGCGCGGACAACCGCATCTGATTGCCGCCGAAGTAGATCCCTTGAGGGTCGCGCGTCCAAGCCCGCAGCGTTATGCCTAACGGTTTTGCGAGCTGGGTACGCGCATAGTCGAATGTCGAACGTCTAGTCGCTTGCGTCAGGATCGCCGACAACAAGTGACTGTTGCCCGTGCTGTACACCATCGGACCGCCGGGCTCGGACATCAGCGGCGCCGTCAGCACGTAGTCGACCCAGTTTCGGCTCGCGACCCAAGTTCCGTACGCCGGCCCGGAAGTCCGGACGAGGCCCGACTGCATGGAAAGCAGCTGTCCGATCGTGATCCCCGAGACTCGCGGGTCAGTCTGCCGCTTCAGCGTGTGCGCGAAGAACGGCCCGATCGGCTGTTCGACCCCCGCGAGCTTGTCCTGTTCGATCGCGATACCTACGAGCGCGGAGATGATGCTCTTCGAGATCGACTTCACGTTGACCGGCGCATCCAGGCTCGGCCCGTGGAAGCGACGCTCGGCCTGGATCGCGCCATAACGTGCGATCACGAGTGCTTGCAATCGCGGCAGCGTCGCCGCGCGAGCGAACGCCTGCTCCAAATGTTGCGGCTCGAGCGCGGGCGGAGCCCCGGTTGCGCGCACTCTCGCACCCTGCAGACTCACTGACAGGATTGTAAGCAAGGCGCTGAGGCTCGTTCGATGACGCGTGAACACCCAGCAAAACCAGCGAACGTTGCGAGACATCGAATCGGAGCGTAGCGCCGGTCGCGCGTCTGCGCCGGGACACGGCAAAATTCGGAAAAGCCAAGTGACGGCTCGCACACTCGTGCTATGCCGAACACTGTCCTGCGGGGTTGTATGGAGGAGATCAGCACCGTCAGCACGCGCGCTGCGTTCCCGCGCGCGCCGCACATGAGTTACGGCGGTGCAGCCGTGTGGTTCACATCGCCACCCGGCGCAGTCGTGCAGTTGCTCGAGCCGGTGCGTGGAACGCTCGACCTCGTGAACTGGATCGTCGGTCCCTTCTACGACGAGCTAGAGCGGCGCTTCCCCGGGCGCACGGCGCTCATCTTCGTCTTCGATCTCGAGTTGATGACAGGCCGCACCGCTGCGAGTCGTTCGGTGTTTCTCGCGAAGGCACGCGAGTGCGGCAAGCGTTTCAACGAAGCTTTGTTCGTGCCGCCACGAGCTGCAAGCCCGGCGTATCGAGTGTCGATGCACGCTGCGATCGCGCTCGTGCGTGCGCTGGGTGTGCAGGTCGAGATAGTCAGCTCCTCTGTGAGTGCAGTCGCCTCGCGAAACCTGAAACCAGCGCTCTAGTCTCGCACGAAGCGGGGCAGTTTTGCACCGCCGACGGCTGCAGGCAGGCCAGACTTGCACGGCTGATATGATACGTGCCAACAGCCAGAACAGGGCGAGGTCCCATTCATGGTGCGAGAGGCGACGGACGAACAAGCAGTACTCTTTGCCGGTGGTGGCGAGATGGGAGCGCGCATGCGGGCATTCGATTGGGCGAGCACCGCGCTCGGCCCGGTCCCGAGCTGGCCTCAAAGTCTGAAGACCTGTGTCCGCGTAGTCCTGACGTCGCGCCAACCGATGTTCGTCTGGTGGGGCGAGCAGTTCATCAATCTGTATAACGACGCCTACAAGACCATCGTGGGCGGCAAGCACCCCGAGGCGCTCGGACAGCCCGCGTCGCTCGTGTGGCGTGAGATCTGGGATCAAGTCTATCCGCGCGCGCGGTCCGCAATGAGCATGAACGAGGGCACGTACGACGAGGCCCTGCTCTTGATCATGGAGCGTCACGGCTACGCCGAAGAGACTTACTACACGTTTTCGTACAGCCCGGTTCCGAACGACCAGGGTGGTACTGGCGGCATTCTGTGCGCGAATACGGATGACACGCAGCGCATCATCACCGAGCGGCAGCTGTCGCTCTTGAGTGCGCTGTCGACGGAGACGGCCGAGGCGCGCAGCTCAGAAGACGTGTGTGCGCGAGCGGCGCAGACGTTTTCGAACCACGCCCGCGACCTGCCGTTCGCGTTGATCTATCTCGCCGATCAGAGCAAGCGCACGCTCACGCGCGTGGGCGCAGCCGGAATTTCACCGGCGCACTCGGCCGCACCCGCGACGATCGTCATCGAAAAAGCGCCCGAGCTGCCGTGGTCGCGCAGCATTCACGACCAGCAGCTCGGCGTGGTGAACGAACCCGAGAAGGTGCTCGGTGCCTTGCCGGCGGGTGCCTGGGACAAACCACCGAAGCAGGTTGCGTTCGTGCCCATCGCGCCTACGGGTGAGACGGGTCGCTCGGGCGTTTTAGTCGTCGGATTGAATCCATACCGATTGTTCGATGATTCGTATCGCGGGTTTCTCAGCCTCGTCGCAGGCCAGCTCGCGGCGAGCATCGCGAACGCAGATGCGTACGAGCACGAAAAGCAGCGTGCCGAGGCCTTGTCCGAGCTCGATCGCGCGAAGACTGCGTTCTTCAGCAACGTCAGCCACGAGTTTCGTACGCCGCTGACATTGATGCTCGGGCCGCTCTCGGATTCGATCGCATCGCCGAGCCGGCAACTCAGCGGCGAGAACCTGGAGACCGCGTATCGCAACGCGCTTCGGCTGTTGCGGCTCGTGAATGCGTTGCTCGACTTTTCGCGGATCGAAGCCGGCCGGGCCGAGGCGAGCTTCGAGCCGACCGATCTCGCTGCGCTCACCACCGATCTCGCGAGCGCGTTTCGCTCCGCGATCGAGCGCGCAAGCTTGCGCTTCGAAGTCGATGCGCTGCCGCTCGACGAGCTGTTCTACGTCGACCACGAGATGTGGGAAAAGGTCGTGCTCAACCTGCTGTCGAATGCGCTCAAGTTCACGTTCGACGGCACGATCTCGGTGCGCTTGCGGACGGTTGGTGATCACGCCGAGCTGATCGTCCGCGACACCGGCACCGGCATCGCGAGCCACGAGCTCGCGAACGTGTTCAAACGCTTTCACCGCATCGAAGGCTCGCGCTCGCGCACGCACGAAGGTTCGGGTATCGGGCTCGCGCTCGTCACCGAGCTCGTGCGGCTGCACGGCGGAAACATCTCGGTCGCGAGTGAGCTCGGCGCGGGCACGACGTTCACGGTTCTGATCCCGCGCGGCCGGGAGCATTTGCCCGACGCGCGCATCCGATCGCGGCGCGTGCTCAGCTGGACAGCTGCCGGCGCAGTCCCGTTCGTGCAAGAAGCGGAGCGCTGGTTGCCCTCCGCGCGCCAAGCGCCCCTCGTTGCCGAAGAGCTGGTGACGCCGGAACTCGCGTCGCGTGGGCAGGTAGACGGCGCCCGTATTCTGCTCGCGGACGACAATGCGGACATGCGTGACTATGTCTCGCGTCTGCTCCGAGAGCGGTGGAACATCGAAGCCGTCAGCGACGGTCAAAAGGCGCTCGAAGTTGCGCTCGCAAATCCACCCGACTTGGTGTTGACCGACGTAATGATGCCGAACCTAGATGGTTTCGGTCTGATGAAAGCGTTGCGAAGCGATCCGAGGACGAAGAGCGTTCCGATCATCATGCTCTCGGCGCGTGCGGGCGAAGAGTCGCAAGTCGAAGGGCTCGAGTCGGGAGCCGACGACTACTTGGTGAAGCCGTTTTCTGCGCGCGAGCTCGTCGCACGTGTCTCGACGCGGCTGACGATTGCGCGTTTGCAGAAGGTGGCCGAAGACGAGCGCGCGCGTTTGTACGCGGTCTTCATGCAAGCGCCGGTGCCGGTCGCGGTGTTGCTCGGAACCGAGCTCCGGTACGAAGTCGCGAACCCCGCGTATTGCACGATGATGAATCGAGGCGACCTCGTGGGCCGGCCCATCCGCGAGGCATTCCCCGAGCTCAAGGGGCACGCGTCGCTCGCGGCGCTCGATGACGTTTTGCGCACGGGGGAGCCGTATCGCGTGTCCGAGATGGTCGTTCCGCTGGCCGATGAAGGAAGGCTGAACGACCACTACTTCAACTTCATCGTGCAGCCGCTCGTCGGCGGCGCGCTCGGGCGTGATGGGGTGGTCACCGTCGCGGTCGAATTGACCGAGCAGGTGCTCGCGCGGCGGCGGATCGAGGCGTTGCGAGTGACGACTGAAAACGCGAGCCGTGCAAAAGACGAATTCTTGAGCACGCTC
>DASRXR010000905.1:0-11292 GCA_035687405.1 Polyangiales bacterium
CTGCTGATGCTGCTCGCGTTCGGTCGGCTCGCCAGCGTGGCGCTGTTCGATTGGGCACTGAGTCGGCGCTTGCGGACCGATGCGCCCCGCATCGTGCGCGACATCGCCGAGGGCGTGCTCGTGATCGTATCGATCATGATCGCGCTCCGAGTCGCAGGCGTCGAGGCCGTGCCGCTCGTGGCGACGTCCACCGTCATCACCGCGATCCTCGGTCTCTCGCTGCAAGACACGCTCGGCAACTTGTTCGCCGGTTTGGCGCTGCAAGCGCAACGTCCATTCGAGATCGGCGAGTGGATCCAGCTCGACCCGGCAGGACTGCAGGTCGGACGCGTCGTCGAGATGAACTGGCGCGCGACGAAGCTCTGCACTGCCGACAACCAAGAGTTGAACGTGCCGAACGGGCAGCTCGCGCGCACGCCAATCTTGAACTTGACTCGGCCCGGCGCCTCGTACCGCCGCGCGATCGACGTCCTCTTGCCGTACGAGTATCCGCCGCGCCGCTGTGTCGAGGTGATCGAGCGCGCGCTCATCGGCATTCCGAACCTGCTGATGGAACCCGCCCCAAACGTGTTCACGAGCGCGTTTCTCGATCAGGGCGTTCGTTATCGGATCTTAGTCTACGTGCGGCTCTTCGAGCACCGCGACGGGGCTGACATCGCGATTCGAGAGCGCTTGTGGTACGCGCTGCGCCGCGCGAACATTCCGATCGCGCGCGGTGCTGGCATTCCGATCGGTGCGCCTCCCGGAACGACCGAGCGCGATTTAGAGACGCGCGCGAAGGCGATTCGCCACGTCGACTTTCTGCGCGACCTGCCGGACAGCGCGATGACCACGCTCGCCACCGATGCGTACAACGAGCTGTATGCGCCGGGCGAAGTCGTCGTGCGGCAGGGTGAGCCGGGCGAGGAGCTGTATTTGTGCTTGTCTGGCGAGCTCGTCGTCATGTTGCAGGTCGAGACCGGCGAGACGCACGAGATCGCGCGCATCACTGAGGGTGGTTTGTTTGGCGAGTTTGCGCAGGTCACGGGTGAAACGCGCGTCGCGACGGTGCAGGCGGTGCGCGTATGTGAGCTCGTGGTGATCGGTCGTGCTGCGTTCAGCTCGGTGCTTCAGAGCAATCCGGAGTTTGCGGAGCTGATCAGTCTGCGTTTGGCTGAACGTCGGGCCACGCTCGACGCGGCGGAGCAGTCGGCTTCGGAGCGGCCGCGCACGTCGGTCGACGAGCACAAGGGCCGTTTTCTGCAGCGGTTGCGTGAGTTTTTGTCACTGTAGTGTGACTGGTGTGGACCGGCGCTGGAGCTGCGCGTCTCTTGCAGAGCGACAGCCGGTGCGTACTACAACGAGAGGACGAACGTCATGGCGCACGTAAAACACGACATCCGTCACGGGCTTTCGGTGGACCAGGCGAAGAAGGCCGCGCAGCTCGCGTTGCAGGACTACTCGAAGCGCTTCGCGGAAAAGGGTCTGCGAGCGCATTGGACGAGCGACACGCGGGCAGAGGTCGAGTTCACGGCCAAGGGCACGAAGGTCCAGGCGATCGTGGACGTCCTACCGGACGTGTTACGGGTCGACGCGCAGGTCCCATTCGTCTTCGTGCCGTTCAAGGGAATGGCAGTGAAGGCGGTGGAGACGGAAGCCCAAAAGTGGATCCAGCAGGTCCGCGAGGCGAAGTCAGCCTGAGCCTGGGCCTGACATGGGGCTAGTGGCGGTCAGTGGCCGCCATTGGCGGCCAGTGCCCGGTCGGCGTGGCTTGCCGCTGCGAGCTGCAGCGGCCCACCTCTCATACGCTCGCTGGCTCGGTCGATGCAGCCGGCGGCAACGTCGCGGGTTCCGCCGGTAGCTCGTCCTCCGATGCCGCGTGCTGCTTCGCCAACAGCACGTACAACGATGGGAGCACGAACAACGTGAACAACGTTCCGATCGTCATCCCAGAGACGATGACCAAACCGATGCTGTTACGTGCTGCAGCACCCGCTCCGCTGACCAACGTCAAAGGAAAGTGGCCGAACACGGTCGCACACGTCGTCATCAATACTGGGCGCAACCGCGTGACCGCAGCCTCGCGCACAGCCTCGAGCTTCGACAAGCCGTGCCGCTGCTGCTCGTTCGCAAACTCCACGATCAGAATGCCGTTTTTCGCGACGAGGCCGACCAACGTCACTAGGCCGACCTGCGCGTAGATGTTGAACGTCGTGGTCCAGCCATCGGTGAAAAACGTCATGTTCGGATTCGGCATCTTCAAGAACATGAAGATGCTCGCACCGAAGATCGCGAGCGGCACCGAGCCGAGCAGAATCACGAGCGGGTCACGGAAGCTGTTGAACTGCGCCGCGAGCACGAGGAAGATCAGCACGACCGCGAGCGTGAACGAAGTCACGAACGAGTTGCCCTCGACGCGCAACTGCCGCGACTCACCGGTGTAGTCGACCCCGTAGCCCGGTGGCGCGATCTCGGCTGCGGAACTTTCGAGGAACTTCAGCGACTCGTCGAGGCTCAGCATCGACACGCCGCTGAGCTTCACCGCGTTCAGCTGCTGGAAGCGCGAGAGCTGGCGCGGCGTGGCGTGCATCTCGTTTTTCGCGATTTGAGACAGTGGGATCAACTGCCCGCCTGGACCCGAGACGTGCAAGTTCTGCAGATCGGATGGGTTCAAACGTGCGTCGCGCTTCACTTGCGCGATGACCTTGTAGCTACGGCCTTCGATGTTGAAGCGATTGACGAAGTTGCCGCCGATGGCGGCACCCAGATCGGCGCCGACCTGCTGCAAGTTGAGGCCGAGCGATGCGACTTTGTCGCGGTCGATCACGATCTCGTTTTCAGGTTGGTCGAGCTTCGTGTCGATCTGGAGCAGCATGAACTTGCCGCTCTCGAGAGCCTTCCGCTGGATCTGCTCCGCAAAGCCGAGGATCTTCGTTTGCTCATCGGTCGCCGTCAGCACGACCTCCACCGGGAAGTTACCGCCACCGGGTAGCGCCGGGGGCAGCAGCGGATACATCTTGATGCCGGGGAGTGCGCTGATCTTCCGCTGCACTTCGGGCAGGATCTGCGAGGCAGTGCGATCGCGCTTGTCCCACGGCTTCAGCACGAGACCCGCGAAGCCGGTGGCAGGCTGAGTCACCTGAAACGTGTACCAAGACTCCGGAGTGCTCAGGAGGAGCTTGTTGGCCGCTTCGGTGTAGCGGAGCGTCTCGTCGATGGTGGAGTTCGACGGTGCATCCACGATCGGCGAGAAGATCACGCCTTGGTCTTCCGTCGGCGCGAGCTCCTTGCCCGAGAACATGATCATCGGTGCGACGCAGAGCGTGAGGATGAGCCACACCGAGTACACCGCAGGGCGCGCGTTCAACGTGCCGCCGAGTGCACGCCGGTACCCCGATTTCAAACGCTCGAACACGCCGTGGATCTTCCGCGGAAACCAGGCTTCCGCGTCTTTCGCGCGCAGCATCTTCGAAGTCATCATCGGTGACAGCGTCAGCGCGACGATGCCCGAGATCAGCACCGCGCCTGCAAGCGTCATCGCGAACTCGCGAAACAGCGAGCCGGTCAGGCCGCCTTGGAGGGCGATCGGCGTGTACACGGCGGCGAGGGTGATCGTCATCGCGATGACTGGACCCACCAGCTCGCGTGCACCCTTCATCGCCGCTTCAGTCGGCGACTGCCCGTCGCGCATGTGTCGTTCGACGTTCTCGACGACGACGATCGCGTCGTCGACCACGATTCCGACTGACAATACGACCGCGAGCAGCGTGAGCAGATTTACGGTGAAGCCGAAGATCTGCATCAAGAACACGGCACCGATCAGCGAGACCGGGATCGCGATGACCGGCACGATCGCAGACCGCAGCGAGCCGAGGAACAAGAAGATGACCGCGACGACGATCAGCAGCGTCTCACCGAGCGTGCCCACGACCTCGTCGATCGCGCCGGTGATGTAGCTCGTGCCATCGAACGCGATCTGGCCCTTCATGCCGGTCGGCAGGTCTTTCTGCAGACCGTCCATCTCCTTGCGGATGCCTTTGATCACGTCGAGCGCGTTTGCGTTCGGCAACACGAAGATGCCCATGAACACAGCCGTCTGGCCGCTGAACCGAACCTCGGCGTCGTAGTCTTCGGCGCCGAGCACGACGTCCGCGATGTCCTCGAGCCGAACGACCGTGCCGCCCGCCTCGCGGATCTGCATGCGCTTGAACTCCGCGACCGACTTCAAGTCGGTGTCGGTCGTGAGGTTCACTTGAACGAACTGACCCTTCGACTTGCCGACCGCCGCAAGATAGTTGTTCGCCGAGAGAGCCGCGCGTACTTGCGCCGGGCTGATGTTCAACGCGGCCATGCGCTCGGGCTTGAGCCAGATCCGCATCGCAAACGTGCGACCGCCCAAGATCTCGGCGCGCTGCACGCCTTCCACCGCTGTCAGCCGCGGCTGAACGACGCGCGCGAGATAGTCCGTGATCTCGTTTTGCTGCAGTAGGTCCGAGCCGAAGCTGAGATACGCCGTCGCGAACTGACTGTCTGCCGACGTGATGTTGATCAGCGGGACTTCGGCTTCAGGCGGCAGATCACCGCGAACCTGATCGACCTTCGAGCCGATCTCGGCGAGCGCCTTGGTCGGGTCGTAGTTCAGCTTCAAGCGCGCCGTGATCGTCGACACGCTGAGCGCGCTGGTCGACTCGAGATAGTCGATGCCGTCGGCGGAGGCGATCGAACGTTCGAGCGGCGTCGTCAAGAATCCACGCACGAGCTCGGGGCTCGCGCCGACGTACGTCGTCGTGATCGTGATCGACGAGTTCTCGTTGCGCGGGTATTGCCGCACGTTGAGCGAGCGCAGTGCTTGCAACCCGGCGATCAGGATCACGAGCGTGACCACGATCGACAACACGGGCCGTCGGATGAACAGGTCTGTGATCTGCATGCGGCGTCCCGGTAGCTCAGGTGTCGTTCGGTTTGGGAGTTTCGGACAGGTTGGGGAGCAGGGCGTTGTTGATCACGACCGCCGCACCATTGCGAAGCTTGAACGCTCCGGTGACCACGACCTTTTCGCCCGGCTTGAGGCCCTTCGTGATCGCGACGAAGTCGCCGCGCGTCGCTCCGAGTCGCACGAACTTCTGCTCCGCGACGAGCGCATTCGGATCGGCTGGCTTTTCCGCAGCGGCGGACTTTCCGTCCGCAGCTTTGTCCTTGTCAGCCGCCTTCTCCGAGTCCGAGGCAGCCGCTTTTTCTTTCGCTTGCGGCGGCCCGACTACGAACACCGAATCGCCGTACGGCGCATACATGATCGACGTCGCAGGCACGACGACTACTTTATCGCTGTTGGGTAGCACGACCTGCGCGCGCACGAACATCCCGGGCCGCAGCTGACCTTTTGGGTTCTGCAGCTCGCCGCGCAGCTTCACGTTACGCGTGACAGCATCGAGTTCGGGTTGAATCGCGGCCACCTTGCCATTGAACTCCTCGTTCGGAAACGAGTCGGTCACCACGCGCACTTCGAGCCCTTCCGTGAGGTCGGACAAGCGCTGCTGGGGCAACGAGAAGTCGACGTACACCGGGTCCGGTGACTGCAACGACACGATCGCATCGCCGTTTCCGACGAACTGCCCGAGGTTGACCATGCGAATACCGGTGCGACCGGAGAACGGCGCGCGGATCGTCTTCTTCGAGATGATCGATTTCAACCGCGCCAACTCTGCCTCGGACTGTTTCGAGGTGGCGGCCGAAGTCTTCACTTGGTTGGCCGCGATCGAGCCACTCTTCTCGAGAGACGTGTCGCGCTCGAGGTTCGTGCGCGCGAGGTCGGCGTTGGCTTCCGCCGCTTGCAGCTGCGCTCGCTCCGTGACGATGTCGAGCTCGACCAGCACTTCGCCCGCCTTCACGATCTGCCCCGACTCGAAGGCGATCCGCTTGATCGTCCCGGGTACCTCGGCGCTGAGCGTCACACCTTGGACAGCCGTGATCGTGCCGACGGCGTCGATCGTGGGCTGCCACATGACCTCTTTCACTTCACTGACCGCAACTGATTCAGGGGGTGGGCCGGCAGTCGCGGCCGAGGCCGACATCGCCTGAAACTGCATGACTTTGATGCCGGCGAGAGCGCCGACCACGACGATCAGGCCCAGCGCGGTCAGGATTATCTTCTTGGCCATGGTGAAGCTCGAGTTGGGGGTGTGGAGCCGCCGGGCCCGCTACGTCAAAACCCACCGACGCTGCCGCTCAAGAGCGTTCAGGAGGTTTCGCGCTGCGAAATTTGCGGACACCCGGGACAGGGGTATCAACAAAAACCCACACGGGGGCCACAAGTCCGTCGTTTGTATGGGACGAGGTCAGCGCTGGGACAAGTCCTGATGCGACATGGCGTGCGTAATTTTGGAACTCATGTGGTCTATTTCGCATACGAGCGATCAGTCGGAGCCTTCAGCTGCACGGACCAACCGCGTATCGAGTGCAGCGAACAACGTTTTGTTCCCGTCCTGTCGATAGTTAGCGAGACGCGCTTCACAGCTGGGCAGCGCCTGCATGAAACGTGAGATCGCGGGGCCATCCAGGTGCTCGGCCAGCTGCCCGAAACCCTGGCGCTCGAGGTAGCGCGCGTTGATCACCTGTTCGATCTGCCCGTCGACCGGAACGGCCAGCAGCGGTTTGTGCAAGTACACACATTCGCTCATCACGGTGAAGCTGCCACCGGAGATCACGGCGCGCGAGGAAGCCATGTCGGCGATGAACGCAGCTTCGTTGAACGGCCGGTAGCGCAAGTTCCCTTCGACTTGGTCTGCCTCGAGCTCCCGGCGCATTCCGTAAATGCGGCACTCGACGCCGGTGGCTGCGAGCGCGTCCGTCAGCGCGTCGTGACCTTCCGCCGTTTGATAGACGAGCAAGTGGTCGCCACGCGTGGCTGCAGCGTTCAAGATCTCGGGCCGCAACACCGGCGGAACGAGCGTCGTGCGTTCCTTGCGAAGCGGGAGATCGAAGAACGTCGCGATCAGGTAGTGGTCGCAAAACGGCAACTTGCTTTTTACGAAGGCGCGAGCGAGCTCGAACTCGGGACGAATGCCTTCCAGGATCTCCGGCGGGTGCAAACAGCGATTGATGACCTGCATGTTGTCGATCGAGACGATCGGCAGCCGGCGGAGCTTTGCGTAGAAGTAGACCCAGGATTCGAAATCGCTGATTACGACCTCGGGTTTGAAGTCTTCGATCAGCTCGAAGTAGCTGCGGATCTGTTGCGGGAGCGCTGCAGTTCCGGCGAGGACGTTCGAGATCACGGAACGGCCCATGCGAGCGCGGTTCTCGTCGTAGATGATGTGCAGGCCGTGGATCTTGTGGACGTCTTCGAAGCGCTTCGCCAGAAAGTCGGCGGCGCGAGACGACGCCATGATCTCTACAGCATGTCCGCTCGCGATCAGGTGATCGAGCACGACCCGCGAGCGGATCGCGTGACCCATGCCTTCGCCCACCACGCCGTACAAGATCTTCATGTTGCGAGCATACCGCGGGGCTCGGTCAGGGTTCGGTTTGTCGCGGGGGATTCGCGGTGGATAACCTGTGACAAACGTCCGAACACTCTGCAACAACAGGGCTTTTTGGACGGTGTTGCTTGTCCACAACTGAGGTGAGCGCGTTTTGTCACCTGACACGTGCACAGAGTCACTCAACCCCGGAGTGAATCCACATGACGAATCGCTCGAGCACCGACTGTCCGAGTGAGCGCGAACGCGCAGAAAGGCCGGCCTATGCGTGACCTCGCCCAAGTCACCGACCTGCACCTGGTGGAACGCGATCACGCGAGGCGCAGCGGGAGCGACTGGCAGCGACTGCACTACCTGAGCGCGGGCCGAAAGATCGACGCGGAGGCGCGACGTGACAAAGCGCTCGAAGCCATGCGTCACGCCGGACGAAACGCGCGTCACATACTGCTCACGGGGGATCTGACCGAAGACGGCATTCCAGCGCAGTACGAGCTGCTCGCGGAAGTGCTGGACGAATCTGGGATCGATCCGAGCCGCATCACACTCGTGCCGGGCAATCACGACCGCTATGCGGGGGCGCTGGCGTTCGAAGAAGCGCTCGACGGACCGCTGCGGGCCTACGCAGCTACCAGCGGCATGGGCGACGTGATCGAGCTCGACCGCGAAGCGCGCCTCATGCCGGTCTCAACCGCAGTCGCGCAGAGTTGGTTGCGCTCGGCAGGTCGCTTGGCCGACTCCGATCTCGAGAAGATCGATCGGTTCGCTGCGGACGCGAAGCGCGGTGGCAAGCTCGCGGTCGTCGCGCAGCATCACCCGCCGCACGGTTACGGTCCGGCCGCTTGGAACTTCATCGACGGGTTGATGAACGCCACGGCGGGCAAGGCACTCCTGCGCGCGCACGTAAATTTGACGTTCGTGCACGGTCACACGCACAAGCGAGCCAGCGTGTCATTCGCGGACGGTCGATCCGCGCAAGCGCACTCGGCGGGCGCGATCGTGTCGCGCGCGGAGCACGTTCGGTTCTACGAGGTGACGCGAGATGCGCTGGTTGCTGCGCCGCTGCCGGCAGCACCCGCGCTCGATCAGGGTGCCGCAGTCGCGATGGCCTGAGCCTGAATCGCTTCGTCTCGGGGCTGAAGGCGGGGGTCTTCGGTCGACGCCGCGCGACTACGTGCGATCCCGATGAACCCGATCAACAACAACAAACTCAGCCAGCGGAAAGACACACGCGGAAGCAACATCTGTCATCAGACTAACACGCGCGATGGTCGAGGTTTCAAGGCGGCTTTGTGTGATGTCCCGACTACGGACACTTACACGCCAGTCACAGCATTCGCAGCGAGACGGCGTTTCCGTGGGTCTTCGACGAACAAGATCAGCAGTAGCAGCGCAACGACCTGACAACCGATCGACGTGCTGAACAACGCCGTGTAGCCGAGCGTGCTCGCCATGACACCTCCGAGCAGCGGTCCGGACGCAGCCATGATGCCTTCCGCCGTGGTGGAGAGCGCGAGTCGCATCGCCATGTCGTCTCGCGAGCCGAACTCGAGCACCATCGTCGTCACGCTCATCAGGTAGCCGGATTGCGCGGCACCGAGCCCGCAGAACGCCAAAAAGAAACCGACGAAGCCGTTCGAGTGCATGAGCATCAGAGTCGAGCCGGCCCAAATGCAGAGCGCGGTGATCAAGATTGAACGAAACCCGATCTTGTCGCCGGTGTAGCCCCACACGAGGTTCGCAACCGTGTCGGCGCCGAGATACGCGACTGACAACAAGCCCACGTTTGCACCCGTCAGCGCGATCGTCTTGCTCGCGTACAGAATGTAGAAGGGCGTCGCGATGCGGCCCGCGACTGCAAACGATTGCGCGACTAAAAAGTGGCCGAGTCCGGGTGTCGTTCGCAGCAGTTGGGGAAACTCCCGCATGCGCTGCCGCATCGCCATCTGTGGCCGAACTGTCGGTGGCTCGGGTTCGCGCATGAGGACGCGAAGTGCTGTCAGTCCGAGGCTCGTCAATACGAATGCGAGCAAGAACGTCGAGCCATATCCGTTGCCCAAGAAGTTAGTCTCGACGAGGTAGCGGCCCGCGAAATACGAGAGGCCTGCGGCGATCACGCCGCCGCTCACGTTGCGCCAGGCTTGCAAGCGACCGCGCAAGTGCACCGGGATGACTTTGCCGAGCAGCAGCTGAAACGCGACGCGCTGCGCACCGGTGAACAAGCCGAGCAGTAGGAGGAACGCCAAGGTCGCGATCAGCAATGATCGACCGGAGAGAAACCAGCCAGCGACTGCGAGACCCAGGATTTGGAAACGCATCAGCAAGCCCATCACGACTGCGACGGGCAAGACGCGTTTGCGATGCTCGATCTGCGTCGCGCCGAAGATCGGTGACACGACGCTGCCGAACGCGCTGAGGGCGAGGCCGAGCCCGACGATGGTCTTCGAGCCCGAGAGCGCGTGCAGATACGCGGGCATGAACGTCGGCGCGTTCACGAGTCGAAAGCCGGTCATGCCGAGCATGCCGTGGAGGTAGTGCGCGACGTAATTGCGCTTCAGATTCGAGTGAACGAAGTTCTGGTAGACGTTTTCTCGATCGGCGAGCGAATTATTCTCGGGTGCGGCGGCGTCCAAAACCGGTCCGTCATCGCGATTTCTGCCCACCGGGTCAAGCTGAATTGCCGCGATTCGGGCCGTGCGGACGTCTCCAACCTGGAATGAAATCCCTCCAGCACCAATGTAGGGTGGTGCGAGTGTGAAATGCGCCGACTGATCGGATAGGTTGCGGCCGATGCTGCAAAGGATCTGTCTCTCGGTCGCAGGTTTATTGTTCGGTTTGAGCTCGGTCGCACACGCAGAGCAGTTCGTGGTGGTCGATGTCTCGTATACGCACTCGGCGGACACGACGAAGGATTCGCACTTCTACGTGAAGCCGCCCGCGGATGCGCCGAAGGATTGGACGAAACCGATCGATTACTCGATGGGCTCGGTACACATCCTCATCGACGTGAAGACGAAACCCGCGGGCGATACGCCGACGAAATTCCAGATCTGCTTCGAAGGCACGCCGGCGTACGGGTGCACGACGCAGTCGCCGACGTACATGAAGACGGGCCGCGTCGAGTGGGATTCGCCGTTCAAGGATTTTTGGTACGGCGGCGACGTCGATTGGGCGCAAGGCATCAAGCAGATCCCGCTGATCTTGAAAGACACGAACAACGGCAAGCCCGCGGGCGATCCGAAGTACATGCCGACTGACTTGCACGTGCAGGTGACACTCGTGTCGCCGGGAGCGAAGTTCGTTCCACCTCCTGCAGCTGGTAGCGGCGGTGCGGGCGGTGCGGCCGCAGGTGCGGGCGGTTCGATTGCGGGCGCCGGTGGCGCTGCGTCGGCCGGTCGCGGTGGTGCGAGCGGTGGAGCGGCCGCGGCGGGTAGCGCCGGCGCTCAAAACGCGGCGGGTGCGGCCGCGGCCGGGCGGGGCGGTGCGAGTGGCGTTGCCGCTGTCGGCGGCGCGGGTGCTGCGGGCACGCCGACCGCGGGTAAAGCTGCGGCCGGTACGGGCGTTGCAGGCTCGTCTGCGACGAATGGTGCCGGTGCAGCAAGTCCAGCAGGTTCGGGTTCCGCGGGAGCGGTGGGCACGACGACGAACCCGCAAACGGCAGCGGGCGACGACGCGGGCGGCGACGATTCAGGTTGCCGAACTGCGGGCTCGGGCTCGAACGGCGCTTTGGCAGTGCTGGTATTGCTGGGATTAGTCATCACTCGCCGCCGCCGACAGCGGCGCGCAAACTCCAGTGGATGCGCTTCACGCGATGCTGCTGAAAGCCGCGATCCTCCAC
>DASRXR010000906.1:0-2957 GCA_035687405.1 Polyangiales bacterium
GGACGCATACATCCGCGTCGAGGTCGAAGGTTCGACGCACCGCTTCGGTCGCCAGACCGCGGGCCAAGTGCGCGCGGGCGCGCCGTCGATGGTCGTGTCGATCGAGGTCAAGCCCGGCGACAAGGTCAAGCCCGGTCAGACGCTCGGCATGGTCGAAGCGATGAAGATGGAGATCGGGTTCTCCGCGCCGGTGGCTGGTGTCGTGACCGAGGTTCGCGTCTCGAAAGGCCAGCAAGTGGCCGCGGGCGACGTGTTGCTCGTGATCGAACCCATGCGCGAAGAAGGCGCTGAGGAAGCCGCGGCTGGTCAACGGCTGAAACTGCCGGAAGAGAAAGACCCGCTCGGCTTGTTGTTCGACGACGGCATTGCGGGAAAGCTCACACCAAACCTCTTGAAGGCCGAAGCGTCGACGGCGACCGACCGCGAGCAAGCGATGCTTTCGGCCGCGGAGGAGACGCGGCGAATCCTGCTCGGGTTCGACGTCTCCGAGAACCGCTTCAATAAGTTGCTCTCGTTCCTCGAAGCGGAGCTGCCGGAAGAGGGTCTGAGCAAGACGTTCCTCGCCGAGCTCGCGCAGCTGCGCTCGCAGCTCACGGTGTTCGTTGCGGTCGAACAATTGTTCTCGCGCGCTCGGCCGGTATCGGAGTCGGGCGTGCTCGGGCCGTCGAGCAATGCGCGGTTCCGCGCATATCTGCGGCGCATGCGCTCGCAGGGCGCGGGCATTGCGCAAGACTTCCTCGATTCGCTGAAGGTCGCGCTCGGTCACTACGGGCTGACCAGCCTCGAGATGAGTGAAGAGCTCGAGAAGTCCGTGTTCCGCATGTTTGCGACGCAGCGCGACCCCGAACCGCGGCGCCGTCTCGTGATGGCGATCTTGCGGCGCTTGATCGCACTCGTGACGCAAGGCGTGGACGTGTCGGCGGACGAAGATCTGCGCGACGCGCTCACGAAGATCGCGAGCCTGCGTGACATGGTGAGCAACGCGATCGCGGACAACGCGCTCGAAGCGCACTACCGGATCTTCCAGCGTCCCGCGCTGGCGCGGCAAGCGGCTCAAACTGCAGCCCGGCTCGAAGCTTGGTTGACTGCGGCGGAGTCGCAGAGCGCGACGACATCGACGCCTGCGGCCGTGCTCGCGGAGCTGAGCTCGGCGCCGGCACCGCTGTTCGCGCGCGTCGCGCATTGGTTGCATGGCGATGACCGCCAGCGCCGTGCGACGGCAGTGTCTGCGGTGCTTCGCCGCGCCTACGCGCCGAAGCAGCCGATCTCGCAGGTCTCCGAACCGGCGGCGGGCTTCACCGTCGATCGCTTGGTCTTCGAGACCGGTCTCGTGCTCGGTACGTTTGCGTCGCTGAGCGAGGTCGAGCGCGCCACGAAGGTGCTCATCGATCTCACGCGTGCGGGCAAAGTGCACGCGCTCGAGCTCGTCGTCGTGATCGAGGACGAAGATCAGCGCGAAGCTGCGGTCGCCGAAGCGCAAAAGGCGCTGACGGGCGGGCTCGGTGCGGGGCGTTTGACGCTCACGCTGGTGACGCCGGACGGCGCTGCCCATCACGAGACGTTCACCCAAACCGACGCGGGAGTGAATCGCGTCGAGCTGCAGGGCGTACATCCCGAAGCGGCGGAGCGGCTCGATCTCGGGCGCTACGTCAACTTCGAGCTCGAGCGCCTCTGGGGCAGTGAGGACGTGTACTGCTTCTTCGCCAAGGCGAAGCAGGACGCGAACGATCAGCGCATCTTCGTGCTCGCGGATGTACGCGGGCGTCCGGATGGCGACGGCAAGAGCGCGGATCAGTTCGTGCCGATCTTCGAACGCGCCTTGCAAGAAGCGACGCGTACGTTGCGTTTGAACCTCGGCATTCGTGACCCACGTCGCGAGCTGCAGTGGAACCGCCTCGTGATGCACGTGCAGAACGAAGTGGAGATCGACGCGGCGACGGCGCAACGCCTCGCCCGCCGGTTGCTTCCGAATGCGCGTTACCTCGGTCTCGAAAAGACGATCGTTCGGCTGCGGCTCGCGAATCCGGATCGCAAGGACTCGGATGCGCGTCAGGTCGAGATCGCGTTTTCGGATCTCGCGAGCAGCCGGCTCGACATGGCGTGGCGCCGTCCGCGTCGCGTCCCGCTCGTGCCCGCCTCTCCGTACGAGCGAAAAGTCGCGGCGTGCCGGCGGCGTGAGAACGTCTATCCGTACGAAATCGTCAAAATGCTCACGCAGGGCAACGAGGCTGCGGAGCGGGCGGTCGAAGCCTCGCAGAACATGGATGCGCGGCCGGTGCTTCCGGTCGGCACGTTCGAAGAGTACGAGCTCGATCAGAGCGGCAACGGCAAGGCCGTGAGCGTCGCCGGTCGTGAGCCCGGCAAGAACACGAGCTCGATCGTGTTCGGTTTGATCTCGACGTCGACGAAGAAAGTGCCGGAAGGCATGAAGCGCGTGCTCGTGTTGTCGGATCCGACGATGGGCATGGGCTCGATCGCGACGCCCGAGTGCGATCGCTTGGTCGCCGCGATCGATCTCGCGGAGAAGCTGAGCGTTCCGGTGGAATGGGTTCCGGTGTGTGCCGGCGCGAAGATCGCAATGGACAGTGGCACAGAGACGATGGACGCGATCGCGCGTGTCGTCCGGCGGATCGTGACGTTCACCCAGACCGGTGGCGTGATCCACTGCGTCGTGACGGGCATCAACGTCGGTGCGCAGAGCTACTGGGACTCGCTCGCGACGATGCTCATGCACACGCGCGGGTGTTTGATCATGACGCCGACGGCGTCGATGGTGCTCACGGGTAGCAGTGCGCTCGCAGCATCGGGTTCGGTATCGGCCGAAGACGAAGTTGCGATCGGCGGTCACGAGCGCGTGATGGGGCCGAACGGCCAAGCCCAGTACTTTGCGACCGATCTGCTGGACGCGTACCAGACGCTCTACCACCACTACGAGTACACGTACGTCGTGCCCGGCG
>DASRXR010000907.1:0-11036 GCA_035687405.1 Polyangiales bacterium
GTGAGGACGTCCTGCGCGACTTCGCCCGGCTTGGCGTGCGTCGGGAACGCGATGATGTCGATCGCCAAGCCCGCGAGGATGTGGCCCATCCCAGTGCTCAACTTCTGGAAGAACGTCCGCGCGGCGTAGAACACGCCTTCTTGGCGGCGGCCGGTGTTGAGCTCGTGTTCGTCCGCGACGTCTGCCAGCGCCGACAGCACGGTGATCATCATCACCGCGCTCGCGAAGTAGTACATGAACGTCGAGAGCATCAGGAACGGGAATGCGCCGATGGCCGTGCTGGGGAACAGGCCGAGCAAGCGCAGCGTGATCGGCGTCGGAACGATGATCGCGGTCAACCACAACGCGCCGATCAGGGTCTTACGCTTGTCGTACTTGCGGTGGAGCTTGACCGTGACGATGAACGCGAGAATGAACGCGGGCGGGCTCGCCAACCCGAACGCGCGGATCGTCTTTTCGGAGAACTGCCAGAAGAACAGGCTCACGTACGATTGGAGCGTCTCGAGCACGCCGATCGTCGCGCTGAGCGCAAACAAGCCGAGCAGCAACGTGCGGTAGTTCGCGTTCGACAAACAATCGCGGATCTCGGTCGCGAGCTGGCCCAGGCTGAAGCGCGGTGCATCCGCGGCCGGTTGGCGCAAGCGAGAGATCTGGTCGCGCGTGAACCACGCCGACACGAAGATGGTGATCGCGGCGATCACGGCGACGCCGATCGCGAGGCCGACGTAGTTCCCGCGCGCAGTCGATCCGCCAGCGTGGCTGCCGAACCACGTCCAGCCGTAGAAGAACGTGCCCGCGCCACCGACGACTGCAAAGAGCGTCGAATAGCTCATCACGATCGAGCGCTGGTGATAGTCGCTCGAGAGCTCGGCGCCGAGTGCGAGGTGCGGGATCTGGTAGAGCGTGAGGGCTTGGCGGTGAAGGGTGGCGAACACCGTGAACCACAAGAAGAGTGGAATGCCGTTGAGGCCCGCCGGTGGCGCGTAGAGAAGGAAGAACGAGATCGCGAGCGGGATCGGCGCCGCGAATAGGAATGGATGCCGCCGGCCAAGCTTCGAGCGCCAGCGGTCCGAGAGCGAACCCACGATCGGCTCGCAGATTCCGTCGAGGACCAGCGAGATCGTGACGGCGATGCCGGCGAGCGTGCCGGAGAGCCCGAGCACTTGATTATAGAAGAGGAAGTTCCAGGTGTTGAACGCGATGTAGATCGCGCCTTCGGCCACTGCGCCGACACCGAAACCGAGCTTGGTACCGACTCGCAAACGCTCGGAGCTCATGCACTCTCCAGGTGTGAGAGATCGACACACTCGTCTTCGACGCCAACTTTTGCAAGGCGGACAAATCCAAAACGAGAGCTAGCACCGAACTAGGACGTCAGGCACGCAATGCTTCAGGCTTTCAAGGCCGTGAGCTCGCCCGCTTTGCCGGTGGGTGCACTACCGAAGTTGGTGATGGGACTGCCATCCGACTTCTTTGCCCCGACTGCATTTGCGAGCGTGGTGAGAAGCATGTTGCTCGGCGCGTCCGTGTCGTTCGCGGTGTTGGTGCCGTTCACGAGCTTCACGTACTGGCCTTGCTTGAAATAGCCACCGGCGCCGCCCGCGATGATGTTCGGCAAGTCCATCCAGTTGTGGCCGAGCCCGTCGCCGAGGTCGTTCATGTACACGACGGCGCTGTTGTCGAGCACGCTTCCATTCGGTTCGCTGTACATCGCGAGGCGATCGAGCAGCCCTTTGTAGTGCTGCATGTACCACTGGTCGATGTTGAACAGCGCCGACTTCCACTGATCGGCGGGCAGGTTGGGTGAAGTCGCGGCGTCGGTCGTCGCGCCGTGAGACAGCTTGTGATGGTTGTACTTGGTGTTGACGTCGTCGGCGTTCATGCCGAGCCAACTGAAGATCGGACCTGCTGCGCCGGAGCCCCACTGGATCGTCGTGACGCGGTTTTGATCGCACGCGAGTGCGAGCGCCATCACGTCGAGCATCATGTCGGCGACTTTCGAGTACTCGCTGTCGCGCGTGACCGTCGCTGGATCGATCAACGAGATCTCGGTCGTGCGCGCCATCGGCAGTCCGCACGACGTCATGCCCGAGGATTGAATGGTCGTCTCGAGGCTGCGAATCGACGTGTAGTGCATGTCGAGCTTGTCTTTGTCCGACTTGCTGACCACGCTGCTGTTCTTGAGCGCGTCGAGATCCCCTTTGACTGCGTCGAGAATGCTCTTTCGCCGCATTGCCAAGCGATCGATCGTCATCCCACCGGTCGTGCTTCCGGCGCCGGACCAGTCTTTGAACGCTTTCCACGGATCTTGAAACGGGATCGCTTGTTGGCCTGAGCCTGTGTACGAGACGCTTCCGAGCACGTCGTTTGCGCGGTAGCCGACCATGAGGTTCAGCGGGCCTTTACCGCTCGGGTTGATCGACGACGCGATCGCGTGGTCGAGCGAAATCCCGGAGGCGTAGCGTTCGGTCGTCATCTGGTTCGCTGCTGCGGTCAGCCGATGCCCGACGCCCTTCGCGTGATCGTCTCCGCCTGCCGGATCGCGGCCCCAACCGCGCGGCACGAGGTGGATGCCGCGTGGTACGAGCAGCTTGCTCGCGTAGTCGGCGAGTGGCGCCATGCCGGTGCCCGTCAGCGATGCAGCCGTCAGCGGCCCATACGGCGTCGCTGGCCAGAACTTCTCCATGTTCACGCCGTTGCAGCAGAAGAAGATCGCGAGGCGCTTCGGAGGATCGGCCGCCTTCGCTTTGCGAAGCTCGAACGTCTCGAGGAAGGGCAGGGCGACCATCACGCCGCCGAGACCGCGCAAGAACCGTCGTCGATGCATCATGGTGCCTCCACCGCTCGGACCGAGAACGCTTGCGTGCGTGTCAGGTCGGTGAGGACGTCGAGCGCGGTGTATTTGTCGTTCGCGAGTTTGCCGGCGATGTTGGCGAGGTCGCAGCTGTCGGCGTCCGTCTCTTGGCGCCCGAGTGTGTAGCGGAACCAGTT
This sequence comes from Polyangiales bacterium, assembly GCA_035687405.1. Taxonomy (GTDB): domain Bacteria; phylum Myxococcota_A; class Polyangia; order Polyangiales; family JAFGIB01; genus JADGRF01. Next base: position 2,992 of record DASRXR010000907.1, read on the forward strand.
CTTCACGTAGCAAAGTTGTGCTTCGGGAGCGGCCGCGATCGTCTGCGAGAGCTCGACCCCGTTCATGAAGGGCTCGCCCTCCGCCGTGCCTACGAGCCTGCCGGTCGCGTCGATCGGCTCTCCGTTTTCCGTCGCGCGGAAGCTACCGACCGCATCGTAGTTCTCGAGACCGAAGCCGACCGGATTGATCAGCGTGTGGTGGCAGCTCGCGCATGGCTCGTTCGCGGTGTGCGTATCCACTTGCTGGCGCGTGGTCTTGATGTTCGTGCCGTCGAGCGGCGGTAGGGAGGGCACGTTTGCGGGTGGGTCCTTGATTTGGTTGCAGAGCAGGCGACGTTGAATGAACACGCCGCGGTGGATCGGCGAGCTCAACCCGCTGAACGCGTGCGTCGCGAGGAATCCGACTTGGGTGAGCAAGCCGGCGCGTTGGGCCGGATTCAGATTCACCGACTGCAGCGTGTCGTTGAAGTTGCCGGTGACGCCGTAGAGCGCGGCCGTGGTCTTGTTGACGAACGTGAACGGCGCGGTGAGCAGTGACGCGTAGCCGGCCTTGCGGTCGAATGTCACGGCGTCGACGAACTTTTCGACTTCGCTCTGCAGCGCGGGCGCGAGGTCGGGGGTGACCGTGGGATACAGCTTCGAATCTTTCGTCAACTTGTTCGGGAAGATGTCGAGGTCCAGCCACTGGTGGTGAAAGTCGCGCACCGTCTCGTGTGCGCCTTGGCCTTGCAAAAGCCGCGTCGCTTGCATCGCGACTTGCTCGGGAGTGCCGAGTTGGTTGTTTGCGGCTGCGGTCATCAACGTGGCGTCGGGGCTCGTGTTCCCGAGCATGAATGAAAGCCGCGATGCGACTTCATAACCGTTCAGCTTGATCTGGTTGCCGGCCGGCGTGTTCGAGAGCTCGATGCGGTACAAAAACTTCGGCGACTGCAGCAACGCTTCGAGCGTGACGCGCACGCCCTTTTGAAAGTCGTCGCCGGTGTCTGCGAGCGTCGGCCCCATCTTGAAGAGCGTGAGGAGGCTCGCCTGCTCGGCATCGGTGAGTGGTCGGCGCCAGGTTTTTTTGCCGAACTCTGCGATGAACGTCTTCGCGCAGGTGTCGCCTTGCGTGGGGTTGCAGCCGACCACGCGCGCGTACGCGGCGGAGTCGTTCACGACCGAGTCCGCGACCTTTTCGGATGCGTCGCGATAGGCTTTTGCGAGCACGTCGCCGACTTGAAGGTCGAGGCCGCGATCGAAGCCTGCTTGGTGTGGATCGGCGAGGAACTCAGCTGCAAGTCCGAGTGAGAGCCCGGTCAGATCGCGAACCGTGTTGTCGTATTGATGGTGCGTCAGACGTGCCAGGCGCGTGGTCGCGACGGGCGCTCCGGGCCTGCATGTTTGCCCGGGCGGAAGGCTCCCGTTGCCTGCAGCCGGTAGCAGCGAGCCTGTGCCGCCGGCGCCGCCGTGAGCGGCAGAGCCTGCGAATGGATTCGTGTAAGGCCCGCCAGGGCCGTTCAACACATTCGGATCGTCGATGCTCCCACTGCACGCGCAGCACGCCCACGCAAGCAGGCCTGCGAGGCCGGCATAGCCGCGAACGCGAGCGCGGAATCCCCAGAACATAGCGGGAGTGCTGGGAGCCATGCGACCGTTCCCTTGCAGCCAGCTCGGCTGTCGGTGTGTACAAGCAGTGTGAACCGACGACGTCGTGCGCAGCTGACGGCGGCGAACCGCCGTGCGCAAAGCCAAGCCCGGTCGAAAGAGTACGAACCGCAAGCAGTCCGCTTGGGTTCAACTATTTTTGATTCGTCTGCCGGTGAACCGAGTGCAGCTGATAGCGGCGGTCAAAGAAAGATTTGCCGCACACCGGCCGGCAGATCCGAGTCCCGCATCATCGGCTTGAGGTCTTCGAGCTTCGGGCAGGCATCGAGCGCCTCGCCTGTGAGCGCTTGGATCGATGCATCCGAGCTCACGCGGATCGCGATCGCGTTACCGAACGTCCGCGTGTCGAGGTCGAGAGTTGCGATCGCGTCCAAGAAGTCGGCAGCCACCGATGCGCTCGAGAATTGCAGGCGCCACACGCCGATCGCACGCGCTTCGCTCGGTGCGCTCATTCCAGCGTCGTCGATGTACACTGCAAACGCGTCATTGCGCAGCTCGGAGGCCAGCTCGCGGTCGATGTCTTTTGCAGCCGCGAGCAGTGCGAATGCGCCCGAAGCTCCGAAGCTGTCGACTTCGTAGAGCGAGAAGCCATTGGGTGCGAGCGGTGGCGCGCAGGTCAGCTTCTGCTTCTTGTTGTCGACCGGGTTCCACGTCTCTGCGAGCATCCAGTCGGCAAATGCGTGCGGCCATTCCTCGAACAACAGATCGACGTCTTCGCGGTTGTCGTCCGACCACACGTCCGACACGTAGCGGCCGCCGACGCCGTATGGCAGGAATTGTCGAGCAGCTAGCAGCGGCGCGTTCGACTGCTGGATCTCGTCGAACAGGCTCCTTTCGAGCGAATCGTAGAAACGTTCCCAGCCGACTGCTTGGGGTGCGAGCCGCATGAGCAGCGTCAAGCCGCGGGATGAGTTGACGACTGCTTCGCCTTCGATGAGTGCGGAGAGTGAGATCTGTTCGTCGCTCGTGTTGCCGGTGCTTTCGCGAAGCCCTGACAGATCGCTCTCGCGGTCTTGAAGGTAGTGCGTGAGCTCGTGGAGCACGATGTACATCTTGTCGATGTCGTCTTCGATGTTCGTGTCGGTGATGATCGTGATGTCTTTATTTATGAGGTGATAGAACGCGGCGACGGATTGCGAGCTCACGTCGATCGAGGCGTCGAGTGTGCTTTGGCCCGCTGGCAAGAGTTTGAGCTTGGGGAGCAGCGAGTCCCAGGGAGTCGGTCCGTAGCCCATTTCTTCGGCCGTGTTGCGAAGCATGTCTGCGAACTCTGCGCTCGTGATGCGTTGGATCGCGGGCAGTGGCGGAGTGTCGTCTTCGCGCACACACGCGGCGAGGTCGAGGAGGCTTTCGACGCAAGAGTCTTTGCCGATGTCGCACTCCGTCATGGTGGCTTCGCAGCCGGGGTGACTGACTTTTTTGGGTGTGTCGTCGTCACCGCCGCAGGCAAGCAGAACTGCGGTGCCAATGAATGCAGAAGTTCGAGAGAAGTGCATGAGCTCGTACCCCCTGAGTGCCGAGCTGCATCATCGGCTACGAGCCAAAGTTATCACGCTGCAGCTGAAAGCGGCATGGGTGGAGTGAGTTGCGGCGCGCTATTCAGCGGAGCTCGCAACTGGGGCAGAGCATGGACCGCAAGCGACGCGCGCGGAAGCTACGGCTGAATCGCCATCTTTCGTGGAGCCTTTCCCAGCTTGATCGTTGACGTTACCTGCCTCGCTTCCAAGTCCACGACCGACACGTTGTCGTCCCCCTCGTTTGTTACGTATGCCTTCGCGCTGTCCGGACTCAGAGTTATCCAATGCGCCAACTTGCCCGTCGGCACCCTCGCCACTATCGACTGACTCGGCACGTCGATGAACTCCAAGTCTCCCGCTGTTTGGCTCACCACCAACTCGGTTTGACCTGAGTTTGCCGCTCTCACGTCGTGCGGCGAACCATCACTTGGAATCGGCGCTTCGAGCTTTCCCGTCGCCGGATCGAATAGCTCCACCGCATCGAGACCCACCGCCGTGAAGTAGATTCGATCGGCCTCGCACGCGAGCATCCTCGGCGACTTGTCGACCGCAAACGTCTGCGGTGGAGTGTCCTGCGTCAGATCGACCTTCACGACGGCCGGCGCAGTCGTAACTTGCGACCCGACATAGGCATAGCGGCCATCCCGAGTAATACAACTCGCGTGCGCTTGGCCCACCGGCACGCGCCGCACCACCGCATTCGTATCCACGTCCACGATCACCGCCTCATCGGCGCCGCCAACCGCGACCACCAAGAGCTTGCCATCCGGCGTGATCGCGAGGCCCGCCGGTTTCGCACCCACTTCGATCGAAGCCGTCACCTCGTCCGTATCCGTCGCGATGACTTTGACCGTGCCAGTGTCCGTGCTCGAGACGAATATCTTCTCGCCATCGGGCGTGACGATCAAACCGTCGGGCGCAGTGACTGGAATCGTTTTTACTACTGCTTCGTGATCTACGTCGAGCACCGCAATCGCACTGTCTCCAAACAGCCCGATGTAAGCCTTGCGCCCGACCGGCTCGCCCGGCATGTCGCGAGGCGGCGGCGCCTCACGTGCACCCGCATCGTTCACGCGATCGTCGTCACCCGCATCACGCGTCATCGCAGCGCCAGTCGACGCACACGCTTGCAGACCAAAGAGCAGCGCAACCACACACAGGATCTTGTCACGATTGTCGTTCATGGCTTTGAACCTCCTGTGAGGTCAACGCACTCGCGCTCGATCGGTTCCACATCGCAACGCATCGGAACCAAACACAGCGCGCACCGTTGTCCTTCTCATGAACACGCCAACACTGATCGCAGTTGCGGCCGCGCTTCTGAACGCGTGCTCGATGGCGCAAGCGCCGGAAGAGCTCCAGCAGAATGACGAAGCACCTACGTACGAAGAGCTCTTCGAGACGTACTTCGCACCGGGCACCGCCGGCCACTGCGCAACCGCCGGCTGTCACGCCGATCCAGGCCACAACGTCTGGCTCTGCGCGACGAAGGACGTTTGTTATCGAGGCATGCTCGACGTAGGCCTGATCGACCCCGAGGATCCCACACACTCCGAGATCGCAGACCACGCCCGCTCTCCGTTGACCTGGATCAACCCCGCCGGCGGCAACATGCCCCTCGACGCGCAAGCCGAAAACGCAGATGCCCGCGCAGCCATCGAAGCCTGGGTCGCAGCCGGCGCTCACGACGACTGAACCGAAGCGCGGAACCTTTTGCCGCACGCTTCGTTGTTCTGGGTATGGAAACTCAACCGCTCCGCAACCTCACCCGTTGGATCTTCAACCCACCAATCGACGCTCCCGCCGCCACGTTGCTCGTGCGCGGAATGGCCGGAGGCGTCTTTCTGTCGGAAGGAATCCTCAAATTCGTCTACACCAATCAAGGCGTTGGCCGATTCACGAAGCTCGGGATTCCCTTCCCAGACCTTACCGCGACGTTCATCGGTGGCCTCGAGATCGTCGGCGGAATACTGCTGATCGCAGGGCTCCTGACTCGCTTCATCGCGATCCCGTTCGTCATCGAAATGATCGTCGCAATCCTCTCGACGAAAGTGGCGCTCTACCTCGGCACATCGCCGTTACCACTGCCACCGTCTCCGCCGCAGGTCGGCTTCTGGGCAGTCATGCACGAAACGCGATCCGACTACGCCCAGATTCTATGCTGCGCGTTCCTGCTCATCACCGGTCCGGGGCCGTGGTCGCTCGACGCGCTCCTGCAACGGCGCTCCACGCGCACCGACGCGCACGCGACCGTCGACCGGTTTGCGCGACTTGAAGGGTGAACGCGGGGCCGTCGCAAAAAGCAGCGCCTGACCCGCGTTACTCTACATGTGCAAGTCGGGCGCGTAGTCATTTGCGCCGTATGCCTTGCAGAACGCAGCTTCGTCGCCTTTGAACATCGGGTCGCCTTTGATGACTGCCATCCGCAGCGCGTCCCACACGTCCTTGGCCGTACCGGGGCCAGTGCCGCCGGGCTGCGCGTCTCGCGCGACGATCACCAGATCCAAAGCACGGTGGCCTTGGATCAACTGACCACCGAGACCTTCCGCATTCCACACACCGACGTCGTATTTTTGCTCGCAAGTCGCAGGTGCCGTGTATCCGCAGTCCTTCGATGTCGAAGCGCCGTGCGGATACGACTTGTGAATCGCGACCGGTGCACACGTGCCGGGTGTTCCCGGCATCTGCTGCTTGCCACCCGAAATGCTGGTCCAGTTCGAACGCGAGTTCAGCCACGTGAGATACCCGAATCCGGTATTCGCATCTTCGAACGACGGATGGGTCTGCCGGTAGATCCACTCCGCATCCACGAGCCGCTCTCCCGACCACACGCCGTAGTTGTTGATGAGGATCCCGACGCGCGCCATGTCGAGCAGATCGACACTCCACGAGTACGCGTACACACTGCCCGCCCACGACGAGTTCTTCATGCCGAGAGGTGTGTACAAGAACTTCTGCGTGAAGTCGGCGACGCTAGTTCCGAGCCGCGTCGCATCTTGTTTGATCGCATTCGAGATCATCGTGCCGAGCGTGTTGATCTCGGTCGTGCCCACCGTGTCGTACGCAAAAGACTTCGAACCTTCGGCCAGGCTCGCATCGTGCGCGACCATGCCGAGCACGTGCGCGACCTGCGCATCCTTGTTGTACGTAACGTTGTCGAGCCATTGATCGGCCCGGTCGAGATCGCTCAGCTGACCAGTCTTCTTGCCGGTTCGCTTGATGTCGCGCGTCTGGTACGACGCCATGCCGGTCACGAGTGCGCCGAGCGTCTTCGTAGTCGACCACGCTTCGGTCGGACGAAAGCTCATCGCGTTGTGTTCCCAACAGACCTTGCCGTAGCGAACGACGAGCCACGGATACGTCGCTCGACTCTCTGCCGCCATCAGCTCCGCCGGATCGAGCTTGCACACACTCATCACATCGGCCATCGGCACGACCTCCCACGCACCCATGCCAGGATCATGATAGGGCGTCGCAGGCATCATCCCGGTCATGTCGCCGGGCATGGTCGTTGGTGGAGGCATCATTGCAGCCGCACCTGCAGTGCTCATCACCGGCGTACTACCCGCTGCACCGGATGGCGTTGCACCCGCAGCTCCGCTCGGGCGGGTCGCAGCTCCGGCAGCACCGGTGCTCGGCAGCATCGTCGATCCGTTTCCTGCAACGGCCATCGAACTCGGCGCGCCAGCAGTCGTCATCGCGATCGTTCCACCGACGCCCGTGTTAGCGCCCACCACCGGAGCGCCGCTCTCACTTCCGCACGCGCAGAGAAGGACCACGCTCCATCGCAACAGATCTCGGTGCCTCGGGATTCCGAACATCGTTCCACCCTCCAGCTGCAGCACCGCGCATCGACGGCGCTACGAGATCCGCGTGTAATCGAGCATTCACTCGAAGATCCTGTTCAAGCGCCATTCAACCGCTAAACAGAGCTACGCGGTGTCGTGCGTTCACCCGAGAGCTCGCCAACACCTTGCCGCTGTCAGCTGCAATGCGCCGCGCGATTGTTGCAAATGATCGCGGTCGACCTGCGAACGGCTGGCCGAAGCTGAAAGCGGCAGCAGGCGTGGCGCATTCGCTTACAGACCCGCTGTGCGACGTGGCGCAGGTCAACTCAACTCGGCAATTGTTGCAGTGGCGTAGAAAGATCCTTGATGGCCCCGCCGCGCGCTTTTGTTTGCTGCACGTGGGCATACTGCAACGCTACTTTGTCATTGCATAAGCGGCCGCGATTCCGCGCGGTTGGGCGCGATGGCGCCACACTCCGTCACGATCTGCGATTGATTGTTGGTAGGGCCTATGCGAGACGACGAACGTGCCATTTGCGCCCTCGCACTTTTGTAGCGAGCTGGTGCGTCTCGGCGAGCACATCGGGAGATGGCTCGTCGAGTTTGAAACTCGAGCTGTCTTGCAGCTGTGTAACTCACATGCTCAGTTGCTTGTTGCGCCTAGGACCCTGCGGTCGTTTGATGGAGGCCTCGGATGACGCGTCGATTGATGACACTGCTGCCGTTTCTACTCGCAGCTGCTTGCGGTAGCGACCCAGCTCCTGGCACCACAGGGCTAGGTGCTGCTGGTGTGGCTGCGCCGGTGGCTCCAGTGCCAGGTGCAACCGCGGGCGCGCCTGCGCTTCCTTCAACACCGACGACCGGGACTAACACCGGCGCTCCGACCACGCCGACGACAGGCACGCCGACGACCCCGACCACGACGCCGACTACGTCGACGCCCAACATGCCGACCACTCCCACGAACATGGGAACGGCGGGTGCTGGTGCGAACGATCCTGCAGCGTGCCGCGGGTTCAGCTTCGAGAACCTGATCTACAGCCCGGGCGGCAGCGTGCTTCCTAACAAGTGCGAGCCGTACAACGCGACGACCAAC
>DASRXR010000908.1:0-4923 GCA_035687405.1 Polyangiales bacterium
CTCGGGACTCGAGCTCGACGACGTCGTGCAGCTGCTCGCAGATGCGTTGCGAGCACCGCCGCAACACGTACTTCCGTTGGCTCGGCTGGTGCGTGAGAAGACCGCGGGCAACCCGTTCTTCGTACTGCAGTTCGTCGCAGCGCTCGCCGAGCAGGGGTTGCTCACGTTCGACAGCGCGAGCGCGAGCTGGCAGTGGGAGTTGGCGCGCATCCGAGCGCTAGCCATTTCCGACAATGTCGCAGAGCTGATGGCGGAGAAACTCTCCCGTCTCGCTCCGGAGACTCAGCAAGCGCTCGCGCAGCTGGCGTGTCTCGGTGCGATCGCGGAAGTCTCCACGGTCGCATACGTGTCGGCACGATCCGAGTTGGAGCTGCACGCGACCCTCGGGCCCGCCGTGCGGGCAGGCGTGATCTCGCGCGCGCACGGCCGCTATGCATTTCTTCACGACCGCATTCAAGAGGCCGCATACGTGCTCATCCCCGTGCCCGAGCAGGCGCTGCATCACTTGCGTCTGGGCAGAGCGCTGGCGCTGCAAGCCCAGGCGCAGGAGCTCGAGCCTGAGATCCATCCCGTAGTCGATCAGTTCAATCGTGGAGCTTCACTCATCACTTCGAGCGAGGAGCGCGTGCGCGTGGCGCAGCTCAATCTGCGCGCGGGCAAGCGTGCGCTGGCGGCATCGGCGTACAGCTCGGCCAGCGGGTACCTCGCCGCGGGTCGCGAGCTGCTTCCGGACGAGCCGTGGCAGACGCACTATCGCCTGTGCTTCGAGCTCGAGCTGAATCGCGCGCACTGCGAGTTTCTCCTCGGCGCGCACGCGGTGGCTACCGAACTGCTCGTCGAGCTCTCGGAGCGTGCGACGAGCGCCGCTGACCTCACTGCGGTGGCTAGTCTACGCATGTTGTTGTGTACGACGCTCGATCGCGTCGATGAAGCAATCGAGGTCGGGTTGTCATGTCTGGGTCGTGCGGGCATCACATGGTCCGCGCATCCGGATGCAAAGCTCGTGGAGCGCGAGCTCGAGACCCTATGGCAGCTGCTCGCGGGCCGCCCGGTCGAGGCACTGATCGATCTTCCACGCATGCGCGATCCCGATTGGCTCGCCACCATGGAAATCCTCGATGCGTTGATCGTCCCAGCACTGTTCAGTGATGTACAGCTGGTGGACCTGGTGCTGCTGCGTATGACGAACCTAAGCATCGAGCACGGCAACAGCGACGCCGGCTGCAATGCCTACGCGGCGCTGAATATCGTGCTGGGATTTCGCGCCGGCGAGTATCAGACCGCGTTTCGCTTCGGCCGACTCGCCTGTGAGCTGGTCGACAAGCGCGGGATGAATCGCTTCGAGGCGCGAGTCTACGTGAGCTTCAGTAATTTCGTCGTCCCCTGGACGATGCCCATCTCGGGCATGCGCGCCGTAGTCAGCCGTGGCATCGCGGGTGCACACGCGCTGGGCGATCCGACACTCGCAATCTACGGGCTACGCGCTTTGGTGTCCGCGCAGCTGCGCGCGGGTGAGCCTCTGGCGGAGGTTCAGCGCGAGCTGGAAGAGGCGCTTGCACTGACGCGCAAGACCAGTTTCGCGCTCGGTGTCCACTCGTGCCTCGAACAACTGATCTTGGTGCGCGGTTTGCGCGGCCTGTCGATCGACGACTTGCACGAGGGCGGCGTACCCGAGGGCACGCGCTGGTTCGAGCGTCAACTGGAAGCAGGTGGCGAGCGCCTGGCGTTTGCCGCTTCCTGGTACTGGATCCACCGCATCCAAAGCTGCTTCTTTGCAGAAGATTTCACGGGTGCGCTCGAGGCCATGCCGCTGGCCGAGCGTTTGTTGCCGCTGACCCGCGCGTTCATGGAAGTCTCCGACTACCACCTCTACAGCGCACTCACGCACGCGGCGTCGTGCGACACGACGGCCGACTCCACGCGCGAACAACACCTCACAGCGCTGCTCGCGCACCATACCCAGCTCGCGATCTGGGGCGAGAAATGCCCGGCGAACTTCGCGAGCTGCGCAGCGCTGGTCGCTGCGGAGTTCGCTCGTGTGAACGGCGACGAGCGGCAAGCCGAGCGGCTGTACGACGAGGCGATGCATGCAGCACAGCAGCGCGGAGCCATTCACGAAGAGGCGCTCGCGTGCGAGCTCGCTGCGCGCTTTCACCGACTGCGCGGCTTCGACCTGATCGCGGATGCATACCGCAGTCGAGCGCGGCATTGCTACGCGCGCTGGGGAGCGGACGGCAAAGTTCGGCAGCTCGACCAGTCACATCGGCCTGGCGCGTCGCCCAGCAGCGCGCTCGCTCCGGGCGACACCGTCGATGAGCCTGTAGAGCAATGGGAAGTCGCTGCGATCTTCAAAGCAGCGCAAGCCTTGTCGAGCGAGATCGAGTTGCGCTCGCTGATCGAAACGCTCATTCGCATGGCGGTCGAGCACGCCGGCGCCGAACGAGGCGTGCTGATCCTATTGCGCCTGAACGAGCCCCTGGTCGCAGCGCGCGCAGCGATGCATCAGGGCAGGCTCGAGATCGCGCTGTGCGAGAGTCAGGTGTCCGGCACGGATCTGCCGAGCAGCGCATTGAACTACGTGCTGCGAACGCGCAAGCGGCTCATCCTGGATGACGCCTCGCTCGGAGATCAACTCGCAGGCGACGCATACGTCGCACAGCGTCAGGTTCGGTCCGTGCTCTGCATCCCGATCATCAAGCAATCGGTCCTGGTCGGGATGCTCTATCTCGAGAACAACCTGACTGCGGGCGCGTTTACTCCGCGCCGCATCACCGTGTTGGAGTTTCTGGCTTCACAGGCCGCGATCTCGCTCGACAACGCGTATCTCTACGCCGATCTAGCCCGCAGCGAAGCGCTGTTGTCCGAAGGCCAGCGCGTGAGCCATACCGGAACTTGGAGCTGGAGTCCGCGAGACGGCAAAGCCGTCTGGTCCGACGAGCTGCAGAGGATATTCGGTTACGATCCTCAGCAGAGTCCTGCAGGCAGCGTCGGCGCGTTTATCGAGCGCATTCACCCGGATGATCGAACGGCTGTCATGCAGACCGTCGCCTCGATCGCCCGCGAACACGCGGTCCACGCGAGCGACTTTCGTGCTCTGCTACCGGATGGATCGGTCAAGTACCTGCACGCCGTGGGTCGACCAATGCGCGACGAGGCCGGTCAGGTCCAGTCGTACATCGGTTCGACCATGGACATCACCGAGCGCAAGCAAAGCGAGGACGCGTTGCGCGATGCACGAGCAAACCTGGTCCACACCAGTCGTTTGACCACGATGGGCGAGCTCGCGGCGTCGATCGCGCATGAAGTGAACCAGCCGCTCACGGCGATCGTCAGCAACGCTAATTCCTGCCTCCGCTTCCTGTCGACTGACCCTCCCGAAGTCTTGCGCGGCATCCATGCGGCCGAACGAGTGGTGCGTGATGGATTGTATGCCGGGGAAGTGATCAAGCGCATCCGCGACGTGCTCCGCAAGGCGCCGCGCCAGCTGAGCGCAATCGACCTCAACGAGGTGATTCGCGACGTGTTGGACCTCATTCGCAGCGAGCTCCATCGGCACGATGTCTCGCTCGAGCTCGAGCTCGCTGATGGGCTCGCACCGGTCCTGGTCGATAGGGTCCAGCTGCAGCAGGTGATAGCGAACCTGGCCATCAACGCGATCGAGGCCATGAGCGAGCGCCAATCATCGTCGCGCATCTTGCACGTGATGACTGCGCTCGAGCGAAAGGGGTACGCGGTCGCGCGCGTCCGCGATTCGGGCGCAGGCGTCGCGGTCGAACAGCTGGATCGCATCTTCGACGCATTCTTCAGCACCAAGCGCGACGGCCTCGGAATGGGACTCGCGGTCTGCCGCTCGATTGTGGAAGCACACGGCGGTCGACTCTGGGCCTCACAGTCCGAATTACACGGCGCGACTCTACAGTTCACACTCCCGCTCGCAGGCTCGTAGATCACGCCCCCAGTGTAACGGCGATCCTGACCAGGTCCGCGAGCGAAGTGGCCTTCATCTTCTCCATGATCCTGCGGCGGTGGATCTGCACCGTGCTCTCCGTGATGCCAAGCTTTGCAGCCGCCTGCTTGTTGAGCAGCCCGCTGACGACCAGCGCGAGAACCTGTCGCTCGCGTGGTGTCAGCCGATTCAGCCGGCCCTGCAGTTCGGCGAGCTCGGCGCGGGCGCGACGCTCCGCGCGATCGCGTTCGACTCCGGTGCGGATGGCTTTGACGAGATCACGTTCGATCAGCGGCTTGGTGAGAAAGTCGACGGCTCCTCGCTTGATCGCGCGCACGGAAGACGGGATGTCGCCGTGTCCGGTGATGAACACGATCGGTGGATGCTGGTCGACCGGCTGCTCAGCTTGAAAGTCGAGCCCGCTGATGTCGGGGAGCTTGACGTCCAGGATCAGACAGGACGGTACGTCGGCCCGTGGGTGCGCAACGTACTCTGCAATGCTGCCAAAGGTCACCGTCTCGAAGTCGAACGTCGACAGCAACTCGGCCAGGGCTTCTCGTACGCGCCAGTCATCGTCGATGATCAAGACGACAGGATGTTCGCAGCTCATTTCGCCCCGTGACACAGGCAGCGTCCGATGTGACCCCCGGCACTAACGCTAACACGAGCGAACCGTGACGGGCGGCAAGATCCATCACCAGTGCCGACCACTCAGTTCGGACAGCCGGGCATCGCGCTGATCCAGGCCGCTATCAGCTCGACTCCGGCCTGGTCGACTTCGTGGCGCCCGAGCGGCGGCATTGCCATGCTCGCACCGCCTGGTGCGCTCAGGCGCAACCAGAGCGCGGAGCGCTGGGGATCGCCCGGCGCGATCAGTCTGGTGTCCTCGTGCCAACCCCAGAGCGGGTCGATCTGTCGCGAAGCGACGTTGCACAGGCCCATCGCCTTATCCGGAGCCGTGATAAGGCGATGGGCCT
>DASRXR010000909.1:0-14819 GCA_035687405.1 Polyangiales bacterium
CAGGGGGCATCTCAACCCTGGACTCGGCTCGAAATCGAATCGGCGCAACGCCTTCGCACGTCGATCACCGAGATCCTCATTCGGAGCAACCAGGAGCTCGAGCGCGTGAATCGACAACTGGAACGAAGTAACCAAGAGCTCGACGACTTCGCCTACGCCGCGTCCCACGATCTGAAAGAGCCGCTGCGCGGTATCTACAACTATGCCGAGTTTCTCAAGCGCGACGCGATGGAGAAACTCGGCGACGACGACGTGAAGAAAATCGATAGCATCCTGCGGCTCTCGACCCGCATGCAGACGTTGATCAACTCGCTCCTCGAGTATTCGCGGCTCGGGCGCACCGAGCTACGGCCGGAGGCCGTGCCACTCGGCCCTCTACTCGCAGACGCGGTCGAGTCACTCGCCTTACGAATGCAGGAGCGCAATGCTCAGCTTGCGGTGATCGGTGAGCTGCCAATCTTGAATGGAGTGCCGAGTTTCCTCGAACAGATTTTCCACAACTTGCTGACGAATGCGCTCAAGTACAATGACAAGCCGTGCGTCGAGATCGCGGTTGGCGCCGTAGCTGCTGGAGAGTCAGGCTTTCCCGACCAAGCGCTCGGTGCGTCGCATGCGTTGTTCGTCCAAGACAACGGCATCGGCATCAGTGCGAAACACCAGGACAACGTGTTCAAGATCTTCAAACGACTTCATGGCCGCGACAAGTACGGTGGCGGCACGGGGGCTGGACTGACGATCGCGAAGCGGCTGGTCGAGCGTATGGGCGGCAAGATCTGGATCGATTCGACCATAGGCAGCGGCACCAAGGTTTGGTTCACGCTCGCGGACGCGGGCAGCGAAGGAACAATGCGATGACGCGCGAGCTTCTGTTGGTGGAAGACAGCGACGACGACTACGAGATGTTCCTCCGTACGTGCAACACCGTTGGCTTCAAAGCCAACGTGCGTCGCTTCGCGGACGGCGATGAGGCCCTCGCTCATCTGCGCCAACTGAACTGGAACAAGAGCGGCGATGACCACCTGCCTGCGCTCATCTTGTTGGATCTCAATCTCCCCGGCATGGACGGCCGCGAGCTGCTCGACGTCTTGAAGCAAGATTCTGTGCTGCGCCTCGTCCCAGTCGTGGTTTACACGACATCTTCGAACGAGAGCGACATCGCGTTTTGCTACGAGCATCATGCCAACGGCTACCAACTCAAGCCGATGAATGTCGCGCAGCTCGAGTCAGACATACGTGCGCTGATCGACTACTGGTTCACGCGCGTCGTGTCTCCGTACACTTTTCCGATCCGAAGTAGTGGGTGACGACCATCGCGCGGATCGCTGCGGTTCGCTCTCGGCTTTTTGAGGTTATACAGTTCGTGATCGTGGGCTAGTGGGCCGTGCTTGCGAAGTCGCTGCGTCCGACGTCGGCAAAGGCGCGGGCATGGCAATGCCAGGGGCCGCGAGCCCTGCAGCGTGTGCCTCGCAGTTGTCGCAGTGCATACAGTCGTGACTGATGAGCTCATCGAAGTACTCATGCAGGAGCCGGCTGCGGCACATGGCGCTTTGGGCATACCGCATCATCGATTGCAGGCGCTCGTGGTCCTGCCCGCGACGCTCTTCATACGCGTCCAGCAGTTCAGTCAGCTCTTCCTCACTCTCAGGCTTGCGTACCCATGAGACGCGGCCACGTCTGCGCTGGGCGATCCCCGCGCTTTCGAGTTGGGCTGCGATTACCTTGCAATGGCGCTCGCTGATACCTGTGAGCTCTGCCAGTTGAGACAGCGGAATCGCGCCCGCGTGTGACTGGCTGAGCTGCTCCAACGTTGTGAGCAGCTTCTGCGTCTCCTCACGCTTGGGGTATTTGCCGCCCAAAAAATAGCTCTGCACGCGCTTATCCTCGAGCCGATACAAGAGCGAAGCGCGTGCGGGCTCGGCGTCGCGGCCAGCGCGCCCTGCCTCCTGATAATAGGTCTCGAGTGAGTCCGGGAAGTTGTAGTGCACGACCAACCGGATATTCGGTTTGTCGATTCCCAACCCGAATGCATTCGTCGCAACCATGACTTGCACTTCGTCTTCCATGAAGCCGCGCTGTGCTTCCTCGCGCGCCGCCACAGACAGCTTGCCGTGATACAGGCCAACGACGAAGTCGTGCTGTTCGAGCCAAGCATGCACTGCCGTTGCAAGCTTTATAGTCGCGCAGTAGATCAGGCCTGGCGACTTGTGGTCGCGCAACAGCGAGAGCACCTGCTGACGTTTTTCGAACTCCGATGGTGTTCGAAGTACCTGGACGAACAGGTTCGGTCGCTCGATACCGGTCTGAACCACGAGTGGCTCGGACATCCCGAGCTGGCTCTGAATATCGGCAAGCACAGCGGGCGTTGCGGTCGCAGTGAGCGCGAGGACGGGAGGCTGGCCTAGCTCGCGACGAGCGTCCCGCAAGGCGAGGTAAGCGGGACGAAAATCATGGCCCCACTGCGAGACGCAGTGCGCTTCGTCCACGACTAGTAGCGATGGACGCAGCCGCTTCAGTAACGCGAGCTGCTGCTGGTTCTCGAGTCGCTCGGGCGTGACGTAGATAAGTCGATGCTCGCCGCGCGCAATCTGCTCGAGTACTTCGGCTTCCTCGGTGGCGCTCAAAGTCGAATCGAGCTTCGCCGCGCGGACGCCTTTCTCTGCGAGCTTGTCTTGCTGATCCTTCATCAGCGCGATGAGAGGGGCGACGACCACGACTGGAGCCGATGCGACCATCGCCGGTAACTGGTAGGTCAAAGACTTGCCGGAGCCAGTCGGCATTACGCCGATGGCGTCAGTGCCGTCGAGAACGCCATGAATGAGCTCGCGCTGGCCTGGCCGAAATCGCCGGATTCCAAAACGAGCTCGCGCTTCCTCGACGAGTTCCGGCCAACGGCTGTCAACTTCACCCGAGCGAGGCGACCCCACAGACGGAAATGATTTCACATGCTGCTCTCATGCACTGTCCGAGCCAGCGCCTCGGCGGTACGTGCTGCGCAAGTGCCTCTTCGCATGAGTATGTCCACTGCCGCGAGACCCCATAGGTGTTCACGCCGCTCGTCGTCGCGATCTCTGACACTCAGTCAGCTTCGCGACCACATGACGCAACAACTTCTAAGTCACCGCGACAGCTTGGCTATCCTCGCACTCGAGCCACGCCACACTCAGGTGGTTTCCACGTCGCCGCCGACCGTGCTCGCCTCGCACGCTTGGGCTGCATCTTGCAGTGCGGCTTTGGAGGAGGTGACGCGGCTATGTTCATGCACAACAAGCGACTGCAGTACACGGTGAGAGTGAGTGATGCGAATCCGGGGTTGGCGAATCTGATGCTCGAGCAGTTCGGTGGACCGCAAGGTGAGCTTGCGGCGGCAATGCGCTACTTCACGCAAGCTCTGGCGGAGGACGATCCGGGTCGCAAAGATATGTTGCTCGATATCGCAACCGAGGAACTGAGCCACCTTGAAGTCATCGGCACGATCGTGGCGATGTTGAACAAAGGAGCAAAGGGCGAGCTCGCTGAAGCAGCACACGAGCAAGCAGAAATGTACCGCACGATCACGGGCGCTGGTAACGACAGCCATGTGACACAAGTGTTATACGGTGGCGGTCCTGCTCTGACGAACTCCGGTGGCGTTCCTTGGTCCGCTGCCTACATCGACAGCATCGGCGATCCTACGTGTGATTTGCGCTCGAATATCGCGGCAGAAGCTCGCGCCAAGATCATCTACGAGCGCTTGATCAACTGTACACCGGATGTGGGTGTTCGCGACGCGCTGACGTTTCTGATGACCCGCGAGATCGCCCATCAGAAGTCATTCGAAAAGGCACTATACGCAATCGAGCCGAACTTCCCGACCGGCAAGCTGCCGGGCGATCCGCGCTTCACAGACAAGTACTTCGACATGTCGCAAGGCGATGGAAACGCGGAGGGCCCCTGGAATCACGGCCCGCAGTGGGAAGTTATTTCCGATCGCAACCTTCAGGCTGCAGTCGACGGTGGCGACGGACACGCGCAGACGACGTTGACGACACAGCAAAAGCGCGCGGTGGAGCAGATGGCCGCCCGCACGAAGTCGTCCACGAACGCTGATCCTGTGACTGGAGCAGATCTCGGTGCTGGCCCAGGTGCGGGCAAGATGACCCAGTCCAAACCAGCAAAGCGATGACGCCTCGCGGCGACACACCGTACGAGGAAGGCGCAAACACGACGACCGAACCAGTCGTCGTGTGCGCGCCCGTCGCGTTTTCGCACGCGCGCACTCTGAGCTCGCCAAAACCGTACAGTATCTGGGTGCTGCTCGCTAGCAACCTGATGGGCGCTGCTGCTGCAGAACAGCTCGGCCTCGCCGTCTAGCGGACGCGCGTCGAGATCATCACGATTGCGCTCGTTCTGAATGCGCGTATCTCCAGTCATGGATGAGTCGAGGAATGAAAACTCGAGAGCCGAGGCGACAGCGACCTCGAAGAAAGCGCGTGTGCCGCGCGACGCGTAGGCAGCCATGTACGACTCACAACGCACGAACGGCGACCACAATCCTTGCTGGTACCAAGATCTTGCTCCGGTTGACTTACTCGCACTCCACACAAGCGCCGGGAACTGGCCCACAAAACCTCTCGACCTGATCGTTGTTGGAGGGGGCATTGCGGGCCTCAGCGTCGCCTATCATGCGTGCCGCCGAGGTCAATCCGTGATGGTCATTGACCGTGGCATGCTCGGGTGTGGCGAAACCGGTCGTACGACCGCGCATCTGTCGAGCGCCCTCGACGATCGTTACACCCACCTCGAACGAGTGCTTGGGCGCCGTGCAGCAGAGCTCGCGGCGGCGAGTCACTGCGCAGCAATCAACGACATCGAGCGCATCGTTCTTGAGGAGTCGATCGACTGCGGATTTCGGCGGCTGCCCGGATACTTGTTCTCCGCAAAGGGCGGAAGAGCGGGCGTCAAGGAGCTGTTGAGAGAACGAAAAGCGGCACAGCGTGCACGGCTGACGGTCGAGATCGACCGAAACCCCATCGTCACGTTGAGCGACGGACCCTGCTTACGCTTCGAACGCCAAGCCGACTTTCACCCCCTCGCTTACATCGCCGGCCTCTCGCGCGCGATCGTGAGGATGGGCGCGCGAATCGTCACCAGGACGCGCGTCCTCGATGTCGATCCGAATGAGACGATGCCGAGTATCATACTCGCGGATGGACGCACGTTAGCGAGCAAAGCCGTCGTCGTCGCGACCAATAGTCCGATCAACGATCGGTTCGCGATGCATACGAAACAAGCAGCATATCGCAGTTATGTCCTGACGTTTGAGATTCCTCAGGGCTCCATTGAACCCGCTCTCTATTGGGACACGGGCGATCCCTATCACTACGTGCGGTTGTCGAACGCTGGAGACCAGCTCATCGTCGGCGGCGAGGACCACCGTGTCGGACAGTCGAACTCAGCACACGCACGGTTTAGCCAACTTGAGAGTTGGACGCGATTACACTTTCCGGCTGCCGCTAGCATCATCTCGCGCTGGTCTGGGCAGATTCAGGAGCCGGCAGATGGAATGGCGTTCATCGGCAGAAACCCAGGCACCCGCGCGAATGTGTTCATCGTAACCGGTGACTCGGGCAACGGAATGACGCACGGCGCGATCGCTGGAATGCTGATCAACGACTTGATCGCTGAAGACGCGAGTACGTGGGAGTGGGAGAGCTTGTACGACCCATCTCGCCGGCGACAGCTGATTGCGACACGCGATTTCGTTCGCGAGAACTATAAGACCGGGTTGCACTTTGCGGACTGGCTTTTGCCGGCTGCCCGGAGTGAACGAGCGATTGACCCGGGGCAGGGTCGTGTCGTGCGCCGGGGTTTGCACCGCGTCGCTGTTTATGTCGACGATGCAGGCCAACCGCACGAACGCTCTGCAATGTGTCCGCACCTAGGTTGCGTCGTCGCATGGAACGGTGCCGAGAAGTCATGGGACTGCCCGTGTCACGGCTCGCGCTTCGACCCCTACGGCAAAGTGATGACAGGCCCGGCGCATACCGATCTCTCAGTCGTTGCGCCAGAGCCTGAGGAACCGAATAAGCCGCCGACTCACGTAGAAACGCTGCGTGATTCAGCTGATGCCGCGCTCTGCGGAGTAGTCTCAACAAGTTCGGCTACGGCGCGCACACGAATAACATGAACGAACCAGCTCTAATGAATCCCGACGGCACATGCGTTCGATGTGGGCACACAGCTACGGAACACGCTCACGGGTGTAGTCAGTGCAACTGCAAGCTGGTAGCCGAAGCGGCCGTCGAACCGAGCGAAACCGAAGGAGTCGGAAACACAATCAATGTGCCTTTTGGCCTGTCGCTTCGTGAGCCCAAGTGACACGGCTTGCTGTGAGATGTTTGACCCGCAGAACGTGACCGAGCGTCGAGAGTTGGGATTGCCTGATTGAGAAGCTACGAACAGCAGCGGTTAGATGGTTCGTGACTACTACGAGCGACATTCGCCCTGCATGCGCATCGCTTGCAGGCAGGTCACTCGTGATAGCCAACAGGTCGATGACAATGCCGAACGCTGGCGATCCTTGTGGCCACTGTAGTCACCCACGACGTCTCCACGGTCCTGGAACCGGGCGCCATCTGTGCCTAATCGGCATTACGGCTGCGCTGCGGTGAGGCAGGTTCAAGAAACACGCGAACTACCACGCCAGGAGCGGTGTGGTGGAGCGCCAATCGTGTGCCGCTCTCAGCGGCGGCGGCGAACGTTGCAGCCACGAGCTTCGGCTCTGCAGGCACGAATCGTGCTTTCATACGGTGCATGCCCGGGTTTTTCTCGTCCGGCTTTCGAAATCGTGATCGCGAGAGATTGTTGGCACATAAACGGATACTCATTGTCGATGACGAGGACGATCCACGCGAGCTGCTCGGACTCATTTTGGCATCGCGGGGCGTGCAAGTGTCTGAGGCGTCGAGCGTGCAGGAGGCCTTGGATGCGCTCAAGGGGGCGCGCTTCGATGCAATTATTTCTGATCTCGGAATGCCGGAACGAGACGGTTATTGTCTGATCGAGAATATTCGAGCGCAGCCGGAGTTTGCGAATCTGCCCGCTTTAGCCCTGACTGCATTCACCGGCGCCGAGGCCCATACGCGAGGGTTGGCCGCAGGCTTCGACAGTTACATGCACAAGCCATTTGACGCAGATGAGTTGCTCGACGTAGTAGCTTCACTCATCCAAAAAGGACGCACTTCTGCCTCGGGCTCTTAATGCGGAAATGGCGCGCGCGCTTCGGCAGACTCACGCGCACAGACTCACGGCCTGACTAAGGCGCAACGAAGATCCAATGCAAACGCACGCCACGCTTCGCCGCATACCGCGGCGCTGCGCCCAGCTGGCAGACCGTGCTGGAACTCGCGAACGAGTTCTACCAACGTGTCGTGGAAGCGGCGAGGTCGTCGACTATGGCGCGTGAGAAGAGCGCGTAGCGCACGCTGCGTTGCAGGTTGAGAAACGCATTCATCATGAGCCGTCATCCGGCATGGCCGCGCCATTCATTCGCGTCTGAGGCAAGCGAATATCGAGCCGCGAACGCGGCTATTCGCGAGCTTGGTCGATCGGAACTTCGGTGTTTGCGCAGCGGAATAGCGCACAGGCCGGACGCCGCAGCCGCGCTGTTCAGTTGCGCGACGCGGCGGCGAAGACCGCCGCCTGGGCCTCGAAAGCGCGCTTATACGCGGGCCGCGCTATACCGCGGGCAAGGTATGCGGCGAGATTCGGGAACTCTTCCACAATCCCCGTTCCATCGAGCCTACGCAGGACCAGCACCATCAGCAGGTCCGCGGCACTGAAGTTTCCGTCGAGCCAGTCGGCATCGCCGAGGCGCGTCGAAAGACCTCCGAGCCGGTCACGCACGCGCTCGACGATCATAGCAAGGTGCTCGTCGCGCCAGGGCTTCTCGCGCTCGAAGTACGTCGCCATCTCGTGCTCGACGATCGGCGGCTCGACGGTATTGAGCGCAGCGAAGATCCAAGCGATCGCGCGTGCCCGGGCGTCGGCGTCACCAGGAAGCAATCCAGCATACCGCTCGGCGATGTGCAGAACGATCGCCCGGATTCAAAAAGCGCGAGATTGCCATCTTCGAACGTTGGAATGCTGCCAAACGGATTAAGAGCGCGATGCGCTGGCTGCTTAAGCTGCGTCATCGAAAGCAGGCGAACGTCGTAAGGCTGGCCCACTTCTTCGAGCGCCCAGCGCACGCGCATGTCGCGAGCCAACCCTTGCCCTTCTCTCGACCGCTCGGGCTCGCTCTCGGCGGATATTGCACTAGCGTGCGTGGCGAGCCGGTGGTCGGCCGAGGCTGAGGCCCGAAAATTGCTTTTCCGATGTCGACCCCGACGGCGTTCGGGCGTCGTAATCAACATGAGAACAAATGCACCTCGTACATTCATGCGCCGGCAGTTGCTGAAGTGGGCTAGTGCCGGGGCAGGAGCCGTCCTGGCGTCCGGTGGGCCGCCGGGACTTGCCACGAAAGTGCTTGCGGATCCGGGCTACAGCGACGGATCCCGACGCGGCTGGAACTGGCGCACGGCGCGGCGTCTGCATGAAGCGATGCAGGGCTTCGTGTCGCGTGGCGAAATTGAATGCCTCACCCTCGCGGTCACTCGCGGTGGACGTCCGTACGTGGATGCAGTCGGGTCGCTGGAGATCGGTGGCAGCGAACGTGCCCGACGCGACACCATCTATCGTATCTCGTCGATGACGAAGCCGATTACTGCGGCCGCGACGCTCACGCTGGTCAACGACGGGAAGCTGACGCTCGACGAGCCGGTCGACCGTTTGCTTCCAGAGCTCTCGCAGCGACGTGTGCTCACCCGTGCGGATGCGCCGCTCCACGACACCGTGCCCGTGCAGCGCGCGATCACCGTGCGCGACCTTCTGACATTCACCTGGGGCTTCGGCCTCAGTCTCGATCTACTGACTGCACCGACTCCGGTCTGGCAGGCCGCGCTGGATCTGAAAGTCGTCACCAGTGGAGTGCCGCTCCCGCAGGAGCCACCACCACCGGACGAGTGGATACGCCGCCTCGGAACGTTACCGCTGATGCATCAGCCGGGCGAGACTTGGAGATACTGCTCAATGGTGGCGAATATCGTGGACGACGCCTGCTCTCGAGCGACTTGGTCGCGCAGATGACGAGCGACCAGCTCACGCCGCAGCAAAAAGTCGATGCAAGCCTAACGCCCGGTTACTTCGACACGCACGGTTGGGGATTTGGCGTAGCTGTCACGACGAGTGACGCTGATCCCACCCAACCACTCGGAACGTACGGCTGGTTTGGTGGAATGGGCACCTGGTGGAGCGCGACTCCGAGCCAGCGTCAGACGAACATCCTCCTCTCGAATCGTGCACTGGCATCACCGGAAGCGCCGCCTGTCGTCCTGGAGTTCCTGGAGCTCGCCCAAGACTCAGCCTGAGTCGGCTCACACACGCTATAGTCCGCGCAGGTGTCTAGTCCGTGGACGCGATCGCAGAATAATTCCTGAGAGATCCGCGACGGCGAAAACTGGTTGGCCACCCCGCGCTCCGAAACAATGACCGAGCGCACCGTACTGCAGAACCCGCAACCAACTCGAGGAACTCACGTGGCAAAACGTACTCCGGCACGACCGACTCCCAAGGATGCGATCAGCCTTCTCAAAGCCGACCACCGCCAGGTCGAGACTTGGTTTGAAGAGTTCGAAAAAGCTCGCAGTGACACACGCAAAAAAGCGCTCGCGAGTAAGATCTGCACGGCGCTCACGATCCACACGCAGATCGAAGAAGAGCTCTTTTATCCAGCGTTCATCGCGGCCACCAAAGACTCGGACACGCACCACGAGGCCATCGTTGAACACGACGGCGCCAAGAAATTGATCGCGCAAATCAAGGCTTCTGGCCCTGAAGACGAATACTACGGCGCCAAAGTGAAGGTGCTCTCTGAGATGATCAAGCACCACGTCAAGGAAGAAGAACAGCGGGGCGGCATGTTTGCCGAAGCGAAGCAAGCCGACATCGATCTCAAGGCGCTGGGCCAGCGCCTGCTTGAACGCAAGAAACAGCTTGCTGCGAGCTGAGCGCGGCACACCGGTGAGCAGGGTCGTCGCCACGCTCGAACGAACACTATCGCTGCGCCGCTGATGGCGGCAACAGGTGGAGGACGGACGGTAGGGCAGGGCCAGACTGCAACCACAATGTGTCTGTAGTCGCAGCGTCTATTGTGTCGCCGTCGACGCTCCTTCGGGAGATCGCGTTGACTCCGAAAACATCTGCAGCATCCGATGTGGCCGGCCACGGCAGTGTGCGTATATCCGGCTCGAGTGGGCTCTTCACAGAGTAGTAGCCATGAAAGCGATTTTGCTGGTTGAGGACAACGACGACATCCGCGAGCTTTACGGGACGGTTCTCCGCAGAGAAGGGTACGAAGTCCAAGAAGCAGAGAACGGTCAGATCGCGCTCGAGCGCCTCGAGCAGATGCATGGCACGCCATGCTTGGTGTTGCTCGACATGATGATGCCGATCATGAGTGGGCCCGAGCTCCTACGCGTGCTGCATGAGAGTCATCGCCTCGCGTCGCTGCCGATCGTCGTCCTCTCGGCGGGCGGGACAGAAGCGGATGCACCGCATGCAAAGAAGTTCATCCGTAAGCCGGTGGATGGTCACGTGTTGCTGACGGTGGTTCGAGAGTTCTGCGGTCCGCCGCCGGTCCATTGAATCGACGCCCTGCGCCCCGCCGTGCACCACCGTGTCGGGGTTTCGATTTGCTCACGACTGCCGGTGCACCTCGCGTTCGTCGACTACGCTCGCGTGGATGGTCTAAGCACGCGTCGGGGACGTTGAACGAAAGGCATTCCAGCAGACAACCGAGGAGTGTGGAAAATCACAGCTGGCTGGTCGCAAAACAGCAGTTTTAGACAAAGCGTGCGACGCAGTCGGGGGGTCTTGCGTTCTCACTCTGCTTCGGTGGACGCGATCGCCGCTTTGACGAGTTTCCCTGACGCAGTGAGAACCTGGCTCGGCCAAGGTCCTTTGGTCCCAGCACCAGGCACGAGCGCGGAGCACGCTTCCGCTTTGTCGTTCAGCGCCCAGTTTGCCCAACTGATCTGGTGTTGATTCATGAAATCGAGCCACGTCGCGGTCTCGGCAGGATCCAGCACACCAGTCCCATTCGCCTCACAACTGCCCCACTCCGTAACGAACAAGGGAAGCCCTGCCGTGAGCGCAACTTCCGCCTTATTTCGAAGCCACTGTTTGTGCGTCGCCGCATAGAAGTGCAGCGTGTACGCTACGCCGCCGTCGGCGGCGATCGGACTCAGCGCCGCGACGTCTACGTCTTGCGACCACTTCGGCGTTCCCACGATGATCAGATTGTGCGCATTTTCCGCGCGAATCGCTGCGATGATGGACTCTGCGTACGCCTTCACCGTCGGCCAATCAGCACCCATCGGCTCGTTGTAAACCTCGAACAGTACGGCCGGAGACGCGCCGTATCTCCTCGCCATGCGCGTGAAGAAATCGCGCGCGGTCGACTGGTGGTCCTGCGCGCGATGATCGTGCCAATCGATGATCACGTAGACTCCGCGCTCGATCGCGCGATCCACGACGGCTACCACCTTCGCCTCGTTCGCGGCCTGGTTTTCGAGGTACCCGCCGCTTTCAACGCCGAGCACAGCACGGACTAACGTCGCAGACCAATCACCGGCCAACTGATCGACAGAGTCAGCCGTGTAGAAGCTCGACCACTGACTCCAGAACAAGCTCATCCCGCGCAGCTGGACAGCTTCGCCAGCCTCGTCGACGATGCGGTTTCCCGAGACCTGCAGAGAGCCATGTCGACCGACAGGACTCTCCAGTGGCACCGGCGGCAACTCGCCCTGACCGACCGCCCCGTTCGTCCCAGCTGCTGCCATCGAGCCCTGGCCGGCAGGCTGGGCGTACTTCGAAGGCGGAGGGTCCGCTGCGCAAGCGACGAGCAACACACAGATAACGCCGAGGCGTGGATAGAGACTCATCAGTGTGGAGTTCTGCGGGAGCGAGGCCAGAACTGACTCAGTGGCATGGAGCGCAAGAAGCGGGTCACCACCTCAGCTCGTGGCCGTCATTTGGCTCATCGTCCGACTCAGGCGCGCGAACATGCCGCGCGTCGACGTCTGAAGCGCATCCGATTGCCTGCCGCTCACGGCTGCGCATCACTCCTCATCATCCAAACCACCACGATGTAGCCGCCCGACCGTTCGTCCTTTTGCATTTGCAACAGGCCACGGCGCTGCGCGTCTTCGAGCAGCTCGTTGAAACTGCGATAACCGTGGAAGACTTCGGAAAACTCGGGCCGCTTGCGTTCAACGCCTGCTTGATCTCGGAGCCGAACAAACGACTATCACGGTCGCGAAACAATGCCTCCGCAGTCGACAGTGCGACAGCATGGCGACGGAGAGAGAAATGATTGGACAAATTCAAGCACGGATTCGTTGCCTGGCCGTCGCGAGCATTACGGTAACGTCCGTCGCGTGCGGGGGTAGCAGTAGCCAGTTCGCGCCACCTGCGGCTTGGGTCCAGCTCGAGCACCACGTTGACCTTGCACATGAGCGCGGCATCTCCCTGAGCGATGGCGGGTCATTCGAGGCGGCAACGACCAACGACGGAAAGCTCGAGCGGGCGAATGGTCGGCTCACCGATGCGGAGCTTGAAAAGCTGGTAGAGCTAACAGCGGACGACCGATTGAAATCGTATCAGGATGACGCGTTGCCGGTGGCCCCTGAGCACGAGTCATTCCGGGTTGTTGTTCGCGACGAGAAGCAGCAGAACGGTCAAGACGGCAAGTCGCTGGACGCATATTTTCCCGTGACCCAGGCTGACGGCCAGACCGGCGAGCTGCTGGACTTCGTCCGCGCGCTATTGGAGAACTACGCTCCGGGCACCTTCCCCTGGCGTGTATTTCCGCGTCTACGCTGACGAAGCCGAGTTGCCGTTAAGCATGCTTTTGAGTCGAGTCGGGCCGTCGGAGCTCAATCGATTCAAGCGTACACGAGAGCTTTGGGCCGCCCCTACAGTCCAGACCGACTTGCGCTCAAGATTTTGAATGCATTCCCAGAGTACTCATCGGTCGATGTGTACGTGAATACGGTGTTGCTCGATGCCGATACCGGAACGCCGCGAAGCGATGCCAACCACTATCGGTGCAGTCGCGCGCGGCCGACGCGTCCATGTCGCCTAGTTGAACAACGTTAGGATGGTGGGCCGACAAGTCTCAGCCCTTTGGGTCGACTTCGCGCCGCCGCTGATTCACGACCCTGTCGCTCTGCTTGGGAGCACTACGCATGTGCCGTCTCATGCTGCCGCCATTCATCCTCGTTTGCGGGACCGTCGTAATCGACGAAGCCCAACGGCGTCCCGAGTTGTTTCCAGTTCTCAGGGTGCTCGCCGATCGCAAGCCGACGCGCGCACGTTTCCTTGTGCTCTCCGTGGTACGAGAACCTCGGCAAGCGACAGGTGAAGTCGCCGAAAGTGTCCAACGTCGAGGCTGTGCCACTAACAGCGTTGTCGTCGAAAGATGTTAGTATGTTGTTGGGTAAGCGGCCTCGAACGGCGAAACGCAGGAAGAAATCCTGACGGTCACCATTCGCTTTTTATGCTGTCTAGCGCACGGCGGGCGCGTCAACAAGTTGTCGGTCCAGGTACTGCAGCGTTAGAAGTTCTTCTGCTGCACCTTTTTCCATTTGCTGTCTTTGCAGACAGTGCAATCCGCTCCCGTGAAGCGAGCCTCGAGTGACACGTCCTGCATGAGCTTCCAGCGTAGCCATGCAGTGACTTCTGTCCCGATTGTGTCCTGATTCGGAGCTGTCAGAATGCCGAGGTGTCCACCCGGGAAATTGCCGTAGAAAACCGGAGACACAGCACTCGCGTAGTCGGTATCGCAGTTGGCGGCAGCGATGTCACAGTCGGTGCTCAGGATGCTGCAGTTGGCGTCCCCCGGAATACCGCAAAAGAACGCTGCGGGAGCGTGCAGGTTCTTGACTCGCTCGGTCTCCATGTTGCCGCCGGAGATGTGAATGGTGGTAGTCAAGCGCGGGTCGTTCGCAATCGTGAAGGTCGCGAGCGCGCCCATCGAGTAGCCCATGGATGCGATCTTGGTCTCATCCAACTTGCCGAAGAGCTCGCTGTCCGAGCGTTGATTCTCCATGATCGCCCAGTCGATCCCGGCAATGATCTCTTTGCCGAGCATGACTTCTTCGCCAATTCCCGGCGTAGTGTTCGAGGCCACGACGACAAAACCATGCGTGGCAAGATGGGGCAAAAGAGGGTAGGCCGTAGGGTTGGTACTGCCGCCGCTCATCCACCCCACGATCGGATTTTTGGCCCCGCCGGGAGCGAGCATGTCGGGGCGGTAGACCGTGTACCCGCGATTCGGGCCGGTGTTGGAGACGGTCATGCTTTTGTACGGACCGGGACCCGTAAAGTCGGTCACGGATGGAAAACGTACGCCAGTGTCTGCGGGCGCAGCTGCCCCGGCCATTGCTGTCGCACCCCCGCTCGTGCCAGCCGCCGCAGTCGTGCCTGCACTCGCGCTGGCTCCGGTTCCCGCGTTTGTACCAACGCTCGGCGCAGCGCCGGAACCGCCGCCAACAGCTGCAGTCGATCCGGCAGTGCCACCTGGAACGAGGACGGGCGCGCCGTCTCCTGCCGTCGGTGCCGGCCGCGCCGCGACACCCGCCGCGCCGGTTGCCGCTGAGCTCGTAGTGCCCGCACCCAACTGGGGATTGTCCTGCGTGCTCGGCGGCGTCGTCGGCACAGCACCCGGTGCATCACTGCTC
>DASRXR010000910.1:0-11032 GCA_035687405.1 Polyangiales bacterium
GACGACTTGGTGCTGCTGTACGAGAACGCGCTCAAGGTGCCGCACAAGCTCGACGTCGAGCAGGGCATCTTGGTGCAGCTCGGCATGGTGCACTACCGGATGCGCAACAAGCCGGAAGATGCGGACCCGTACTTCGGCCGCCTGCGCAAGCTCGATCCGACGCACCCGGCCATGCTCGATTTCTATCGGCAGCACCTGCAGCAGCAGGGCGAGCTCGAGCGGTTGTTGCGAATCTTGTCCGATGCGCAGCGCATCGTGAGCGATCCCGCGCGGCGTCTCGCGCTCGCCGTCGAAACAGCCCAGCTCGCGCAAAAGACGCAAGGTATGGGCGAGCGCGCGATCGAAGCTTGGAAGAACGTGCAGCGGCTCGATCCGCAGCATCCCGAAGCGTCGCGTGTACTGAAGGAGCTCTACGCGCGGTCGGAGAAGTGGAACGCGCTCTGCGAAGTGTTGAAAGCGCAGATCGACGCGACTCCCGACACCGCTGCGCCCGAGAAGATCGAGCTCTTGCGCGAGCTCGCCACCGTCTACCGCGACAAGCTGCGGCTCGATGGCATGTTGATCAACGTCTACAACACGATCCTTCGGTTGCAGCCGAACGATCGCAAGACGCTCGAAGCGCTCGCGGACAAGTACCGCGAGCTCGGGCGCTGGAACGATCTGATCAACGTGCTGATCGCGGACGCGGATGCGAACGCCGACAAGCCGCATCGGATCGAGACGTATCTGAAAGTCGCGAGCCTGTGGCTCGAGCACTTCTCGAACTACAATCAGGCTTCGGCGCCGCTCGAAAAAGTGTTGGAGCTCGAGCCGGGCAACCGTGCCGCGCTCTCGATGCTGCGCGAGATCTACGAGAAGAAGCGCGCCTGGAAGCAACTCTTCGAAGTGCTCAAGAAAGAGCGCGAAGTTGCGACCGATCCGGAGCAACGCGCCGGGCTCACGATGCAGCTCGCGTCGCTCGCGGCCGAGCGCTTGCATCGTTACGACGACGCGGTTGGGCTCTGGCGTGAAGTCGCCGAACAGACCAGCGCAGGTTCGATTCCCGCGCCGAAGGTCGACGGCGTTGCGGTTAGTAACAATCTCGGCGCCGGCTCCGCCGCGCCGTCGAGCAGCTCGAGTGCGGGTTACGCCGCGCTCGAGGCGATCGAGAAGCTCGCGGAGCGCGAGAAAGACTGGAAGACGCTCTCGGGCGTGCTCGATCAGCAGGTCGCACGGCAGCGCGATACCGAAGACAAGATTCGCATCTTGCTCAAGCTCGGCAGCGTGCAGGCGGATCGGTTGAACGACCCGACGGCCGCGAGCCAAGTGTTCCGGCGCGTGCTCGAGATCGATCCGAAACAAGGTCGCGCGCTTCGAAGCTTGCGCGACAGCTTGGTTCAGGCGGGCGACTGGGATGCGGTCGAAGCCCTGTACGACCGCGCGGGCGATCTCGAAGGCCTCGTCGATGTGCTCTCCGGCGAAGCGGATCGCGTGACCGGGCGCGAGCAGAAGATCGCCCTGAGCTTGCGCGTCGCGCGCTTGCTCGAGAAGCGCATCGGTGAGCCGCTCCGCGCGCAACGCAGCTACGAGCGCGTGCTCTCGGTCGATGCCGATCACGTGCAGGCCGCGCGGGCGCTCGCACCGATCTACGAACAGGAAGACAAGTGGTCGCGGCTGTACGCGATGCTCGAGATCGTGCTGCGTTCGCTGCCCGAGTCGGAACAAACCGAACGGCTGCAGCTCTTGTTGCGTTTGCGCGGGCTCGCCCAAGACAAGCTGCGCGACGCAGGCCTCGGGCTCACGCACGCGCTCGCGGCGTATCGGCTCGCGCCGGCTGACACCTCGGTGCGCGAAGCGCTCGAACGAAGCGCGGAGCTCGCCCAAGCGTTCGACAAGGTCGTAGAAGCCTACACCGCGCGTGCGGAGTCGAACGCCGCCGAGCCGAGTGAAGCGCTCGACTTGCGCCGGCGCATCGCGCTGATCGCGACCGTGCGCCTCGGGAAGCCCGAGCTCGCGGCGGCGCAGTGGGAGCTCGTGCTGGCTGCCGTGCCGGACGACGCCGGCGCGCTCGCAGCGCTCGATCGAATCTACCGAACTGCGAATCGCACCGCAGACGTTCGCAAGCTGCTCTTGCACAAGCTCGAGATCTCCGAGGACGCACCGGCTCGCATCGCGCTGCTCGAAGAGCTCGCCAAGCTCGAAGAAGACGAGCTCAAAGACTTCGATGCCGCCGCCGACCACTATCGCGCGCTCGCGGACCTGCAGTCGGACAATCCCGAGGTCTGGGCTTCACTCGATCGGCTCGCACTTGCGGCCGGTCGCTTCGACGAGCTCGCGAGCGCGCTCGAGTGGCGCGTGCAACTCGCGAACGAAAAACAGGCGAAAGTCGAGCTCGGCGCGCGCCTCGGAAGTGTGTTCGCCGAAAAGCTCTCGCAGCCTGAAAAGGCGCAAGCCGTGTTTGCGGAAGTGGTCGAGCTCGACCCCGCGCACGGCGCGAGCGTAGCTGCGCTGGAACAGCTCGCAGCGAGCCAACCGAAGCTCGCGGACGACATTCACCCGATTCTCGAGCGCGCTTACGAACGCGCCGGTCGGTTCGACAAGCTCGCGAAGCAACTGGGAGAGCGCGTCGGGACGACGAAAGACGAAGTCGAGGTTCGCCGCTTACGGCTGCGGCTCGCCGAGATCAGCGGTGGCCAGCTCGGGGACGCGCTCGGCGCATACGCTTCACTCGAGGCCGCGTTTCTGCAGGAGCCCGAGGACACGTCGCTCTGGGATCGCTTGGCGGAAGCGGCCGAGCACGCGGAGCAGCAGCGCGCGCTCGCGAGCGCGTACGCGCGTGCGGTCGAACGCGAGACACTCTCGCCCGAAGATCAAGTCGAGCTCGCCGTCCGTGTCGCGCGCTTGTACGACGAAGTGCTTTCAGAGCCGCACGAGGCCGAGCCCTTCCACAAGCGCGTGCTCGCGCACGACCCCATGTCCGAGCGCGCGTTCGTCGCGCTGAAAGACCTGTACACGAACGAAGAGCGCTGGGAAGACTTGCAGGGGCTCTACCGGCGGCGGCTCGAAGACTCCACCGACGCCGACATCAAGCTCGACCTGCTCTTACAGGTGTGCTTCTTGTTCGAGGAGATCCTCGATCAGCCGGAGAAAGCGGTCGATGCCTACCGGGCCGTGCTCGAGCTGATCCCGGACCACGGTCCGTCGCGGCGCACGCTCGAGCGGCTCTACGAGCAGCTGCAGCGCTATCGCGACCTCGCGAACCTGCTCCGGAGCAACCTCGACCACGCCGAAGGTTACGACCAGGTCGATACGCTCTACCGCCTCGCGGAGCTGCACGACACGAAGCTGTCGGAGCCGTCGCTCGCGGTCGACTACTACGAACACGTGCTGCAGTTGCAGCCGCACCACTTGCGCACACAGGCCGCGCTCGGTCGCTTGCTCGCGGTCGAGTCGCTCCGGCAGCGCATCGCGGGGATCCTCGAGCCGACCTACGAGAGCCAAGGTGCATACGCGGATCTGGTGCGCGTGCTCGAGATTCAGCTCGCGGACAAATCGGAAGCCGCCGACAAGGCCGAGCTGCTCTTCCGCATGGGCGGCCTGTACGAGCAGCGGCTGCGCGACACCGACGGTGCGTTCGGCGCGTACGCGCGCGCGGTCGAAGCTGCGCCCGAGATGGTCGCCGCGCGCGAAGCGTTGGCCCGCGTCGCAGCCGGCCGCGAAGTGCATCGCCGCAAGCGCGGCCAGGTGCTCGAACAGGCGAGCCAAAATATCGCCGATCCCGACGTGCTGATCGACGTGCTGCAGGAGCTCGGTCAGCTGTCGATCGACGAGCTCGATGACAAGGCCGCCGCCGAGCGCTGCTACACGCGCTTGCTCGACCTCGCGAGCGGTCGCGACGACGTGCTGCTCGAGGCGGCGCGCAGCCTCGAACGCATTCACTTGCAGACCGGCGACTACGCTGGACTGGCGCGCGATCTGTCGCGCCAAGTCGAGCTCGAGTTCGACCCGCGCTTGCGCGAGCAGCTGCTCGTGCGCCTCGCGGAGCTCTACGATCAGCGGCTCGACAATCCGCAGCTCGCGATCGACGCCCAGCGCAAGCGGCTCGAAGCCGACGCGGACAACGCGGATGCGTTGCGCGCACTCGAGCGCTTGTTTACGGCAACCGGCAGCTGGGAAGAGCTCGTCGAGGTGTTGGCGCGGCGCATGCCACTCGAGCGAGACGTGCGCGAGCAGCGCGCGATCGCACGGCGTGGTGCGCTCGTCCTCGAAGAAAAGATCGGCGACATCACGCGCGCGATCGAAGCGCACCGCGAAGTTGCAGCGAGTTTTGGTCCGGATCGCGAGACCTTGAGCTCGCTCGCACGTTTGTACGAAGGCTCGGGCCAGAACACCGAGCTCCTCGAAGTGCTCGAGTCCGACGTCGAATTCTGCGCAACGAACGCGGAGCGCGCCGCGCTGCGCTTCCGGATCGCGGAGTTGTTGAAGGACAAGCTGAACGAGCCCGAACGCGCGATCGGCGCGTACGAAGCCGCGCTCGACGACGATCCGGAGCACGCCGGCAGCTTGGCCGCGCTCGACGCGATCATGAACGACGAGTCGGCGCCGTTCCGGCGCGATGCCGCGCGCGCAGCCGCGCCGCGGTACGAGAAGCTCCAACGGTACGACAAGCTGCTCGCGGTGCTCGAGTTGCTCGCGAAGACGGACGACGAGCACGATCAGCTCGAAGCGCTGCACAAGGCGGCGCAAGTCGCGGAGAGTGGGCAGAAAGACCCGCTGCTCGCGATGAGCTACGTCGGCAAAGCGCTCCACGTCGCGGCGTCGCCTGCGAGCTTTGCGGAGTTGCTCGCGGAGTACGCACGCCTCGCGGAAGTTACGGGCCGCTACGCCGAATACGTCGCTGGGTTGCGCGGAATCGTGAGCGAGCTCAGCGATCCGGAGCAGCGCAGCTTCGTGTACCGCAGCATCGCAACGGCCGCTCAAGAGAAGCTGCAAGATGCGACGCTCGCACGCGAGTCGTACCGCAAGGTGCTCGAGGACGACCCCGAGGACACGCCCGCGCTCGACGCGCTCATGCGCCTCGATGAGGAAGCCAACGACTTCCCCGCGCTGATCGACGTGCTCGGTCGCAAGATTGCGCTTTCGATCGAGCCGAAGACGCGCCTCAGCTTGCTCGAGCGCCAGGCCGACGTGTACGAGCGCGGCCTCGACGACACCGAGAAGGCGATCAGCGCGCTCGAAGAAGTCGTCGCGGAAGAGCCGCGGCCCTCCGCGTTGGCTTCGCTCGAACGGCTGTACGTGCGTGCGCACCGTTTCACCGATCTCGCATCGCTCTACGAGCAGCAGCTCGATCGCGGTGTCGGCTCGGTCGTCGACGTGCGCT
This sequence comes from Polyangiales bacterium, assembly GCA_035687405.1. Lineage (GTDB taxonomy): Bacteria > Myxococcota_A > Polyangia > Polyangiales > JAFGIB01 > JADGRF01. The sequence goes on from DASRXR010000910.1 coordinate 5,360, forward strand.
ACAAGCTCGCGAACACGTACCGGCAGTACTTGAGCGACACCGGCACTGCGCTCCAGCACTTGCGCGACGCGCTGACGGACGATCCCGATCATGCGGATTCGGTCGGCCTCGCCGAAGCGATCATGAGCGAGCACAGCGAGCATCGGACGCTCGCGGCCGAGATCCTCGAGCCCGGTTACCTGACGCGGATGGATTGGACGAAGCTGACGGCGGCGCTGCGCGTGCGCGTCGATGCCGAGTCGGATCCGGACGAGCGGATGCGGCTGCTCGTGCGCCTCGCGCGCATCTACGAAGAACAGCTCGAAGACTTCGACGAGACGATGGAGATCTACGCGCGGTTGTACCGCGAAGATTTCCGCGACGAAGAGGTCTGGGAGACTCTCACACGCCTCGCGAAGGTCGGCGGGCATTGGAATCGCCTCGCCAAGATCTTGTCGGAACCGCTCGCAGAGGCGCCGGTCGACGACGATTTGATGGCGAAGCTCGCGCGCTTCGTCGGCTCGGTCTACGACGAGAAGACCGGCAACTTGGTCAAGGCGGCCGAGTTCTACGGGAAGGCACTCGCGTTCGACCCGACCGACGCCTACGCGTTCCGCATGCTCGAGTCGGCGTACCTGCGCGCGGGCAACCACGCCGCGCTGCTCGAGCTCTACTCCCAGCAAGCGGAGATTTCGAACGACGACGGTGATCGGATCGCGCTCTTGCACAAGCGTGCGCGCCTGCAGCGCGCTGAGCTGCGCGAGCTGACGAACGCGATCGCGACGTTCCGCGAGATCCTCGAGATCTCACCGAACGACCACACGGCGGTCGCGTCGCTCGAAGCGCTGCTCGCGGAAGCGAAGGACTGGAACGGGCTCGCCGAGCATTTGCGCTGGCGGATCGAGCACGTGGCGACGCCGAATGAAGAGCTCGAGCTCAAGTACCGGTTGGGCGAGCTGCTGCTCTCCGAGCTCGCGGACGAAGAGGGCGCGCTCGATCTGTTCGATCAGATCATCCAGGTCGAGCCGCGACATGGCGCGACTCTGGCTGCGCTCGAACGCATCGTGCAGGGCGAAAAGCACCGCCTGCGCGTGACCGAGATCCTCGAGCCGGTCTACCGGCAGCTCGATCAATGGAAGAAGCTCGTCGCCATTCACGAGGCGCGGCTGCTCTTGCTCACCGATCGCCCGGAGATCGCGCGACTACTCTCCGAGGTCGGCGAGCTGCACGAAAAGCGCGGGCAAGATCTCGGTCGCGCGTTCCACGCATACGCGCGTGCATTTACGGCTGATCCCGCCGATGAGGGCGTGCGCGGCCACATCGATCGCTTGGCGGCCAAGACGGGTGCGTGGGCCGATCACGTCGGCGCCTACGAAGCAGCGCTGAGCGAGACGAGCGAGCCTTCCGCGCAGCTGCAGCTGCTCCAAGTGATCGCGCGCGTCCACGACGAGAAGCGCGGCGATCCGCGCGCTGCGATCCTCGCGTACGAGCGGATGTTGAAGATCGAGTCGAACGACGTCGCGACGCTCGACGCGCTCGAACAACTTCACACGATGGTGGGCGATTGGCGCGGCCTCGTGCACGTGCTCGAACGCAAAGCTGCGATCTCGTACGGCGGTGAGGATCGCGCGAGCTTGTTGCGGCGGATCGGTTCCGTGTTCGAGGAGTTCGTGGTCGATCGCGAAGCTGCGATCGACGCCTACAAGCGCGCGGCGACGGAGCTCGACACCGATGAGCTCGCGCTCGAAGCGCTCGACCGCTTGTACGCGCAGACCGGGCAAGCGTTGCCGCTCTTCGAGACGCTCAAGCGCCGCGTCGAGCTCGCCTCTGATCCGGCGCTGCGGGTCGAGCTCGGATTGCGGCTCGGATTCCTCGCGGACACGCGTCTGCACTACTCGGAAGAAGCGATCGGGGCGTACCGCCGCGTGCTCGATGACGACGACGCGAACGCGACCGCAATCTCGCACTTGAGTACGCTCTACCAGCGGCTCGGGATGTGGAACGAGCTGCTCGAGAACCTGCGCTTGCAAGTCGCGCTGGCACAAGCACCGGCTACGCGCGTCGCGTTGCACTGCCGCGCGGGCGAGATCCTGCTCGACAAGCTGCTCGATCCGGGTGAGGCGATCGAAGCTTATCGCCGCGCGATCGAGGAAGATTCGCAGTGCGTCCCCGCGATCGATGCGCTGCTCTCGCTCACCGTGCGCGAAGAGCACCGTGCCCAAGCGGCTGCGGTCGTAGAACCGCTGCTCCGCGAGCAAGGCCGCTACGACGACCTCGTTCGGCTGATCAATCGCAAGATCGACGGCATGATCGATCCGATGGAGCGGCGCGCCGAGCTCGTGCGGCTCGCCGAAGTCGAAGAGCACGGTCGCAAGGACAAGTTCGCTGCGTTCGAAGCCCTGTCGAAAGCGCTCGCGGGCGACACGCCGGACGAGTTCGTCCAAGAGGAGCTCGAGCGTTTGGCGCGCGAGCTCGCGTCGTGGTCGAAGTACTTTGCGGTGTTGATGGATCGCGCGGCGAAGCTGCCTGATCCGCGCGATGCGGCGCTCTTGTTCCGGCGTGCTGGACGCGTCGCGGAGGAAGAGCTCGGCGACGACGCGCGCGCGATCGAGGCCTACCGCAGCGCCGCGGCCGCGGACGACGACGCGGACGAGTCGCTGATCGCGCTCGACCGGCTCTACGAAAAGACCCAGCAGTGGGAGCTCCTGGTCGATGTGCTCGAGCGGCGCGTGGGTTCGGACATTTCTGGCGCCGATCGCAACGAGCTGCTCGTCCGGCTCGGCTTTTTGCGCGCGCAGCGTTGCGGCGATCCGCGCGGTGCGTTCGCGGCGTACAAAGAAGTGCTCGACAACGACCCAGGCGATCAGAGCGCGCTCGCCGGCATGCAGTTGCTCGGCGAACGAGACGACCTCGTGTCCGACGTGCTCGAAGTGCTCGAGCACTGCTATCGCGAGACGAACGCAGTCGAAAAAGTGGTCGAGCTGTTTGAGCTGCGCAGCCGGCTCGCCGCGACCGACGCGGAAAAAGCCCGGCTCTTGCGGGAAGCGGCAGGGCTCTGGGAACGCGATCTGAACGAGCCGGGGCGTGGGTTCCTGCGCTTGCGTCAGGCGTTCGAGCTCGACAGTCAGGACCTCTCGCAGCTCGACGAGCTCGAGCGAATTGCGGGCGTGTGCGGTTCGTTTGGCGAGCTGTGTTTACTCGCGGAGCGAGTGCTCACCGGGACGGGGCTCGACCCGGCCGCGAAGAAGGAGCTGTCGCTGCGTGCGGCGGCTTGGTACCGCGACTTCATGGGCGATGTGGATGGCGAGCTGCGTTGCTTGCGGATCGCGCTCGCGATCGACGGCTCGAACGAAGACATTCACGCGCGCCTCAGCGAAGTGTTGCGCGAGGCGGGCGACCGGCGCGCACTGTTGACCGAGCTGCGCGCGTTCGCGGAGATCGACAAGGACTCCGTGCGCGTGCTCGCGAGCTTGCACGAAGCCGGGTCGATCGCGCTCGAGCTCTCGGAGCTGGACGCCGCTTCCCACAGCTTCAGTCGCTTGCTCGAGCTCGATCCGGAAGACGCGGCCGCGCTCTCCTCGCTCGCAGAGCTGCGCACGAACCAGGGCAAATACGCAGAAGCCACGCAGCTCTTGGCGCGCTGGCTCGCCGTCGAGACCGACCCGCAGCGGCGCGCGGTCTTGCACCACGGGATCGCCGAAGCCCACGCCGGCCTGTTGAACGATCCAGAGCAAGCGGCGGCCAGCTACCGCGCCTTGCTCGACGAGTTCCCGGACGAGGAGCGTGCGGTCACGGCGCTCGAAGACTTGTACGAGCGGCTCGGTCGCTGGCGCGAGCTCGAAACCTCGCTCCGCGATCGGCTCGAACGTTCGGAGCGGCCGGACCAGCGGACCGACGTGCGGCTGCGGCTCGCGCGTTTGTCCGAGGTCCAGCTCGGGCGCCCCGAGCTCGCCCTCGAGCAACTGCGTGAAGTGCTCGCGGACGCACCCAACCACGTGGCGGCGGCGGCTGAGTTCGAGCGCTTGCTGCGCGCGGCGGGTCTGCACGAAGAGCTCGCGACGTGGCTCGAGCAGCGCGCGACCGATGCGCGGGCAGCGGGCGATCCACGGGCAGAGCAAGTGCTGAGTTCGCTGAGCGAGCTGTACGAGACGCAGCTCGGTGACCCGCAGCGCGCGATCGAAGCGACCCTGCAACGTTACGAGGTCGCGCCGCAGCTCGCGGTCGTGAAGGAGCTCGTGCGTCTGTACGAGATCACTGGCCAGCTCGCGCGCGTCGCGGAGTTCATGGAATTTCAGATCGGGCTCGAGCAGCCGCGCGACGGCCTTGCGGTCGCACACGCGCTGGCGGATCTCGCAGCGACGCGCTTGCGCGATCAAGAGCTGGTGCAGCGGGCGCTGCTCACGGCGCGCAAGCTCGCACCGCGCGACCCCCAGACGATCCTCAAGCTCCGCCAGTTCTTCGAGAGTCGCGGTGCGTACGAATCGCTTGCGCAGCTCTTGCAGGAAGAAGCCGCGATGCGCGAGCTGCCGGCTGAGCAGGCAGCGATGTTGCGCGAGATCGCGAGCTTGTACGCGACTCGGATCGGCGACGCGTCGCGCGGGATCACCTACCTCGAGCGCGCGATGAATATCGCGCCGGGGGAGCGCGAGACGCTGGTCGCGTTGTGCGACTTGTACATCTCGGCCGGCCGCGAGACGGCTGCGATTCCACTGCTCGAAAAGATCATCGCGTCGTTCGGCGGTCGCCGTGCGAAGGAAGTCGCGAGCTACGAACACCGCCTCGGTCGCGCCTACGAAGGCACGGGCAACGCCGAAGAGGCCTACAAGCACTACGATGCTGCGTTCCGCATCGATCTGACGAGCGTGCCGGTGTTACGCGACCTCGGTCGCTTGTGCCTCGCGCGCGGCGACTTGGACCGCGCCCAAAAGACCTACCGTGCGCTGCTGCTGCAGAAGCTCGGTGAGGACGCCGGCATTCACAAGGCCGACGTCTACTACCACCTCGGCGAGATCTCGGTGAAGCAGGGTGACAAGGCCAAAGCGAAAGCGATGCTCGAGCGTGCGATATCCGAAGGCGGACAGCATGCAAAGGCGAGCGCTCTGCTCGCGCAGCTGTAAAATCGCTGCATGTCTTCCGTGATCCCCGAAGGCGCGGTCTCGATCGACGGCCAGATGTACGCGGCGGCCGACGCTCGTGTGTCGGTGTTCGACCGCGGATTTTTGTACGGCGACAGCGCGTTCGAGGTCATGCGCACATATCGGCGGCGCTCGTTTCGCGAGCGCGATCACCTGGAGCGGCTCGAGCGCTCCTGCGAGCGCCTGCTGCTACCCGTGGCATCCGGGCCCGACGATTGGTCGGCCGTGGTCAGGCGCACGATCGAGGCGTCGAAGCTACCGGAGTGCAACGTGCGAGTGATGGTCACGCGTGGGGTCGGGCCGATGGGTCTGGACCTGAGCGACGCGCGCTCGCCGTGCGTGTTTTGCTTCGCGTTGCCCCTGCACACACTGCCGGCCGAGTTCTACGAGAATGGCGTCGCGGTCGGGCTCTCACACGCCGCGCGCGCGACCGACGGCACGCGGGCCGTCGGTGCGAAGACCAGCAACTACTTGGGGTCGGTGCTCGCGCTGCATGAAGTGAAGCGAACCGGTGCGCACGAGGCGATCATCGTCGGCCCGAACAGCGAAATCGTCGAAG
>DASRXR010000911.1:0-2192 GCA_035687405.1 Polyangiales bacterium
CCGGTAGATCCGCAACAGCGCGACGAAGAACGCGACTGTCAGCGGCCCCAGCAGCAAGCCGATCGGACCGAATGCACCGAGTCCGCCGATCAGCGAGAAGAACACGACTGCGCCGGGCATGTTCATGCTGCCCTTGGCCAAGAGTGGCTTCACGACGTTGTCGATCAACGCGACAACCGTGACCGACCAGATCGCCAAGAACAGCGCCCAGTACGGATGCCCGATGACCAACAAGATCAACGCGGCCAACAGCGAAAACGTCGCCGCGCCGATCGCGGGAATGAACGCGCCGAAGAACGTGATCGCAGCAAAGAAGATCGGATGCGGAACTTGCGCGATCAAAAAGCCGACGAGCGCTGCTGCAGCTTGGACCGCAGCGGTGACCACGGTCGCAACCACGACTCCGTACGACACCTTCTTGAACTCTCGGAGCAACTCGCGCGTCTGCCCTTCCGCGAGCGGCAACACGGTGTCGAGCCAGGCGACGAGCTCACTGCCTTGCACGAGTAGAAAAAACAGCGCGATCAACATCATCGTGGAGTTGAAGACGAAACCCCACGTCGCAGCGACGGCGCTGGCGACCGCCGCCGCAGCGCCCGCTCCCTGCTTCTGCACCTGCTCGCTCACGGTTTTTTCCACGTCCGAGCCGAGTCGCTGTTCGACTTGATGGACGACCTGCTCCGCCGGACCGCGAACACCTTCGGGCAGGCGCTCGATGAGCCCCGACACGCCGCCGCTCTTCACCGTGTCGGCGACGAACTTCACGCCCTTCGAACCTTCATCGACTACAAATGCGGAGAGGCCCAGGATCGGACCGACGATCACGATCACGGTCACGAACACCAAGAGCCCGGCTGCAACACTCCGCCGATCTTTCAGCTTGCGCGAGAGCCACTTTTGAACTGGATAGAACACGCCGGCGAGCACCGCCGCCATCAGCAGCGCGCTCGCGAGCGGGCGAATCAGAATCGCGAGCAGCACCGTCGCAGCCGCGATCAACAAGACCAAAAACCGCCGTCGCGTCTTTTCGTCGTGCGGTCGGGATTTGGGCGCGGTCATTCCAACACGAAGCGATAGTTCGGCGTGGCTGTCAACGTGCAGCGGCTGCTTCGGAGCTGGGCTGACGTGATGCGGCAGGCTCGGCCGCTGCGATCACGCGGAGCTTGTCCGTGACGGTTTGCGCGATGCGGTCGATCGCCTCGGAAAGTGCTTCGGACAAGGCTGCCACGGTGCTGGCTGGCTTGTCGGTTCCGTTCGCCGCGATCGGGCGTTCGACGCGAATCGTCTGCTCGAGATGACTCGACCGCTCGTCGTGGAGCGTGAGCCCAACCTCGATCCGCGCGACCGGCTTCGGCCCGCGCACTTCTTCGAACGAGATCAGCTCGACCGAAAGTGTCTCGGAGATTCCCCCGACGACGCGCGTCACGCCTTGGTCTTGGAAGAAGGCTCGCTCGAGCCCGCGCTCCAAGAACGCTTCCGGACGCTCGGTCCAGCGCTCTTGGTCGTAGTAGCCGACCTCGTGCACACCGGTGCGATAGGCGATCGCCTCTCCGAGATGTGCGCTCGAACGCACGCGCTCGAGGCGTAGCGACACGACGGTTCCGGGCCCTTGAGACGGCAAGCGCTGAGTCTCGGCCGTGTCCGCGCTGAAGTAGCGAATTTGCATCGGTTCGCTGCGCGAGGTGAGCGCACATGCACTCGAGAGCAAGGCGCACGTGAGCGAGAGCAGAAGAAGGTGCTTCACGGTTGGGACCTCGAAGACGCGCGGCCTTTGATCAGCATGTCGGGTTGGCGTTCGAGCGCATCGGCGAGCTCGCGAATCGCGGAGGCCGCTTCGCCGATCTCGCGCAGCGTGCGCTCGGCTTCGGAGCCGACGTGCGAAGCGTTTCGCGCGACGTCGCCCATCGAGAGCGAGGCGCGCTCGGCATTTGCGAGCACACCGGCCTGGCCATCGACGCGCTCGAGTAGTCTATCGACACGCGCCACGGTGTTTTGAAGCTGCGTGAGTGTGGCGCGCGACTGTTCCGAGAGCTCCGCCGTTTTGAAGCCCTCGAGCTTGCCTTGCATCGTGCCGAGCAGTTGATCGACGCGCCCGAGCGTCTCGCTCGCCCGCTCCGGAATGCGCTCGTTTTGTACGCCCTCGAGTAGACCGTTGACGCGGCCAAGGATGATGACGAGCTGATCGGTGACTT
>DASRXR010000912.1:0-4238 GCA_035687405.1 Polyangiales bacterium
ACTCCCGCTCGCTTTGCCTCAACGCTTCTTCGGCCTTCTTTCTGGAGTCGACGTCGATCAAGAGGCCATACCAGCGCACGACTCGTTGCTCCAGAAACAGCGGCTGCACGCGCATCTCGACCCAACGCGCGTCGCCATCCAAGCGACGCAGCCGGCAGCAGATTTCGAGTGGCGCACCGCTTTCGATGCTGCGTTTCTGAACATCCGCGACCATTTGAAGATCATCTGCGTGGATCAGCTCCACCCAGCCCAGGCGCTTGAGCTCCGCGAACGGCATACCCAGAAAGTCCTGCACTCTCTGATTTGCATACTCGAGCTCCCCGTCGGGTGCGCTTACCGTGAGCATGGCAGGCAAGGTCTCGACCAGCTCCAGCAGTTGGCGTTCACTCGTCACGAACGATTCCTCCGCGGCGCATGGATCCTCGAGATCCAATGCCACGGCGACCCAACCTGTCACGTGTCCCTCGCTGTTGCGCAGCGGCCGCACCGTGGTGCGCAGCCAGCGATAGCCGTCGTGGCGAAGCATACGGGTCACTGCGGAATAGGCGGTCCCGGCGGCGAGGTTGTGCGACCAGAGAGAAAGCGCATCGTCGCGGTCGTCGGTGTGCACGCACAGCGCCCAACCGTTGCCCGTGAGCTCCGGCAAGGACTTGCCCAGGTAGTTCAGCATCCCGCGACTCACGTCCTCGACCTGCCCATCGGTGTTCGCGAACCAGACCAGATCACGCACGTGACTCAAGACCAGTGGCCGACTAGGTTCGTGCGCCGCGGAGTCGTCCTTGTCGGGGCCGCTCATGCCGGTGAGCTCTGCGTCCCGTGCAGCGGGCCGTTCACGGGTGGGTGTTGTGTGCTCGGTATCATGCTCATCGCGCGCACTCCGATTCGGGGTCGAGTGCTGTGCTCTGGAACGTGACCAGCGAAAGCATGCAGCCATGACCGAGCGACGGTTACTACTACTCGTGAGGTGCGAGCTTGTCCGCTGTGGTGTGAGGCAAACCGCATCGCAGAAACATGGGATAGACGTACTGTTCGGCCGAGTTACGCTGCGGCCCTGGCGATGCGTCGTCGTCGGCAGGCCGCGCGCACGCGCGACGTACGTGTCTCGGTGCGGCTTCGAGGAGGCTTGCCCGTTTCGCGGGTCACACCGCACCGACGGCTGCTCTAACGTCCATCAGGTCACGCACGAGGCTCCATGACGCAACCACCCATCGACCCCGAACAGCAGATACGTGCCGAGTTCATGGCGGGCCGGCTCGAGGCAGCCGCCAGTGCCACGCTCGAGATGTACGGCAGCGAGATCCTCAGCTTCCTGGCATCCCGCCTACGCGCGCGCAGCGACGCGCACGAAGTGTTCTCGATGTTCGCCGAGGACCTGTGGTTAGGTCTGCCTAAGTTTAGCTGGCGCTGCAGCATGCGGACGTGGAGCTACACGCTCGCCCGTAACGCGGCCTCGCGCTACGCAAGCGCGCCGCAACAGCGCCTCGCACGCAACCTCACTCTGTCGTGTCCGGATGCGCTATCGGCGATGATCGAACGCGCACGCAGCTCTACGCAGGCATATCAACGCACTGAAGTGAAAGACCGCTTCCGAACCCTGCGCGAGCAGCTCGACCCCGAAGACCAGACGCTGCTCGTGCTGCGCGTCGACCGCGGTATGGCTTGGCGCGATCTGGCCATCACCATGCTGGGCGACGCGGATGTCGACGACGCTGCGATCGAGCGCGAGTCCGCGCGCCTACGCAAAACCTTCGAACGCGTGAAGGCTGAGCTCAAGCGAATTGCTGAGCGCGAGGGTTTGCTGAAGAGCAAACCCTAGTTCGATCGCGCACTAAGCTCGGCCCGCGATCATGTCCGCAGCCTTCTCGGCGATCATCAGCGTCGCGGCATTCGTGTTCACGCAAACCACCGTGGGCATGATGGAGGCGTCCACCACACGCAGGCCTCGCAAGCCGTGCACGCGCAAATCAGGCGCGACCACGGACTCGCGACCGGAACCCATTCTGCAGGTGCCTACCGGGTGGAAGTAGGTGCTCGTGCCGCGAGCGACGTAACGCCGAAGCCCGGCGTCGTCACGAATCTCGTCGCCGGGTAGCACCTCGCGCGCTCGCCAGGGCGCGAACGGTCGAGTCGCGGCGAGCGATCGCGCCACCTCGATGCCATGTGCGAGCCGGCGTCGATCTGACTCGGTGCCGAGATAGTTCGGATCGATCAGAGGCGGAGCGCTCGGGTCGGGGCTTATGATGCGGAGCGTGCCTCGACTCTCCGGAACGGTGGCGATCGCAAACGTGAAACTATTGTCAGGTGCCTCGAGCCACGGTGGGTGATACGGAGCGTGGATGAACATCATCTGCATGTCGGGCCCGGGCAGCGCGGGGTCGCTGCGCCACAGCATCGACGTCTCGCTGTGGTTCGCGACTCCGCCGGGAACACGCAGAGCCGATTCGTAGACCACGCTGCACAGCGGATGGTCATGCAAGTTGCCACCGACGCCCGGCAAATCGTGAACGACGTCGACTCTCGCCCGTCGCAGCTCATCCGCCGGCCCGACTCCGGACAACAGCAACAGACGCGGCGAATCTACTGCACCTGCACTGAGGATCACTTCGGCGCTCGCGTGTGCGCGAACCAGCTCCGCTCCGCGCATGAACTCGACTCCGACGCAACGTCCGGAATCGAAAAGCAAGCGCCGTGCACGAGAGCTGGTGGACACCACGAGATTTGGACGGGTCTCGCTCACTGGGTCCAGATAGGCATCCGCCGCGCTCTGTCGACGGCCGCCTGTAATGCTCAGGTCGTGCCAGCCTGCGCCTTCCTGCACACTGCCGTTGAAGTCAGTAGTCGTCGGATAGCCCGCTGCAGTTGCAGCTTCGATCAGCAACTCTGAGATCGGATTGGGTTGCTGAGCAATCGCCGGGTGCATTGGGCCGCTCATCCCGCGGAAGCCTGACTCCCCGCCGACTACGCTCTCGGTCCGGCAGAAATACGGCAATACAGACTCGTAGTCCCAACCGCTGCAACCCGCCCGTGCCCATTGATCGAAGTCGTTGCGGTGACCGCGCAGAAACACCATCGCGTTGATGCTGCTCGAGCCACCCAGGGTGTGACCGCGCGGCCAGGCGTGCACAGAGTCGTTCGTGCCCGGCTGTGGCACTGTGTTATAGGCGTAATCGACTTCGGTTCCCTGCAGAGTTGGCCACGCCACGGGAAGGGACAGTTCGGGTCGAGTGCTGCGCGCTCCCGACTCGAGCAGCAGCACTCGCACGTGTCTCTGCTCTGACAGGCGCGCGCCAAGCACGCAGCCCGCAGATCCGCCACCAACGATGATGTAATCGAAGTCTTCGGCCATCGCTTCCCTCCGAGGTCAGATGAGTCCTACCAACGCTCGAATAGAGGCCGGCGCAGCGTGATGTGACGCGACCTCTCGACTTTTCTTGTTCGCGCGGATCACGCCTGCGTGAGATCACATCGACGCGCTCCGCATCGCGGGGCCGTACGCGAACGAATCTAACGATACGGGCGTCCGGCTCGATGAAAAGGTGTGATGCCGCTTCACGCGCGCTGTTGGTCACATTTGCGCGGGATGCACTCCATCGGGCCACACCCCTCAGGATTTAAACGAACTGTGACCCAACTCAGCTCGGAATCGAAACCGTTTGAAACTTTCTACTGTCGACAGCGCTCACTCGAGACGCGCTGGCCCTCCTTACGAGGCACGGTGTTGGCCGTCATGCTGGCTATTAACTGGGCGCATGGTGCCGCCGCGCAACCGAGTCAGCCAGAAGCCCCGGCGAACGAATCCGCGCTGGACGCCAGCGTTGCGCCGCCGTCAGCTGCGGAATCCGAACCGGAACCCGTCGTTCCGGACGAGCCCGAGCCCACGGTTGTAGTAGACGAGCCGGCGGCTGGACCGGAACGTCAGCTGGGCGCCGGCATGGCCACGCCCGCATCGGCACCTGAAGCCGAGCTCGTCGTCACCGGCTCGCGCATCCGGCGCTCCAGCTTTGCTCAGCCATCTTCTGTACTAGTGGTGGATAGAAAAGCGATCGAACGCAGCGGCGCTCGTACTGCGCTCGACCTGATCCGCAACCTCGACATCAACAGTGGCTCCGATCTGAACAGCGATGTGGCAGGAGTCACGTCTGGCACTGCGTCATTCAACCTGCGTGGTCTGGGCGTGGACTCGACGCTGGTGTTGCTCAACGGACGGCGCATGGTCCAATCCGGCCTGGCGTCCAGCG
>DASRXR010000913.1:0-7430 GCA_035687405.1 Polyangiales bacterium
CGGAACGGATAACCGCTGAAAGCATCTAAGCGGGAAGCCGGCCTCAAGATTAGGTATCCCAGACGCAAGTCTCTAAAGGCCCCTCGTAGACGACGAGGTTAATAGGTCGGGTGTGGAAGCGTAGTAATACGCGGAGCTAACCGATACTAATCGGCCGTGCGGCTTTTCCTTATTCTAAGGCAAACGTCGTACTGTTTTGAGGTCAGGGTTGGGAGCAAGCCCAACTCTGCAAACACAGAGTTCAATAGGCAACGAGTTTTCGGTGGAGTGACCCTCCCGAGCTCGTTTCGCTCTCGAAAGTTTTCGGTGGCTACGTCGGAGGGGTCATACCCGATCCCATCCCGAACTCGGAAGTCAAGCCCTCCAGAGCCGATGGTACTGCGCGGGTAACTGCGTGGGAGAGTAGGACGCCGCCGGAATTAACACCGACCCCGCACGCGAAAGCGTGCGGGGTTTTTCTTTTGCTTACTGTCGTGGTGCTCGTGGCACGAGCATTGCTGCAAGATTGCGGATATGCCCAGCAGTGAACCTTCACGTTACCGCGCGCTTCTGTTTGTGGCCGCCGCGGTCGTGATCGTCGCCGGGCTGAAGTTCGCCGGCGACTTCTGCATGCCTGTGTTGCTCGGCATCATGGTGGCGGCAGTCTCGTCACCGGTGACGACGTGGATGCTCCGCAAAGGTGCGCCGCCGCTCGCTGCCGCAGCCGCCGTGTTGGGGCTCGACGTTGCCGTGCTCGGATCGTTGGGAAGCCTGTTCTTCCTCGCGGCGAGTGATCTGCAGGAACGCCTGCCGATGTACATCAGCCGCTACCAGCGGCTATCGACGCTCACCGATCGGTTCATGCACCGCCATGGTCTCGACGGCGTCGATGCGAGCCTTCTCCACTTGAGCGAGTTCCTCAGCGACGTCGCCGGCCGCTTTGCCGGAATGGCGACGCTGATGGTGGTCGTGCTCCTCGTGGCGTTCCTCGCGCTGTGCGAGCTCACGATCATGGGCGACAAGCTTCGCTCACTCTCCCCGAACGCAAACGAGCAGTTCGAACGCGTCGATCGGATCGTGCGCGAGGTTCAGCTGTACCTCGGCGTAAAATTTTGGACGAGCCTCACCGCAGGCTTCGCTTCGTTCGTGCTGTTGAAGCTGTTCGGCATCGGGCCGGCGCTCCTCGTCTCGCTCACGCTTCTCGTCTTCCGGTTTGTTCCGAACGTCGGAAGTGCCGCCGCAACCGTGCTTGCAGTCGCGATCGCGCTGGCGGAGCAGGGCGTCGGCGCTGCGATCGGCGTAGGTCTCGGCTTTCTCGTCATCAACACGTTGATCGGCAACATCATGGAACCGCGCATGCTCGGCCGAACGATCGGTATGTCGCCGTTCGTAGTGCTGCTGGGCATGTTGTTTTGGGCTTGGATGTGGGGCCCGATCGGCGCGCTCCTGTCGGTTCCGATCCTCACCGTGTTCAAGTTCATCTGCGAGAACACGCAGGACCTGAACTGGATCAGTAAATTGATGGACGCCAGTGCGGCCGCGCCTGCAGAGCAGGCCGGCGAAGGCACGAACCCCATGCTGCGGCGCCCGAGCATCGTCATGGGGCTCGGCGGCTCGCGAGATTCGGCGGTCCCGCCGCAACCTCGAGCCACGAAGTCCTCGAGTCCCGCAGCGAAGGCGCCCTGACGCAGCCTGCGACGCTGTAAACGGGTGGAAAGAAGGGGCCGCTCGCGTGGCCACCAGCTGGCTCGACGCACGTACGCGACAGCACGAACCGTCGCGGCGACCCATGCGCCTCAGTGTGACACAATGGTGCTTAGCAGTTTTCGCAGCTTTGTGTCCTCTTGCCTCAGTTTCGTGCGTTGCACTCAAAAAACCGCTGAATTTAGCCCGTTATCGCGGCCTCCGGCGCTGGCACGCCGGCTGCAACTACTGACAAACATGTGACGCGACTCGAAAGCGGTCGAGTCAATAACTGGAGGCCACTATGCTTTACTGGGCAGCAGTGTTTTTTGTCATCGCGCTGATCGCCGCCTTCTTCGGCTTCGGCGGTTTGGCGGCCGGTGCAGCGAGTATCGCGAAGATCTTGTTCTTCGTGTTTCTGGTGCTGGCGGTCGTTTCGCTCGTGTTGGGTCGTCGCGTGCCGATGGGCTAACCGCGACATGACACAACCAGCATGCGGATAGCCCGAACCTCATGACCTGAGGTTCGGGCTATCGCGCGTTAAGCGGCGCAAAACAGCTGAAAACTCCGCAGCGCTCACCGCTCAAACTCAAAAGGCGGACGACCGAGTCGCCCGCCCTTACCAAGACTAAAAGAACTAACGCCGCCTAATGGCGCTAATGGCGCGCGGGCGCAGCCACCGAAACTTCAGCCGCCGGCGCAATGCTCGCCTGCATGCGCTGCGGCAGCTCGATCCGAACGCGCGTCTTTTGAGCGTCGTCGTTCGGCCCTGTGCTGCGCTCGATCACCAGCCGCCCTCCGTGCGCTTCGACCACATCGCGCACGATCGCGAGCGCCAACCCGAGCCCGCGCGCTTCACGCGGCTGCTTGAACCGCATCGGCGCAAACTCACCGGTGTTCCGGTTGTCGTCGATGAAGCTGATGGAAAGCCCTTCGGCCGGCTGCTCGATGACGACGCGAACCGACTCGCGCGCATGCCGAATCGAGTTCGAAGCGATCTCGTAGACCGCAACACCCATCCAGCGTTCATCGACCTCGGCGTAGCTGTGCACCGGCGGCGTTTCGATCTCGACTTGAATCTTCTTCCGGCCCTCGGTCGCCGCGGCTTCAGCCACCGAACGCCGAACGAGCTCCGTCAAATCACAGCGCTGCTTCGACAAGTCGAGCGTGTCCCGCTCGCACGTGCCGGTTTGCTGCAGCCGATCCGCCGTCCGCACGATGCGCCGCACACCGCGGCGCATCATATCGAGCAGTACTCGATGCTCTTGCGCGCTCGGTCCGAGCGCGGCTTCCAACTCTTGAACTGCACCGTCGATCACTCCAGCAGGCCCGCGTAGCTCATGCGCGACTCGATCGAGGAACGAAGTACGAAGATACGTGTGTTCCTCGGGATCGAGGGGCTTCATGAGGGTCTCCCAGTCGCGGGCGTCGCGGCGTTGTTTGCCGGGCTACCGAGGCCTTGACCTTGGCCCTGGTAGCGCTCGAGTTTGCGGTACAGCGTGCGACGGTCGAGGCCGAGGAGCTGCGCTGCGCGCGCCTTATTGCCGCCGAGCAGCTTGATCACGCGCAGGATGTAACGGCGCTCGAGCTCGTCGATCGAGACGATCTCCTGCGCGTCGTTCGCCGACATCACGAAGCGGTCCGCACGATAGGCGCGGATCTTCTCCGGCAAATCTTCCACCGTGAGGTGATTGAACCGAGCGAGCGCAACTGCACGCTCGATGCAGTTCTCGAGCTCGCGCACGTTGCCCGGCCAGTCGTACGCCAACAAGCGCTCCGCGACCTGCGGCGACAGCTCGAGCTTTCCCTTCGTGCTGCGCGAGGCCGCACGGTCGAGGAAAAACGATGCGAGCTTCAGAACGTCGCTACCGCGTTCACGCAGCGGCGGCACGTCGATCCGCACCACGTTGATGCGGTAAAACAAGTCCTGACGGAACCGGCCTTGATTGACGTCGGCATCGAGGTCGCGGTGCGTCGCCGCGACGATGCGCGAATCGAACTCGATCTCGGTGTTCGCGCCGACCGGCCGCACCTTGCGCTCTTGCAACGCGCGTAGGAGCTTCGCCTGCATCTCGAGCGGCATCTCGCCGATCTCGTCGAGAAACAGCGTGCCGCCACTAGCTTCAACGAACAGGCCGTTGCGCGCCGCCTTCGCATCCGTAAATGCACCGCGCGCGTGACCGAACAACTCGCTCTCGAGCAGGTTCGGCGGCACCGCCGCGCAGTTCAGCGCAACGAACGGTCCGGTGCTTCGCGGCCCCGCCGCATGCAACGCGCGCGCGACGAGCTCCTTGCCGGTGCCCGTCTCACCGTGAATGAGCGTCGAAGCTTCGCTCGCGCCGACGCGCAAGATCAAATCACGGACACGCTCCATGGCCGGGCTATCGCCGACGAGCTCTGCCGACTTTGGAAGCTCCTTCAACGCTTGCTGCAACCGCTGCACTTCAGTCTGCAACCGGTGGTGTTGGACCGCGCGTGCGACGCTGATGCCCAGCAGCTTCGAATCGACCGGCTTTGTCAGAAAATCGTACGCACCGACGCGCATTGCTCCGATCGCGGCTTCCATACTGCCGCGCCCAGTCACCACGACGACAGGAATGCCAGGCTTCGTGCCCAACATTCGCTCGCACAGCGCGAGGCCGTCCATTTCGCCCATGCCGAGGTCCGTGACGATTGCGTCGAACGTCTCTTTGGCAGCGAGGTCGAGCGCTTGCGACGGCGAGGTCGTCGTCACGACTTGATAACCAAGTCGCGTGAGGCCCGCCTCAAGCAAATCGCAGTGGTCTTGGTCGTCGTCAACGCAGAGTATTCGGTCCTTCATGGCTCTCGTCCCGGCGGTTAAAAGGAGTGGGCGAGGCAGTAATGAGCATGAGGCATGCCAGGCCTGTTATGCCTCTAAGTGCTCGTTCTTGCCGCGGAACGGCGCCAACCCGCCGCACGCATTGTCGCCACAGTGGGGCGTTAATGATGGTGTGCCATCCCCAGGTAACTTAGGCAAGCCAGGCCAGTGCCGCCCCTACGAGGGCAAGCGCCCCACCACCGACCAAGGCGACCCCGCGAACGAAGGGGCGAGTGTGCGCGCGCGTCTCAGCCGGGGTCTGGATGCGGGGGACCGACGGGACCGCCACAGACGCTGAGACGCGGTCGCCCCACGAGCCAGTCAAGACCCGTGTGAGCGCATCCATGAACTCGGCGGCGGTTCCGAACCGCGCCTTGGGGTCGCGCGCGAGAGCTCGCTCGAACACCGCATCGATGCCCGGAATGTCGAGGCCACGCTTGCTCGGCATGCCCGGTTCCTCGCGCAACACCGCCGCGAGCACCAAGTTCAGCGACGGGTAGTCGTACGGCGGCTTGCCCGTCAGCAGCTCGAGCGCGAGCGCGCCGAGTGCGTAGAGGTCCGCGGCCTTACCGCAACCGTTTCCATTGACCTGCTCCGGCGCCATGTACGCGGGCGTGCCGAGCAAACCCGTTTCGAAACACGAATCCTGCGCGCCCTCGCGGATCGCGATGCCGAAGTCGAGCAGCTTCACCGCGTCGTTGGCATCCGGGTCCACCATGATGTTGGGCGGCTTGATGTCGCGATGAACGATGCCCTGACCATGCAGGTGGTCCAGCGCGCACGCGACCTGGCGCAGGATGCGCAGCACTCGCTTCACGGACAGCGTCTCGTTCTTCTCCACCCAGGTCCCGAGATCGATCCCAGGCACGTGCTCCATCAGGAAGTACGGCGTCTCGTCGTCCATCTCGCCGATGTCGAACACCTGAACGATGTTCGGGTGATTCAAGCGCCCGAGGAGCTTCGCCTCAGCGATGAAACGATCGACCAGCGCCGGCTGGCTGTGCGCACCGAGAATCTTCACCGCCGCCGACGCACCGAGCGTGACGTGTTCGGCGAGAAACACGTGGCCCATGCCGCCGCTGCCGAGATGCTTGACGATCCGGTGGCGCGCGCCTACTGGACAACCGAGCCAGGCGTGGGCGTTCATTTGTTCAGAAGAATCCGCATCGATCAGCGTGTCGTTGCTGTCGATCTTGATAGCTGCGTTCATGATCAACTTCGTCCGTGTAATCGAAGCTAGCGAATCCGTTGCGTGGCCAGCTGCTTTGCGCGCTCGGGGTTGCACTGCCTATGCCAAGCCTTAAAAGCCTTGCGAGTACTCAAACTAATGCCCGGGGCTTCATGGGATTTGCCTCATGTGTCAGTTTGGCCTCGCACTTGTGAGTGCGTACGCACACGGAGAACCCCAACTCATGGCACAATCATCGACTACGCTGCACGAGGCGCCCGAGACGCTCGGTCCCGAGATCATCGACCGACACCGCGCCATCGTCTCGCTCATGGAAGAGCTCGAGGCCGTCGACTGGTACGACCAGCGCGCGGCTGCCTGCACGGATCCAGAGCTCCGCGAGATCCTCGAACACAACCGAGACGAAGAGAAAGAGCACGCGTGCATGGTTCTCGAATGGCTGCGTCGACACGACACAGCACTCGACGGCCACTTGCGAAAGTTTTTGTTCAGCGAAGGCTCGATCGCACATCGTGAGGAGTCGGTGAAAGCCGGCGCTAGCGGTGGTAGCGGTGCGGCCTCGTTAGGTATCGGCTCGCTGCGGAAGGACATCAAGTGAATCATCTTAGACGCGAGCTCTCGCCGCTCACTCCGCGGGCCGTCGCGCTGATCGAGAGTGAAGCCAAACAAACCCTCGCGACGTACTTGTCCGCGCGCAAGCTCGTCGAGTTCAGCGGCCCGCATGGCTGGGAGTTCTCCGCCGTACCGCTCGGCCGCGTGGCGGACACCACGCTCGAAGGCGACCCGACGATTCAAGCGAAGCAACGTTTGGTGCAGCCACTCGTCGAAGTGCGTGCGCCGTTCGATCTCGCGATCGGCCAGCTGGACGATATCGAGCGCGGTGCAGATCCCGATCTCGACGAAGTCGCCGACGCAGCACGCCGGATTGCACTCGCGGAAGATCGCGCGATTTATTACGGCGCAAAAGCCGCAAACATCGAAGGCATCATCTCGTCGAGCTCACAAAACCCGATCACGCTGTCCAATGACTTTCAGTCGTTTCCTGGCTTCGTCTCGGAAGCGATCGAGCAGTTGCGGATCTCCGGCGTGAACGGCCCGTACGCGATCGCGCTCGATGCCGACTCGTACACCACGTTGTCGAAGACGACCGGTGCGGGTGGTTATCCGGTACTGCAGCACGTGCGCCGCTTCGTCGATGGGCCGATCGTGTGGGCGCCGGCGCTGAAAGGCGCGCTCGTGTTGAGCATGCGTGGTGGTGACTTCGAGCTCGTCGTCGGACAAGACGTGTCAGTCGGCTATCTCGACCACGATCGAAACCGCGTCAGCCTGTATCTCGAAGAAAGCTTCACGTTCCGCTTGCTGAGCCCCGAGGCAGCAGTGCCACTGGTATTCTCTTCAGCAGCTAAACCCCGCTGACGAGGCGTTTTGGATGCTGCGTCTGGACACACCGTGTCGGTTGTGTCCAGACGAAAACGCAATCATCTCACGCTCGAGGATGTTGGCCCGCGCTTTGCGAATGCGTTTCCTGTGAGTTGTGCACCTGACACAAACAGGGGCACCAAGAAGGAGACTGCACATGGACAAGGCTCGGAGCATATTCATCCTCGTAGCGTTGCTCGGCGGTGCTGGTGCGGGCGCTGCCTGCAACCGAACACCGGCAGAACAGCAGCAGCAAGCGGTGGAGGCTCAGACCGAAGCCAACGCTAAGATCAACGACGCTCAGCGTGAGGCTAGTGAGAA
>DASRXR010000914.1:0-2696 GCA_035687405.1 Polyangiales bacterium
AGTCGCAAGACCGAGGCCCGTGCCGTGCTCACCCTTGGTCGTGAAGAACGGCTCGAACACTTGGCGCCGAACGTCCGCGTCCATACCCATGCCGGTGTCGCGCACCGAGAGCGCGACGTACTCGCCGGCAGGCAACATCGAGTGCCCCTGCACCGAGCGCTTCTCGACCGAGATCGTGAGCTTGCCGCCGTCCGACATCGCGTCCTTGGCGTTGACCGCGAGGTTCATCAGCACCTGATCGAGCTGGCCCGGATCGATGAGCACGTTCGCGCCCTGCAGATTGGCGTTGATCTGCAGCTGAATCCGCTCGCCGACGACCCGGTTGAGCAGCTGGCCCAGGCTCGCCACCGCAGCGTTCAGATCGATGCAGCGCGGCTCCACCGGCCGCTTGCGCGAGAACGCGAGCAGCTGGCTGGTCAGCTTCGAAGCGCTGTCCGCCGCTCGCAACACCTCGACCAGGTCGGACCGTCGCGGATCGTTCGGCGCGAGGTCGTCCATCACGAAGCGTGAGAACGAGATGATCGACGTGAGCAGGTTGTTGAAGTCGTGCGCGACGCCGCCGGCGAGCCGTCCGAGCGACTCGAACTTCTGGGCATGGTCCGCGGCACGGCGCGAGGTCTCGAGCTGGGTCGCGGTGCGGGCCAGCTCCTGCTGCGCCGCCTCGCGCTCCGTCACGTCGCTCACGAAGATCACCGCGCGCTTACCGTTGCGCGTCTCGAGCCCGCGCATCCGCACACTGAACCAGCGATCGCCCTCGGGCGTGGTCACGCTGAACGTGCGCTGCGGAATCGGCTTGCCGGCGAGCACGCGCGCGATCGCGCTGCGCGTCGCTTCCGGCGTCGTGTGCAGGTGCAACCAAGCGCCGGTGCCGAGGACATCCGCGGCGCGCAGCGGCGGGTCCACGCGATTGACGAGCTCGATCAAACCGCTCGGATCGACGACGAACACGTAGTCCGCCGACTGCGCGACGATCTCCGCCATCATCTCCGGCGACGAGGGCAGCCCCGAAGTCTCCAGCACGAGCGGCCGCGAAACGCGACCCACATCGCTCGTACGTTCAGCGCGCACCGATACTTGCTGCATGGGATCCTCCGGAGTCACGAAATCCACTCGAGCGCGGCGAGCGCTGCCAAGGCGTAGGCGGGCACGCGAGCTCCGAGCATCAACACGACGCCGATCACTTCGGCGTCGGCGTCCATCTCGGAGCCGCGTTTCCAAGCTGAGCGAGCGGCGCGGAAGCTGCTCCACACGTCCCACACACAAGCGAGCACACAGAGCGCCGCAAGCCCCATGACCTCATAGCTAATTTCTAGTATCGCCCACTGGATCACCGCCAAAAACCCCGCCGTGTAGGCGATAGAGCTCAGCAGCGCGGTGCCGATCTTACGATCCAGAAGATCGTCGGTCAGCGTTCCCGCGGAAGCTGCTGTGTACAGCGATAGATAGAGGAAGGCGGTCATGCTCGATCTGCGACTTTGCGTCCCAGTCGAGCCAGGTCTTGCATTCAACGTGCCGATCACCGCACGAGCGACTCTCGAGCATTAGTCGACGATCGCATGCGATGGCTCGTGGCAATTTCGACCACAGTCGTGGAACATCTTTCCTCGACGGGCTGCGATCGCACGGGCGATCGAGGGGTAATGGGTTTATCCGTGCCGTGGCATGTGGCTTGCGAAGTTGGGGTTTTCGAGAGCGCGCACATCGCAGCGCTCTTGATCGGGGACACTGTGGCCACCTCGGAATTCACTCGCACGTTCATCATGGATGCGCCGGCAGCGGTGTCGGCGCCACCGGCTGCGACAGATCGCGAGCCCACGCTGGTCATCCTCACCGGTACGCGCATGGGCCTCGTGCATACGCTGAGCGGTACGGTGACGCTCGGCCGCAGCCCCGAGTGCGAGATCACGCTCGATGACGACGGCGTCTCGCGCATGCATGCGCGCATCGTCATGCGCCAGGGCCAGCCGGAGATCGAAGACCTGCGCAGCACCAACGGCACGTACGTCGATGGCGTGCGCGTCTCGACCAGCATCCGCCTGCAAGATGGCTCGCGCGTGCGCATCGGCGGAATGACGCTGAAGTTCGCCTGGCAGGACCGCGACGCGCTCCGGGCGCACCAGCACATGTACGACATGAGCGTGCGCGACGGGCTCACGGGCCTGTTCAATCGCCGCTACTTCGACGAGCGTCTCGAGAGCGAGCACGCGTTCGCGATCCGCCATCGATCGGCGCTCGCGGTGTTGCTGTGCGACATCGATCACTTCAAGAAGGTGAACGACGAGCACGGCCACCAGGCTGGCGACGCGGTGCTGCGCGCGGTCGCGACCGAGCTGCGCGAGCGCGTGCGTACCGAAGACGTCGTTGCACGCTTCGGTGGTGAAGAGCTCGCGGTGATCGCCCGCGGCGTCGACGTTAACGGCATCCGCTTGTTCGCCGAGCGCCTGCGATCGATCGTCGCCACCCTGCGCATCGAGGTCGATGGCAAGGTGATCGGCGTAACAGTGAGCATCGGCGTCGCCCACTCCCACTCCGGACCGGCGGTCAGCCGCGCCGAAGGCTTGGTGGCCGCAGCCGACACTGCGCTGTACGCCGCCAAGGCCGCCGGCCGCAATCGCGCGTTGCTCGCGGAGTCGGTCGGCAAGTATAGCGTGCAAGGCGAAACGGAAGACATCGTACCGCAGCGCGCGGCACGCGAA
>DASRXR010000915.1:0-3561 GCA_035687405.1 Polyangiales bacterium
CGGCATACCGCAACTCGCTCGTCGCAACTTCGAGGTCGGCGAGTGGAACCGCAGCCGTGCCTTTGATCGTCCCGGTCGCGCTGTAACTTCCCGAAAGCTCGGGCATGCGCTCGGCGAGACCTTCGGTGTCGCGAACCGAGATTCGATCCGCGACCGCGACCATGTCGAGCTTGCCTTCTCGGGCCATTTTGCCGGAGATATGCAGCGTGGTGTCGGCCTTGTGGAGGGCAAAGCGCTCGACCAGCAGCTCTGCGCCCTTGTAACCCTGCTGGTGATCGAACCAGCTGAAGCGCCCATTGAAGTTGCCCGACGCGAACGCAAAACCCGACATCTCGATCTCGCGCAGGCCGAGCTCCATGTCGACCTTCAGTGTTCCGCGCGGCGAGTCTCCAGGATAGCTGAGCGAATAACGCACCTGGCTCTCGCCGTTGACGATCGCTTGGTACGGCAAGTAGCGCTCGTCCTGCTCGTAGTGAAACACGTGATAGAAGTCCTGCATCGCGAAGCGGTCGAAGCGCAGCAGGGCCGTGATCAACGTGCGGCTATTGCTGAAGTCGATCGTGAAGTCCTTCGCGGTGTAGCGGCTGTTGCCCTTCTTCGCGTTCATGAGCGGAAACCGCACCGCCTCCAGATCGTGTTCGAGCACAAATTCCGAATCCACGTTGCCGAACGGATACGTGTTGAACGAGAAGTCGTTGAACGCGAGCTTGCCGCCGACCTTGGGATCTTGAAACCTGCCCTCGACGTGCACGTCGAACGTGCCGACGCCGCCGAGTGGAAAGCTCACGAGCGGAGTCACGTCGCGCAAGTCGAGCGGCGCACCGTTCGCGTGCACGCGAATCTCGTTGTCGAAGCCGAGCAACACTTCAGGCACGTGCAGCTTCGAGTTGCGCAACGTGACGTCGATGTTCTGCAAGAAGATGCCTTGGTCTTTGACCGTGACACCGCCGCTCAAGTTCGCGCTCGCAACCGCGATGATGTTGCTATTCGGGCTCACGTGCCAGGCGTCGCGCGTCACCCGGAAGTCGCGCGTGGGCATCCGTAGCGGACCGGTGAGGTGAAGTGGGTCGAGTGTACCTTTGAGGTCGATGCTGCCTGCTAGCGTCCAGCCTACGATCGCATTCGGCGAGACGCCGAGCTGCTCCATCAGCTTTGCGAACGATACATCGAGCACCTTCAGCCGCAGGTTGAGCGGCAAGTGCTCGCCGAGGTCGATCCCGCCCGCGAGCTCGACGCGCCCGCCGTCGCGGATGACTCGCGCCGTACCGGTGAACTGGAGCTTCTTTTTGTCGAGCGCCACGTCCAAGTTCACTTGTTCGCCGAACATGTACTGGTCGAGAACGGCGCGCGTGAGCGTCACGTGCACGTCGCCGCGAGGTAGGTCACCGTCGCCGACGAGCGCCGCTTTCAGCTGCAGCTCACCGTCGAGCGGCGGCAACTTCACTGGCAGCGACAACGTGTTCAAGCGCGCGAGCTTGACGCGCACTTCCACTTCCCCGTGATAGGCGCTCCGCCAAGGAAGCTCGATGCTCGCGCGCCGCACCGCGAGGCTGACGTCGGGCGTGCTCACTCGCGCGACTTCGACCTGGACGTTCTCGTTGGTCAGCTTGAAGCGGGCTTCGATCTGCTGGATCTCGTCGCGCTGGCCATCGCGGAGAAAGAACCCGCCCGGCGAGTTGAGCTCGACGCCGAGCACCTTGTGCGACGTCGCGTCCAGAAACACGTCGATGTCGTGCAACTCGCCGTTGCCGTTCGGAGCGGCATCCACGATCACGCGCGAGTGTTTCACCCGCAACTTGTTGAACGGTAGATCGAGGCTCGAGCCACCGCCGCTGCTAGCTGCGATCTTCGGGCCGTTGATGACCTTGCCATCCCGGATCGTGAGCCAGACCGAAGCCTCTTCGATCGTGATCGTGTGCAGGTCGACCCGGCCGCTCAGCAGGGCCCACCACGACGGCCGGATGCGCAGCTCCTTGGCTTCGACGAAGCGACCGAGGTCCGGGTGGTCCAGCACGATGCCGCGCGCGATGATCGACAAGCTGCGCGCATCGATGTCGACGTCGTCGATGATGCCGAACAGGCCGAGCTGGTCGCGGATCGCTTGCTGGGCGCCCTGGCGCGCGTGCTCGCGCGCGAAGTCGGTGCGCGCCAGGGCGTAGAGCCCAGCGGGTATCCCGAGCATCAGCGCAGCGAGAATCAGTACCCGTTTCTTCGCCGACCGCTTTTTCTTGGGTACTTCCGCCACGCCGGCCTCGGAGGTCGAAAAGCTAGCATGCAGGCCGCGGTGCGGCCGTGTTTTCGATGTGCTACTGAGCCCGCCATGGACCCCGCGAGCTTTCTCGAAGGACGGTCGCGCGAGACGAAGATTCGCCGCGACTCTCAAGGCCGCTGGTTTCTCGAGGACGACCCTCTCGAGCACCCCAACTTGGTGCGGGCGTTCGATCGCTGGATCGACCGCGCCGAAGACGGCCGCTACTGCCTGAAAAACGACATCAACTGGGCCTACTTCACGCTCGAAGGCCCACCCTTCTTCGTCCGTTCAGTGCGGCTCGAAGGGGACAAAGTCGCGATGTCGCTGTCGGATGACAGCACCGAGCAGCTCGATCCTGCCACGCTGCGGCAAGGCTCGGATGGGGCTTTGTACTGCAATGTGAGAGGGTCGATGGCGGCCCGTTTTGACCGCCACGCGATGCAGCAACTCGAACCCGTATTGCAGCAAGATGACAAGGGAGTGTATCTCGCGCTCGGACAGGCGCGAATCCGGCCGCCGGTGGCGTCGGACCCGCTCGCAGACCCAACTCGATCGGCATGACAACGAATACGGGAACGGCCGCCCCGAGCGGAGGACGAGAAATTTGGGCGGCGATCGTCGTGCTGGTGATCGGCGCGCCGCTGCTGTTCGTGTTCGCGCGCGCGATGCAGGAAGCCGAACACTTGCGGCGTGAAGCGCCACTTCGCGCGATGCTCGGTGGCGAGGCGTTCGACGCCCTCAGCCGCGGCGAGAAGACCGAGCTTCATTACTTAGGTGATGGATTGCTCGCGCCCGATTTCACGCTCTCCGACAAGAACGGCAAGCCGTGGCGGTTGAAGGACCACCGCGGGAAGGTCGTCGTGATGAACTTCTGGTCGGTCACCTGCCAGCCGTGCGTCGAGGAGATGCCGAGCTTGGTCACGCTGTCGACCATTGCGAACCGGCGCAAGGACATCGAAGTCGTCGCCGTCACGACCGATAAGGACTGGGCGGCGGTCGCGCCGATCTTTCCGCCGAACACGCGCTTGCGGGTACTGTTCGACCCCGAACGCAAAGTCGTCAAGGACAAGTACGGAACGAAGCTGTATCCGGAGACCTGGGTGATCGATCCCGGCGGCGTCGTGCGCATGCGCATCGACGGGCCGCGCGATTGGAGCTCGGCCTTGTCGCTCGGTGCGATCGAAACCTTTCTGTAGACCATTCAATGCTGCGCGGACGCCGCAACTTCAAGTCGCTGGAGCTCTCGGTCCTCGTGCCCGTGTTCAACGAGGCAGACTCGCTGCGTGAGCTCCACGGTGAGATCACCGCCG
>DASRXR010000916.1:0-3795 GCA_035687405.1 Polyangiales bacterium
GATATCGCCTTGGCCGTGAATGTAGACGAGCGGTTCGTTGTCCTCGGAGGCGTCCAAGATTTCGCCCGCGTCGTTTCGCAGCGTGTATTGGAGCCAAACGGCGGTTTCGTTCGCGATTTGCATGTTCCGATCCTGGTTGGCGGGAGTCGCCGACCGGGGGTCGTTAGCGCAATCGCGCGCCGGAGGAAAGCCGCCTCGTTGAACCACCGCGACAAAACCAGATTTTAACCGCGGCTTTGCATCACTGGCGGCTTGTGCAGCGTGGTCCGGTACTGCGTCGCCGTCGTCCCGGTCCACCGCCGGAATGCACGGTGAAATGCGGCGCTGGTCGTGAAACCGAGCAGATAACCGACCTCACCGATCGACAGCTGCGGATCGCGTAAACAATGCAACGCCATTTCGCGACGCACGTCGTCGACGAGCGCGCGATACGTGATGCCCTCGTCGACCAATCGCCGGTGGAGCGTGCGCGGACTCATGCCGAGACGCTTCGCCATGTGTTCGGCGGTGAGCTTGCCCGTGAGATCTTGGCGCACGAACTCGCGCACCCGTTCGCGCAGCAGCGCGCTGCGGCCGAGCCGTTGAAGCGCTTCGGACGCGTGGCGCTCGAGTAACTGGGCGAGGCCCGAATCCGCTTGGACGAGCGGCAAGTCCATGTAGCCGAGCGGGTAGATCAACGCGTACTCCGGCTGACCGAAGAGCAGCTGACAATGGAACAGCCGCTCGTGCCGCGTGAGGTTCTCGGGACGCGGGTGCTTGAACTTCACCATCGCGGGGCTGAGCTCGGGCTTGCCGGTCATACGCCGCGCCGCCAACAGATGCACCGCGACCACGAACTCGTAGGCGGACTCGGCGAGTGCGAGCGCACCGAAGCTGAACTGCAGCGTCGCGTACTGATCGTCCAGCGCGAACTTGGCTTCGAACCCGTCGTGCAGCAGCGCGTAGTATCGAATGGCGTGCTCGAGCGCGCCCCGAAGCGTCGGTTGCGCGCGGGCTGCGTACTCCACGATGTCGAGATGGACCGGTTGCAGATTCTCAGCTGCGATCAGTCCGAAGTCTGGATAGGTGCGGGCCGGATTGCGGATCAGGCGATCGGCCGCGAAGTGACTCACCCGCAACTCGGGATTCTCGAGATCGGCGCGCGTGAGCCCGACGCTGGCGAGCCCCGCGTCGACGCGCATACCCAGTTCGTCGGCGGCGGTGACGAAGGGCAAGAGGAGGCGGGCGGCGACGCGGCCGGTTGTGCCTTGCGCGATCTTGCGATGGTCCATCAACAAATGCTGCTTCCCGGTGAAGGGCGCTCGTGCCTTAGTGCACGCGTTCTCGCGAACCAGCGCGTTCAATTTACGACGAAACTTCGCTTTTCATCTGATTCGCTGTGGATTTTTCGGACACTGTCGGCATGTGGTAACGCGGTGTCGATAAATGTATTCAGGCGCCCGACTGGCCCCGATCTGCCGGCGATTCAAAGCGCAACACGCACTGCGCAAACGTGTGCAGGTGCAGGCGAAAGTGAGTCGCCGAGCGAGCGGTCTGTTTAAGCCAACCTGCGCCGCGCGATGATCTTCGGGTGTCTCGGTCATTGTTGGATCTGCAGCTCGTGGCGGCGAGACTAGTGAGCGTGTTCCTCGTCGCACCAGCGAGCTAAACCGTCGACCCTTCTCCGATCCGCTCCGGCTTTTGGACCTTGGGCTTGGCGCTGCGTGCGCCGCGCTCGACCTGGTTCGCGACGTCGAGCCTCGCGCTCTACTTCGTGGGTAGCATGGCGCGCGATCTCTCGCTTTACGACAGCGGGGAGCTCGCGCTCGCGGCGGTCCAGCTGGGGCTGGCGCACCCGCCCGGCCAACCGCTTCACACGCTGCTCGGGTTCTTCCTGTCACGTCTGTCATTTGCGGCGCCACTCGTCGGCGTGAACCTGCTGTCGGCAATTCCGAGCGCGCTGACGTTGATTCCAGCGACCAGTCTCGGTCAGCGCATGTTGGGAGAACGTGTCTCGCCTGCAGCTGTGAGCGGCATGCCCTGGCTGTTGGCCGCTTGTGCGCTGCACCCGTGTGTTTGGGAGCCGGCGACTCGAGTCGAGGTGTACGCGCTGGCGAGCTTGGGCGCGGTCTGGACGCTCGCGGCGGCGGCCCAGTTTGCGGAGCCTGGGATCGAGCTATCGGGCGCGAGTGCACGAACAATGTTGTGGCTCGGCTCGGTATTGGGCCTGACGGCGAGTGTGAACCCCGTGATCGCATTGGCCGCGGCGGTGGCGATCACGCCCGCGTTGGTCGCCGCAATCGCAACGCGGCCGGCTGCGTTCTCGAGGAAGTTTCGAACGGCGCGTGTGCTCGCGCTGTGTGCGATCGGGGGTGGGCTGATCGGGCTGATGCCGTACGGCTACTTGCCGCTCGTCGCGAATCGAACCGACGTGATGATCTGGGGCGCACCCCACGATTTACAGAGTTATTTGCACTACGTGCTCTTGCGCGACTACATCCACAACCAAGCGATCACGTTTGCACTCTGGAGTAGTCACGTCGCGGATTGGTTGCAGTGGGCTGGACGCGCGGGCTTGTGGCCGGTGTTGGCGCTCGGGCTGATCGCGCACCTGGTATTCGGGGGTCGGGGCTCGAACCGCGTAACTGTGCCGCTGATCTTCGTGTTGCTCCTCGCGAACATTGCAGCGAATGTCGTCTGGCACGTCGAGGTGCCGGACTACAACGGGTATCTGGCGGCGCCGTTGTGGGCGCTCGCGGCGGGAGCGATCGGTTTGGGGCTGCGCGAGTATCGCAGCCGTGCGCTGCAAAGTGGCGCGCTCGTGTTGGCGCTCGGCTGCGTGGTGAGCGCGCTCGCGTCGCCGCCCTCACCACTTCTGAGAACGCGAAACACAGATCGCCTCGCGCGCGAGCTCGCCGAGCGAGTGCTACGCGAGGCGCCTCCGAACGCGATCGTGATCAGTGAAACCGATGCAGTGACTGGCGCGTTGTTCTATCTGCAGGGTGCGGAGCGCGCGCGGCCGGACGTGAGCGTCTTGGCGTACGGGTTGGCGAGCTCGAGTTGGCATTGGGATCAGCTGCTCCGAGCGCATCGAGACTTGAAGCCGATCGCGTTGGACGGTCCGGGCGGACGGGCCGCACGCGTTCAGCGTTTGCTGACTGCAAACCCGGATCGACCCATCACGTTGGAGGGTTGGTATACGGGTCGAGAGTTGGGCTTGGCGATGTGTGAAGGTGGTTTGTTTCTGAGAGCGGGTCGCGCCTGCGACGGCGAGCACCACCAGAATCCCGCGGTCGCAGAAGCGATCGCAGCGCAGCTCGCGAGGCTCGGGGATGGTTCACCGTCGGTGAAAGGTGAGCTCGCCCAATCGAGTTACCATTTGGGCGAAGCCTTGTGGAGGCTCGGGGATCCGGCGAGTGCGCACGCAGTGTTGTTGTCGGGCGTGCCGATGTCAGCGTGGCCAGCCCGAACTTTGAAGTCGGGTTTCGAGCGGGCGCCGGCGTTGCCGGCAGCTGCGCCAGCGTTCGTCTATGAGCGGTCCGCAGCGCTGGGCGATCCCGGACGAAACCTGTTTCTTGCGGGAGCGATCGTCGGTGCGACAGGTGATCGCGATTTGGCGAGAGAGTACGTGCAGGCGGCCGCAGCGC
This sequence comes from Polyangiales bacterium, assembly GCA_035687405.1. Taxonomy (GTDB): domain Bacteria; phylum Myxococcota_A; class Polyangia; order Polyangiales; family JAFGIB01; genus JADGRF01. Next base: position 3,627 of record DASRXR010000916.1, read on the forward strand.
TCGATTTAGCCGAGGCGACGCGTATGCTCGCACGCCAAGCGCAGCTGCAGCGCGCTGCGCGCTAGCTGTTGACGTTTGACGGCGACGGCGATGACTCGCAGCTGCGATTCCGATGAATCACGGGACTCGCAGGTGCGAACCGTCCAAGACGTTTGGAACTGGCGCAAAC
>DASRXR010000917.1:0-25021 GCA_035687405.1 Polyangiales bacterium
CGCGATGCCCTTGACCTCGGTGCCTTTGCGCGCACCCATTTCATCGAGCGCGATGAGCTGGATACCGTCCCAAAAGCTTCCGAACGTGAGCCACGCAGCGCCGCTTTCATCGACGACCAGATTCGGATCGATCGCGTTCCAGTTGTCTTTCGAGCCGTTCGAGTTCGAGCAGATCACAGCGCCCTGATCTGCCCACGCACCTTCGGCGAGACTCTTGCGCGTCGCGTGACCGATGCACGAGCTGTTGCTGCCGAACGTCGAAGCCGAATAGTACAAGTGGTACTGGCCGTTGTAGAACGAGATATCCGGCGCCCAAAGATCGGTCGCACCCGGAACACGCTGCGAAATCCAGGCCGGGTTTTGTGCGAACACGGCTGCACCGCCGCGCCAAGCTTTCAAATCCGTCGAGGTCTTCGTCGGAATGCCGCGCCCGGTTTGAAACTCGTAGTAGCGGCCATCGGCTTCGATCATCGAAGGATCGTGCGTGCCGAGATCACCGGTCACCGCGACGACGCTCGGCATCTTCGTATCTGCAGCGCAGTCTTCCCCGGGAACAGCAGCATCGGTGGCTCCGGCACCGGGAACCCCGGCCGAACCACCGGTACCACCGGCTCCGGCACCCGCACCACCAACCGCAGCTCCGCCGCTAGCAGCTGCAGCACCCGCGCTTCCGCCAGACCCGGCGCCGATCGAAACGCCGCCATCGGGAGCCGAGCCAGCTCGACCCGCAACGCCGCTCGAGCTCGCGCGACCTGCGCTACCGCCGCCGCTGCCAGCTGCGGCACCACCTGCGCCGCCGCCAGGTCCGGCACCTGCGACAGTCCCGGCGCCAGCCCCCGCAGTCGGCGCCACCGCGTTGCCCTGCGAGCCGTTCGACCCGCACGCGCCGCTCCCCACGCAAACCGCGAGTCCGACCGCCCAACCATATCGCCGCGCAATTCCAGCCATCGCGTTTCACCGAGCGCGCCGCACGTCGCACTCGAACGTCGACGGTCGCGCGCTGCTCTACGGGTGAACTGTGCGGTTTACGAATCGCCGCGGGTCAAAAAATGCGAACCGGCGCGTCGGAGACGTGCTCAGGCCCGAGCACGTCATCGAGAAACTCGGGCGGTGGCTCGCGGGAGTCCTTAGCCGCCCCACGGGCCGGCGCGGGTGCTTCGTCGCTGTTCGGGGCTACTGCGTGGGCTGCTGCGTTCTCGGGCCGAGCAATCGGCTCGCTCGGGCTGATCGGCGCATCGGTCTGACCGGGCGCACGCCCGAGGAAATCTGCAATCGTCGCAGCGACGTGACCAGCCTCGCGCTGCTGCTTCGCGCTGCCGCGGTTCACCTTCGCCGAGACGGTCGACGTGCGCGCCGACTTGCTGAGCTCCGGCGCCACATTGCCGTTGCGAGCTGCAATGCCATTTAACGACGGCGGCAAGTCATCACCGGCCGGCCGGCCCGGCGCTGCGCTCAAGCTCGCGGCAGCAAATGCGCGGAGATTGGCCGCGGCCTTCGCATCGAGCGGGAAGGGCACGTACGTCGACTCGCGCGGGTCGCGACCCGTGATCGCGCCGTAGATCACGCACGCAGCCATGTACGAACCGGCGAGCGATGGATGCGAGCCATCCGAGCCCCACAGCGGAACCGCAGGATCACTGTGCCAAGAGCGTGCAAACGCACCGCCGACCGGCGCGAGCTCCACGTGAAGGCGTTTCGCGAGCCCGGTGTACGCGCGATCGATGCGCCCGACCATGTCATCGAACGTCCGCACGACCGCATGTTTGCGATACAGCGACGTGTTCGGTTTGCGCGCCCAAGTCTCGTACAACACCGTGCGCGAACCGGCAGCAGCGATCTCGGTGTTGAAACGCTCGGCGTCTTCCGCGAGCTCGTCCGGATGATCGATCGCACTCATGCTGTGGCCTTGCAGCACGACATGCGTGTAATGACCGTTCCGAATCTTGATCAGCGCCGTGCGCGACTTCCAGTGCATCCGCAGCGAGAAGCCGCCGCGCGCTTCCACATCGACGTGCAAACGCGGACCGGGAGCCGCGTCGGCGATGCGCGCCAGCAGCAAGTGCAGCAAGTTGAACTTCGTGTAACTGTTCCCAACCAGGAGTACACGGAGTGGCTTTTTGCGCGGAGTGCCCTCGCGCGAGCTCGAGTCGCCGAGCAGATCCGCCTCGATCGCGGCATCCGCGCCGAACTGCGGCCGCGCGCTCGCGATATTCAACGCCTGCGCCGCCGACGGCTGCGGGCGCGCACATAACAACGCGGCGGCGATGCAGCCTGCAGCGGCGGCGCGGAGCGGGTATCCTACCCAGCGGCGACAGCCAAGCATTGACCCGAGGATACACCGAGTCGGGCCTGCATTGACCGGGTTTGCGGCTAAAAACAAGCCGCTATTGGCAGCAGGCGTGTGCGTTAAAACCAGACCCATTTACATCTCGGCGCGAATTCCCAGATTTGGCAGCAGAATCGCGCGCTGATAGTCGATTGTGCAGACCACTGGTACTTGAGTACCCGCGAAGTCCCCGAACGGGTCGATCATGCAGTCGCGCTTCGTGGCTTCGGAGGAGGCGGTAATGTTTTGCACGCCGATGCTCGCCTCCATCCGGCCGAACGAGACGTTCCAGCTGTAGCTCCCGCGTAAATCGGCCCGAAAAAAACTGGGTAGACGCGTCTCGACGTGCTCGAAACGATTCCCCGGTGCGTCGAACAGGGTGTTGACCGCCATCTTGCCGCTTCGGTAGTGCAGCCGCACACCCAGCGCGAATCCCGAACCAAGGTCGAAATGCAGGACCGCGTTCGCCAGGTGCCGCACATCGGACTGTGGCGTGAATCGTGTGCCGTCCCGTGCCACCGCGTCCGCGAACGCCAGCGTGTAACTGACGAAGCCCGAGATGCGTCGCGTCAGGTTGCGCTTCAAGTACAGCTCGAAGCCTTGGGTGTCGCCGCTGGCGGTCGGCAGACCGCGCCCGCGACAGATCGATGCCAGGTCGCGCCCGGTCAGCGGGCCCTGTGCGGCTTGCGGATCGGTGTTGCCTCCACAATCGAGGATCAGCTCGAGGTAGACCGTATCGATGTAGCGGTGATGGAAGTACGCCGCTTCCAGCTGCAGGTCCTCCGGCAGCTTCCAGCTCGCACCGATCTCGGCTTGCAGCGCTTTCTCGAGACCGGCGTCGATCGACACGTCGCTCAAGCCCGGCAAGGGAACCGGCGAACCGCGCGACTGATGGGCGAGTCCGATTGCGCCATGTAGCTCGAGCTCCGGGGTGAGCGCGAAGCTCACGCGCGCCGAAGGGCTCACCGCAAACTCCGAATCCGAACCAGACAGCCACGCGTCTGCACGCAACCCGAGCTCGATCTGCAGGCGCGACACCGGTTCGAACGCGAGCTCCGCGTAGACACCTCCGTTGTTGCGCGTCGGGAGCGAGGCGTACGGCTGCCCATCCAGAAAGTCTTCGGGGTTCAGCGACAAGCTCTCGCTACGCGACAGCAGTGACGAGTCAGCCGACGGTGCGCCAGGACGGCGCCGCAGGTTTAGATGAGTTGCGAGCATGTCAGCGCCGATACGCAGGCGTGTGCTTTCACCGCGCTGCTCGAAGTACACACTCGGCTCGATTCGAAAGCCGGTGCCGTCGAGCTCCTGTCCGAGCGACGACGCGTCGTACCCGATCGTCAGCTGCGAGCCGAGCTCCATGCGCTCGAAACGCTTCGTGACGCGCGCGAGCCAGCGATGAAACGTGAGGGAGATGTCGTCACTCGGCGCGGTGCGATCGCCGAGCTGGTCACCTGCGCCCAAGCCGAGGAGGACGAAGCGAGTGTTCGCCCCGATCGAAGACTCGTGCCGGATCTGATAGTCGAAATAGTTCAACGTGGCGTCGAGACCGAGGAGGTTCATGAGCAACCCCGGGTCACCCATCCGCCACGCGAACGCCGTGTTGATCTCGGGCGCGTACAAGTAGCCCGACGTATCCAGCAAGGTCAGCTCGATCTCGCGCTGTGCTTTCTCCGCACGCGCACCGGTCGGCGCATCCGCATCCAACGTTCCGCCGACGTGCCGACCGAAACGCGCCGGAGCCACGCCGGGGTGAAACGTGATCTGACCGAGCAGGTGCGGATTCACGACGCTCGGGCCGAGCGCGATGTGAAACAGCGAGGGGATCAGAATGCCGTCGTAATAGGTCGAAGTGCCGGCCGGAGTCGCGCCGCGCACGATCAAATACGGCACGCCGCTGAACACCGGCAGAGTTCCCGGCAACGACTCAGCGAGCGAAAACGACGAGCCGAGATCTTGTTGTAGCGCGGTGGTCTCCGCCTCCGTCGGCTGCGTGGGCTCTCGCGGCTGCTCTTTCACCACCGCGCGCGCACCGTATTGCGCTGCATCCTGCGCGTGCGATCGAGTGCAGATCGAGGTGACCAGAAGACACGCGCACACCACGACTGATCTCATCGTCTTGTGCGTCGCCCGCACGGCATTCCCTTTCCAACCCGCTGGCGCTCACAGGGCTGGATAGACACCCACACGCACTCGCCGCGCGCACGTCAGAACTCGTTCAACTGTTCAGTGACACAATAAAAACAGATGGCCCAGTTCAGCTCCGCAGCTTAACCTAGTAGTACCTTCAGTCGTTAGAGGTGTGGATGGGATCGTACCGCGAGCTGCACGAAGCGACGACCGCCAACTACGGACCGACACAAGTTAGCGGAATCCACCAATCGCCGACGTCGCCCGCCCCGTACCTCGAAGAGCTGCCCGTAGAGGGGCTCGTCGGCTCTATTCCAGTCGAAGCTCTCGCTGCGTATTTCCAGCCCGTCGTCGTGCTTCGTTCGGGTAAGACGTTCGGCTTCGAGGCGATCGCGCACTGTGCCGCCGAAGGTTTGACCGACCGCGAGGAGCTGTTTGCGCGCGCCGCATTCGAGAAGCGCGTGGGCGAGCTAGGCCGCATGGTCCGGTCGATCGCGTTCAACGAGTGCCCGAGCATCCCCGTGTTCGTCAGTGTTCACCCACATGAGCTCAAAGAGTCTTGGTTGATCCGGCCCGACGATCCGATCTGCGGCCACGACACCGAAGTGTTCATTCAGGTCGCGCAGGCGTCGCTTTCGCCCGTCTGCATGCACGTGCTCAGCGAGGTTTCGTCCCGCACCGGCATCTCACTGGTGTTGGATGACATGGGCGGACCGTCTTCCACCTTACGTCAGCTGGTGGAGCTCGCTCCGGCGTTCGTCAAACTCGACCCCGAGCTGGTGCGCGACGTCGATCGATCCCCGCGCAAGCGAACGGCACTCGCAGGGCTCGTCCGCCTGTGCAATGAGCTTCAGGTCCAGACGATCGCCAAGGGCGTGGACAACGAAGCCGAGCTCCGCACTCTCATCGAGTGCGGAGTCCACTACGGCCAGGGAATGCTGCTCGGTGCGCCATCCGAATTGCCGACAGTCTCCCGATGGCGCGGACGTTAAGCAGCCTCAGTAGTAGAGGCTGAAGACGTTGAGCAGCCTCCTCAATAAAGGAGACTCGAGGCCAGGGCAGGCCGAAGCGAACTAATCAGCCGCCTGCCCCGGGACTCGGGTCGCTCAGACCATGTCCTTCATCTTCTTGAGCGGACGGATCTTGATCACGATACGTGCCGGCTTCGCCTTGAAGGTCACTTCTTCTTTGGTGAACGGGTTGATGCCCTTGCGCGCCTTCGTCGCCGGCTTGCGGATCGTCTTGATCTTGAACAGACCCGGCAACGTGAACTGACCGGGGCCCTTCTTGCCGATGTGGCGCTCGATCACGCTCGCGAGCTCTTCAACGACCTTGCTCACGTCGCGCTTCGCAATGCCCGTCGTGGTCGAGATGTCGGCGAGGATTTGCGACTTGTTCAGGGGCGATGAGATGGATGACTTCTTGGCCATGGTTACGGTTTCCCTCTGTGTAGGATGTGTCGGAGACAGCTGGACCCCTGGGCCACTTCGCGTGGCTTGCGAGCCGGAGTCGGACGGCTGCACTCGATCTCCGACGCTCGTCGGAGGCTCCGCTCAGCTGCATGGCCTCGGGTACGCACTATCGCGACACCCCAAAACACCGCTGAAGAACGTGTGAAGCGCTGACCCTGTCGACACACATGACAGAGCCCGATTGCCTCGACAAGAGTAGGTAACTCAAAAATCCCTCGTTTCATGCGATTTCTGGTGTGTGATGCCAAAAATCACCTGAGTTTGGGGGTCAAAAGCGATCCGTCGCGATCGCTAAGGCACTCTCGAGCGTCGCGAATGCCTTCACGTCGAGCTTTTCGTGGTTCGGAAGGTGATGCCAAACGCTGACGCGGGGCATAGAATCTTGGCGAGGTGGCGTATCCACTTCGGCAAATACGAGCTTCTTTCGCGCATCAACATCGGCGGCATGGCCGAGATCGTGAAGGCTTGCGATGCAAGCTTGCCGGCGAGGCCCCTCGTCGCGGTGAAGCGCATCTTGCCGCACCTGTGTGATGACGAGCAGTACCGCACGATGTTCCTGGACGAGTCGCGAGTGCTCGAGCAGCTCGATCACCCCAACATCATCCACGCCTTCGAGATCGGCGAGGTCGAGGGAACGCCTTATATAGCGATGGATTTCGTGGACGGGCAGGACGCCCGGACCCTCTTCCACAAGACCCACGGCGCGGAGAACAAGGTTCCGATCGGGATCGCCTGCCACATCATCGCGAGCGTCTGTGATGGCCTGCACCATGCGCACGAGCAGACCGACGAGAACGGCGAGCCCCTCGGGCTCGTGCATCGCGACGTGTCACTACAGAACGTCCTGTTGTCCTACGCAGGAGACGTGAAGATCACCGACTTCGGAATCGCGGTCAGCTCTCAAAACGAAGCGCGTACCGAGGTTGGGATCGTGAAGGGGAAGTTCGGGTACATGTCGCCCGAACAGATCCGAGGCGCGCCGCTCGACCGGCGATCCGACCTGTTTGGTGCGGGAATTTGCCTATACGAGCTACTGACGGGCGAGCGCCTGTTTATCGGTGACAACGACTACAAGGCGATCGAAAAGGTTCGCAACGTCACGATCGACCCGCCGAGCAAGCTCAACCGGAACATCCCGTCCGAGCTCGAGCGGATAGTAATGAAGGCGCTCGCGAAGCAAACGCGCGATCGCTATCAGACCGCCCTCGAGATGCGGCGCGACCTCTTGGCGTTCATGGCGGCGGCGGGCGAGCGCTGCACCCGCGACGACCTCGGCGCCTATTTACGAAGCATCTTCGAGTCGGAGTACGAATCGGCGGGCGAGGACGCGACGACGGTCGGCTCCGATTCCGAACTCGAGGCGGCGCGCGCGGCGCTTCCCAGGCAGAACGATCTCGCGATTTCGGCGGGGGCCGCCGCATCGGGGGCGGCGCTCGACGGAACGACCGGCCTCGCCGCGTTCGATCACCTCGATCCCATCAGTACCGTCAGTTTTGCGGTCGACCCCGAGGTCGCAAGTCACGTGCGGCTGCCAGCTGCGGCCGCAATTCCGTCGCTGCGTAGCGCGAGACACTCCGCCACGTTGCCGCCGCCGGGTCTGCAGCCCGTCACCACGCAGCGAGCGTCGTCCACGACGTTGCGACCTGCATCAATTCCACAGGTGCCGCCGATCGTCCCGCGTCCGGACTCGGTTCCCGGCAGCCTGAAGACCGCGGACGTGCTCGGCCAAAACGACAATGCGATGCCCGAACCGCGGCCGATGGCGATGGAGTGGGACGAGGTCGAACCCACGACTGTGAGCAAAGGGCTCTCGTCGAGACCACCCGTGCCGCTCGCCGCCGACAGCTTCGACCCGGACGAAGAGCCCACCCGCAACCGCCTCGATGAACCGATGCCGGCCCTCGACTCAGGGTTCGGCAGCGACGCATTCACCCCGGTCTCGGAGCCACAGCGACCTTCCGATTGGCAGGGCACGACGTCGCGCCCGCCGCTGCGGGACCTCTCGAGTATCCCCGCCGCCGATAGCTTCGATCCCCCCCGCTTTGAACCCAGTCTTCAGATCAAGCTGGTCGGTGCGATCGTCGCAGCTCTAGTTTTGCTCGCCGCGACCTTGTACTGGACGCACTCTCGCGGCACCGCGACCATTCGCCTCACGACCGAGCCGCGCGACGCAGCGGTGACGGTCGATGGGCATCGCGTGCCGGCGACGTCGAGCCCATTCGTGCTCGCGAATCTCGATGTGTCGGAGGAACACACGATCGCCGTCGACAAGAATGGCTATCAAGGTTGGGCGACGCGGCTCAAGCTGCGTCCCGATCAGGTGTTGGACTTGCCGCTGATCAAACTGGAACCCGACGTGCGGCAGCCATCGGCTGCGGCTATCGCCGCGTCACCGCCACCCGCAGCGCTGATGCCGAGCCCGAACGCGCCGGCGGAAAGTTCGCCAAGTGTCCCGCCTCCAGCTGAACGTTCTTCGCCACTCGAGAAGCACAAACCGCGAGCTGCAGCTCAGAGCGGCGAGCGCGCTGCAACGTCTGCGAAGGCTTCTCGCACGGCGTCGAGTGGGACGCGCGACAAACGGGCCGCCAAACCCGCTGCGAGTAAACGTGCTCCCGCCGAGCCGGCGCCTGCCGCTGCCAGCGGCGCGATGGGTACGCTGCGCGTGAACAGTCGGCCCTGGAGCCGCGTGATCGTGGACGGCCGCTTGATCGGCAATACACCGCAAATGGCGATTCCACTGCGCGTAGGCAAGCATTCGCTCAACCTGGTGAATCCCGAATTTGGAATCGACAAAACTTTGACGATCGAGATCAAAGCCGGACAAATCACCACGCATGTCGTGACTCTTCAGTAGGCACAGGCCGCCTGGTGTGAGCGCGGCTCGCACGAGAATTCAGGGCCAAACCGCCGGCACCGTGCCAGACGGTTATACTGAATGACGAGCTAGGGGCGGCTCGAATCGAATGCCAGTCAAACCGCGCGACCCCGCATTGACCCGCTCTTACGCTGCACTCGTCGATGCAATCGGACCGAGCGACATCAACGTCGTATTCCAGCCGATCGTCGATCTGCGAACGCACAAGTTGTTCGCACTCGAAGCGCTCGTACGCTGCGCGACCGCCGGTTTACAGTCGCCGCCGACGTTGTTCGAGCACGCGGTCAAACATGCGTACTGCGGTCGGCTCGGTCGCTTGATCCGCGAGATCACCGTCGCGCGCTGCCCGGGCATCCCAATCTTCACGAACGTGCATCCGAACGAGCTGTCGCAGCGCTGGCTGATCCGCCCTGACGATCCGATCTTCAGCCACGACACCGACGTCTACATCGAGATCACGGAAGCGGTGCCGTTCTCCCACTTCGAGCACTGCGTCTCGGTGTTGCGCGAGTTGCGCTCGCGCGGTCGCGTTCATTTGGTGATCGACGACCTCGGCGCAGGCTTTTCGAACCTGAAGCGCATCGTCGACCTCCAGCCCGCGGTCGTGAAGCTCGACATCGAGCTCGTCCACGGGATCGACCGCACTCCGCGCCAACGCGCTCTCGTCCGCTCGATCGTCGGGATGTGTCGAGAGCAGGGCGCGCACGTCGTCGCCGAAGGCATCGAAACCGTCGACGAGCTCTCCGCCGTGATCGACTGCGGCGTGCAGTACGGCCAAGGCTATCTACTCGCGAGACCGGCATTCCCGGTGCCGCCCGTGAGCTGGCCACCGGGAATCCTTCGCCATTAACCTCTAACGAAGCAGGCTACTCCGCCGCGCCGACGGTCGCGCCGGTGGTGGGCCCGGGCGCCGGCTTGTCCATCTCGGGCGCCGCTTCACCGCGCTCGGTCGGACCATGCACCTGGTACTTCTTGCCGCCGAGGCGCTTCCACAGCATCCGGCCCTTCCAGCCCATGTAGGCCTTCGCGCCGTCCCAGCTCTTCGACGGATCTTTCAAGCCGCCGAGGTGCACCAGCATTTGAACCTGTTCTGCGACGCTCACCGGGCAACCGACGAGCCGCAGCGAAGTCTTCCCCTCGGCCTGCTTCAAGATCTTCGTGGTCTTCACCATCTTGTCGACCACGTCTTCACCTTGAATCGTGTACGGGTCGAGCGTCGCGCGCGGCCGGTAGAGGTCGTCGATCTCGACCTTCTCGTCACCGAGTTGGCCCGACCACTTCGCACAATCGCCGATGAACACGACGCGCTCGCCCGGGTGCCAGTCGATGTCGCCTTGATAGCTGCCGAACACGACGTGCATCCGCGGCATCTTGTCGTCGGTCTCCGCGTCGTACTTGCGCAAGATCTCGATCGCTTCCTCGATCGCGCCCGGACAACCACCCCAGCAGTAGTCCGTGTTCTCGCTCTTCGGCGGCGAGCCGGCGTAGGCGGTGATGTGCGAACCCTCGAAGTACTTCTCGACCCGGATCAAACCCACCTTGAAGTTGTGAGCGCGCTCCTGGGCTGATTCGAGGGTTACGTCACCTGACACATCGATCGCCGACAACGCGAGCGGACCGAATCCACGTTCGTGCGCCATCCGAATGTGCGCCACGTCGAACGGATCGATACCGATGATGCGGCAGCACACCGAGTCGAACGCACACTGGTTGTCGCCCATGATGATCAGGTTCAACCGGCGCGGGATCGGCGTCAGCATTCGGCCTTCGCCCGCAATGATCGCGTCGATCGCGAGAAACTGCGGCTGAATGATGTACTGCAGGTCGGCGATTTTCTCGTCGAGCTTCGCGTCGTGATCGATCAAGCGGTGCCGATCGTCCTGCAGTCCGATGTATGCCTTGTTGCCGAACGTCACCGTCGTCCACGGATGCGCTTTGAACTTCGGGCAGTTCACGAAGAAGTCGGCCTTTGCGACCGGCTCCGGCGTGAACACGTAGTCGCGCAAGCGATCCTTGTGCGTATACGGAATCTCGACCTGTGGCTCCTCTTCGAAGCAGTAACGCTTCACGTTGCTCTGCCGCTTGATCATCGCTTCCATGCCCGACTGCTCGAACACGTAACGCGTCGGCACCGTGATCCCGCAGCGCTCACCCACCGCGAGCTCCGACATCTTCCCGGGCTCTGCACGATCCTGAAGCCCGAGCAGCACGCCTTCGATGAACTCAGGCCGCGTGTGCGCGTCTTCGAAGTGCTCGCCCGCCATCACCAAGTTCGGTTTGACGAGCGTGCGCCCATGCGGGCGAAGGCCGAGCTCCTCGAGCCCTTCCTTGATGATCTGTCGAATGCGCTGCGGATCGTACTCATCGCAGTGACGGATGATTACGCGTGCTCGGTTCGGATTCGGCTGCATGGGTGCTCCGACTTTTGGAGATGCCGCGCGAAATGGACATCGCGCACCGGCATATGGTTGGCTTCAGGGCAATGCATCTCGGTGCCCGCCTAGAGCTTGCGACCATCGTGAACCTGCCCACCAGGCGCGGATCGTCACTCGCTTTGGCTCTGGTTGCGAGTCTGGCTCTCCTAGCATGGCCTAGCTCGACTTGCGCCCAGATCTCGGGTGTTCGACCGGAAGTGCACCTCGACCTCGGTTACCACGCCGATCTGGGCTTTGGTGTGCGGGTCGACATTCCGATCGTGCCGGAAGGCTTGCTGACGACTGCACGCGACGACCTCGCGATCAGCCCTGGCGTCGATCTGCTGTTCGACGACGGTGAGGTTTGGGTCGGCATCCCGGTCGCTCTGCAGTGGAATTTCTACGTTAATCAGTCGTGGTCGGTGGCCCCCGAGGTCGGACTGGCGCTGCTGCTCGGCCATCACCACCGCCACCACGACGACGTGGCCGTCGACTTTCTGCTCGCGGTAGGCGGTCGCTATCATTTCAATGACCGCAACGCGCTCGTTTTGCGTATCGGTTGGCCGATCGGGATCCAGTTCGGTGTCACTTTCTGAGCCAGTTTCGCGGACTTGACGCGAGGCGACCTGCGCGCATCCAGACTGGGTCGCTCGTTGCGCGCTGGCCCCATCGTCGGAATCGACGCTTCCTCACCGTTTCTGATAGCGTGTGCGTGCGTTCCCGGAGGTCTTCATGAGCAAGCACGCACACTTGAGCTTCAGTCTGATCGGCCCCGCCATTCTGCTTCTCGCCATCGCGTGCGGGGACGACGACGGCGGCGCTAAAGACGGCGGTACGCCGACGTCCGGCAAAGGCGGTGGTGGCGGCACGACCGCGGGAAGCTCGGCGGGTGGCAAGGGCGGTTCATCCGGTGGAAGCAGCACGGCAGGTGCTTCGGGAGCAGCAACCGGAACTGGGATCAAGGCCGAAGGCGATCAGTGCACCGGAACTCCAGAGTGCGGAACGGGTCTGACCTGCATCACGGCGGAAGTTCAAAACACGCCGGTTCGCATCTGTGCGCGCCTCTGCGAGAATGACAGCGCGTGCGGCAAGAGCGACGCGGGTGGCGCAGGCATGGAGATTTGCGACTCGCCTTACACAGGTCTCGCGCGCGATGCTCACTGCATCAACTTCGAACCCGACGCTTACTCGTATTGCGGCGTCGGCTTCACGGCAGCGTGCGACAACGATCGCGCGTGCCTCTACTTCCCGGACCAAACGATCGGCATCTGCGTCGACTTGTGTGCGACTGACCCGACGCAAGACGCGGGCATCGCGGATCTCCCGGCGGCTTGTCCGACGGCAGCGCAAGCTTGCGTGCCCGGCATCGTCGCGAACGACGCGGTCGGTGTGTGCGGACAACAAGTGGCGCGCGATGCGGAGTGCGGGATCGAGCTGGGCCTCTTCTGCAAGGGCGCGGACATCTGCGTTCCGGACGACCTGGAAGCGGACGAAGGCCCGCAGCACTGCCGCGAGGACTGCACCGATACGAAAGCGTGCTCGAGCGGCGGCGCGTGCACGATGGTGAGCGCCGACTTCTCCTACTGCAAGAAGTGAAAAGCCGTCTGCTTGACGGCGCGTTCGGAGGCGGGTACGGCCCGGCCCATGTCCGACTCCGAACGTCGCGCCGTCGGTGGCTGGTTGATCGCACTGTGGGTGCTCGTGCTGCTCATGGTGATGATCGGCGGAGTCACGCGCCTCACCGGTTCTGGGCTATCGATCGTGGAGTGGAAGCCCGTGAGCGGCATCCTTCCGCCACTCAGTGAGCAGGCCTGGCAAGACACGTTCAACGCGTATCAATCCTCGCCGCAGTTCCACCATCAAAACTCGTGGATGGCGCTCGAGGACTTCAAGCGCATCTTCTTTTGGGAGTACCTGCACCGCTTGTTTGGGCGGCTCATCGGCCTCGCGTTTTTCGTGCCTTGGCTCGTGTTCGTGATGCGCGGAACACTGAAGGGCGCATGGGTGTGGCGCACGTTCGGGTTGATGGTGCTCGGCGGGCTCCAAGGCGCGCTCGGTTGGTTCATGGTGATGAGCGGGCTCGTGAACGAGCCCCGCGTCAGTCACTATCGACTGGCGGCGCACCTGCTGCTCGGCATCGGTGTCGGGCAAGCGATCTTGTGGCAAGCGCTCGAAGTGGCGTCGCCCCGTCTCGCCAGCAACGTTTTGCCCCGAGCGCAACGCTGGCTCGCGCTGGGACTACTGCCGCTGCTCGCGCTTCAGATCACCTACGGCGCGTTCATGGGTGGACTGCGCGCAGGCTGGGTCGCCGCGACGTTCCCGGATATGAATGGGCACTACGCGCCCGGCTACTTCTTCACGAGCGGTTCGATCTGGCAGAACTTGTTCGATAACCCGCTCAGCATTCACTACCTGCATCGCGTGATCGGGTTCGTCGTACTCGCGTATGCCGGCGCGACCTGGTGGGCGCTGCGAAAGCAAGGCGGCGACGTGCGTTTCGCGTCTCACGCCTTCTTGGCCGCCATCTTTGGACAGATCGCCCTCGGCGCCATGACAGTCATGTTAGGCGTGCCGGTTCCAGTGGCGGTCGCACATCAAGGCGGGGCGTACATCGTGACCGCAGCTGCAGTCGTGTTGTGTCACCTCGCGTTGGGAGCTCGCGCTGGCAGCGCACGAGCGCAGACGACCGATGTGGATGGTGGGCCGTCCGACGATCCTACGCTTGACCCGCACTCACCTCGAACAGCACGGCTTCTCCCATGAGCCAAACGCCGTGAGATCCCGTGATTGTGCGGCGAGCCAGGCGGTGCGCCAACCCAGTTGGGTTGTGTGTACCCGTAAGGGCTTCGTCGTAGAACAGCTCGAGGGTGAGACCGTTCCTCAAGATCACGAAACAAGCTTGTGGAGTCGATCGGATCAACATGGAGTCGAACCTTCCGAAAGCGATGACTGGATTGCTGCATGGAGCATGCCGCTGCGCACATGCATGAAACTCGAACACGCCTTGCCAGACGCCTCCAGTCGTTAGAGGGTAGCCTGGCGAGGACTAGGATCGCCTCGGAACATGCAGCGCGCACTCCAGAAACCATGTACCGCGAGACGTTCGACGTGGCTCTGGGTCTCGCTCTCCTTGTTAGTTTTCGTCGCAAACTCGGCTAACTCGGTTAACTCAGCAAGCGCGCGCGACGACCTGGTGCTCGAAAACCTTCTGCGCGACTGTCGCGACTACCGTGTGCGCGCCCGCGCAGCGGAGGCGCTCGGTAGGACGCGGAGCGGTGCGGCTTCGGGCGCACTTTCGGCCGCGCTCGTCGATAGACACCCGGCAGTGCGCGTGGCGGCGGCGACGGCATTGGGGCAGCTGGGAGCGGCAGACGCATTGCCGGCGTTGCGCGCGAGCTTGCGCGATCCGAGTCCCGCCGTGGCAAAGAGTGCGCGCACGTCGATCGCGCAGATCGAGCTCGACCTGAAGCGGCGCGGGCTCGCGCCCACGCCCGCGCGGACGATTCGCTACGGCGTCTACATCGGCGAGCTTCGCGATCGCAGCGCGGCGCGCGAGAAGGGCATGTTACCCGTGCTCGCGAACAGCCTCGGTGAGCAGCTGCGCACGGTCGAGGGCGCACAGCTGATCGAAGCGCAATCCGAAGCGAAAGGTGTGCCGGTCTACCGCGTCGATGGCTCGATCATGGATACCGATCGCGCCCTCCTCGAAGACAAAGTCACGGCACACGCATCCGTCGCGCTGCTGCTCACGGACGACTCGAATCAGACGTTGCGCATCGTGTTCAAGGGCGCAGCGACGACGATCGAGGACCTGGATCGGCACGGCCGTGATCAACCGGAACGCGTGGCGCAGCTCGCGATGGCGCGCGCCGTCCGTGCAGCCCTCCGCAACGCGAGCACGGCGATGAACGAAACGCTCGCAGCGCGTGGCCCCAGCCGCCGTCCGCTGCAGCCGTAGCCAGTCGCGTCCGCGTTAGTCCCAACCGAGCTCACGCTTGAGCTCGCGCTTCATGATCTTGCCGTTCGGGTTGCGCGGCAGCGGATCGGAGCGGAGCTCGATGCGCACCGGCACTTTGAACGCGGCCAGGCGCTCGGCGGCGAACGCCCGAAGCTCGGGTGGTGTCACCGATTGACCCGGCGCCACCTGCACGACTGCACCGACTTCCTCCCCGAGGACACGATGGGCGATCCCGACCACGGCAGCATCCATCACCGCCGGATGTGAATACAGGACGTCCTCGACTTCGACGCAGTACACGTTCTCACCGGCTCGAATCAGCATGTCCTTCGCGCGGTCGAGGATGTAGACGAAACCTTCGTCGTCGATGCGAGCGACGTCGCCGGTGTGTAACCAGCCATCGTTGAAGCTCTGTGCGGTCGCGTCAGGTTTACCGAAGTACCCGCGCACCACGTTCGGCCCGTAGATCAAGAGCTCACCCGCTTCCGAACGCGGCAACTCCCGCCCTTCGGCGTCGACCACCTTCACGTCGCAGGTCGCGACTGGAAAGCCGACGCTGTCGGGATGCCGCTCGTAGTCGATGCCGGCGTTGATGCACGTGATCGCCGACGTCTCGGTGAGACCGTAACCATTCGACGCGCTGCTCGTCGGAAACGCAGACTTGATTCGCCGGACGAGCTCCGGCGCTGCGGGCGCGCCGCCGTAGCTCACCGCCACCACGCTCGACACGTCACGTTGGGTGAAGTCGGGCGACTCGAGTACTTGCCAGACCATCGAAGGCACGCCGCCGAAGTGTGTGATCCGCTCCCGCTCGATCAGCTCGAGCGCACGCTCGGCGACCCACTTGTGCATCATCACGAGCTTGCCGCCGAGGAACGTGTTCGTGACCATGCTCGAGTGGCAACCGGTCACGTGGAACAACGGGACGGACAGCAGCACCGAAGGTTGCCGATCGATGTTTGCCAGCTGCGCGAGCGTCTCGCCTTTCCGCAGCGCAGAGCGGCAGCGCCCGTAGAGCGTGCTGCCGACGTTCGTGCAAATATTCAGGTGCGTCCCGAGCGCGCCTTTCGGCTTGCCGGTCGTACCCGAGGTGTAGAAGATGGTCGCGTCGTCCCCGGCTGCGAGTGACACGTTCGGCAGAGCTGCGCCGCGATGGCGTTGCCAGACCTCCTCGAACGCTTCCAGTCGGCCCGACAGGGGTCCGGTTGCACCCGCGACGACGACTCGCTCGATCTGAGTTTCGTCGAGCTGAGCGCCGATCAACTTCGCGCGTTCGGGATCGCAAAACAACACGCGCGCTCCGGAGTCGATCAATCCGTAGGCGAGCTCGCCGCCTTTCCACCACGCGTTCAACGGTACGGCGATCGCGCCGAGGCAGGTCGTCGCCCAAAACGACATGATCCACTCCGGCATGTTGCGCATCGCGATCGCGACGCGGTCGCCTTTGTGAATTCCGATCGACTGCAGATATTGAGCGAGCGCTGCGACGCGCGCGAACACTTCGGTGTACGTGAGCCGCTCGTCTTCGTAGACGAGATAGACTTTGTCGGCGTGACCCACACTCGCGCGTACGATCGCGTCGAGCGTCATCGGGACGTTCTTCCAGCGGCGCACGCGCCGGCTGTTCACGTCTATCGCTTCCATTTCGAACGGCGCACCGGGCGCGGTGAGGATCCGCGTCACTTCGTCGAACGACTCTTCGGACATTCAACGTTGAGTCTACTCGCGGATTCGCGTTGGCGCGCGAAGATGGCGTTCGCTGCAAAGAGCTTGCATTGCCGCCGAGCGCGCACACTCAGCGTACAGCTGTGTGAACGTCAGAACGCGACTGGGGCAACTTGGTCGCGCCGTGCAGCTCCTGGCTGCGGAGCCGCTTCGTCTGCACTCGGGTCGTCGTAACCGTGGCCGATCATCGCGCCGACGAGCGCTCCGAACACCACGCCGATGATCGCGCCAGCGCCGATCGTCGGGCCCTTGTCGAGCGACAAGTCACCCGAGCGCTCGCTCTCCGACGAGCCGAGTAGGCTGTCGTCCGAGACGAGGATACCGGTGCCGGTCCCGACTACCGCCCCGGTGAGCGCGCCGATCAGCGTCCCCTTAGCCACCGGTCCGCTCGCGCAGCCGGCGAGACCGAGTAAGCACGACACCACGACCGCTGCCTTGATGTTCGCCATGCGTTCGCTTGGGTACCACAACTTGGTCACCCTGGGAAAGTCGACGACGTCCGCTCCGCGTGTCCACTCGCCGACTTGGCCACTTGGCCACGCCCCCGGACTTAGACGACCGCGAACTCGGCCCAGAGTGGGAAGTGGTCCGAGAGCAAGGACCAGGGTTGCCCGGACAGGCGCTCGGCGCGCTTGGGTTTCAGATGGCGCACGTAGATGCGGTCCAGATTGAAGATCGGCCGGCGCGTCGGCCAGGTCTTGATCGCGTTCGCGGCACTGTTGGCAAACGCGTTGTGGAACCCGAGCTCGTTCACGATCACGCGGTCGAGCTTCTTGTGCCAGTCGTTGAAGTCCCCGGCGAGAAGCACCGGCTCGTCCGCCACGCAAAAGCGGTCCATCAGCTCGGCCACGCGCCGCACCTGATGCGCGCGCTGCCACTGGTTGAGGCCCAGGTGGACGTTGAAGATGTGCAGCGGCGTCTTCCCGAGGTTGACGCGCACGTACAAGGCGCCGCGACGCTCGACCCGATTCGTGGAGATGTCGTGGTTCTCGAAGTGCTGAACTCGCAGCCGAGTCAGGGTCGTGTTCCCGTGGTGCCCCATCTCGCGGAACTTGTTAGCTCCGTAATACGAGTCGAAGCCCAGGGCCTCGGCCAAGTGGCCGCTCTGAGAGGCGCCGGTTCGGGCGCAGTGAAAGACTTCCTGGCACAGGACGAGGTCGATCGGATGAGCCCGCATGGCTTCACCCATGGCACTCATTGCGATCGTCTCGCGTCCGCTCGCGCCTTTGCCTTTGCGAATGTTGTAGGTGAGGACGCGGATGCTCTCGGTCACGCGGTGCTGCTCCAGGACTCGGCGCGAGTCGGAACTCCAATATAAGCTTGCGGACGCGGGTTGCCAGCACGCGTTCGTCTCGGATTTGACTCCGAAAATTCCCAAGTGGTTGCTGCGGAGAGCGGCGGGCAAAACTGTCGCACACGGTCCTCTACACGCGGTATAGCCTGCCGCGTGCCTCGTACCCCGCCTCCGCGCCCAATTCCTGGCAACCGGGTACAGCTGCTTCACGACGGCTCGACGTGCCTGCCAGCGATGCTCGAAGCCATCGGCGGCGCGAAGAACGAAATCCTGCTCGAGATGTATTGGTTCGGGTCCGACATGACGGGGCGCCGTTTCGCCGCCGCGCTGTCCGACAAGGCGCGCGAAGGTGTGCGCGTTTGCATCACGTACGACGCGGTGGGCAGCTGGGAAGCCGACCGCGCCATGTTCGATGAGCTTCGCAACGCCGGTTGTTCAGTGATCGAGTTCAATCCGCCCAGCAAGTGGCGTTTGCGCTGGCGGATCGGCAATCGCCGCAATCATCGCAAACAGCTGATCGTCGACCGCAAGCTCGGCATGACCGGCGGCGTGAACCTCGCCGACCCGTGGGCGCCCATTTCAGAGGGGGGTCTCGGGTTTCGTGACGACATGATCTTGATCGAAGGGCCGGCCGTCGCCGAGATGCGCGCGATCTTCGTCACGACGTCCGAGGGCCGCAAAGCCGCGCGGGCGGTGCGGAGAGAACCTCCGCTGGCAGCTGCCGGCAACACGAGCGTAATGGTGCTCGCGAACGACCATCTGCGAAATCGCCGCATCATCGAGCGCGCGTATCTGCGCGCGATCCGTGCGGCGTCGCGCCGAGTCTGGATCGAAAACAGTTACTTCATTCCGAGCATCATCGTGCGGCGTGCGCTCAGTCGAGCGGTGAAACGCGGCGTGGACGTGCGCGTGGTGTTGCCGTCGAAGAGCGACGTTCCGGCGGTCGCCTACGCGACGCGGCGCTTGTACGCTACGCTGCTTCGCCGAGGGGTCCGGCTCTTCGAGTGGGCGCAGAGCATCCTGCATTCGAAGATCGCCGTCGTAGATGACTGGTGCACTGTCGGCACACACAACCTCGACTATCGGTCGTGGATCTACAACCTCGAGATGAACGTCATCGTGGAAGACCCTGAAATCTCCGAGCGATTGCGGGCGCGCATCCATCAGGCGATCTCGAAGTCGGTCGAGGTGGATCCTTACGCTTGGCGGTTTCGCCCGCTTATCGAGCGGCTCCTGGAACACCTGTTCTACCGGTTCCGACGCCTGCTTTAGGCGGGCTTATTTGGGCAAAAAAAAGCTCGAAACCGAACTCTTGACAGGCCGGATGTCAGACGCAAGTTGCTGTCAGGTCAGTCTCGCGTAGCCGTCTTGCACCGGGTGAATGAGGTGTAAGGCGGTGAGCTCGTGGCCAGCTTGCGCACCTAGCCAAATCCGCGCAACTGCCGCTCCGAGCTGCGGGTGACGTTTGTCGCGCGATCCCTATCAGCGGGCGCGCATGGAGAAAGCATCATGAATCTCGTACGTCGACATGCAGCAGTGTGGGATCCGTTCCGTGAGTTCCAAGAAGTCACCGATCGCCTGAATCGGTATTGGCAAACTCAAGCGAACGGCGAGGAGCAGGGCGAGAAACAAGCACTGCGCGGCTTCGATTGGGCACCCGCGGTCAACATCAGTGAGACCGAGAAGGAGTACCTGATCAAGCTCGACCTGCCCGAGGTGAAGAAGGAAGACGTCAAGGTCACGAGCGAAAACGGTGTGCTCGCGATCGAAGGTGAGCGCCGCCAAGAGAAGCGCGCAGACGGCGAGAAGTTCCATCGCGTCGAGAGCGTATACGGCCGCTTCCAGCGCCGCTTCACGCTGCCGGACGACGCGCAAGAGGACCAAATCCAAGCTTCGTTCAAGGATGGGGCGCTGCAGGTAGCAGTCCCGAAGGCTGCCGCGAAGTCGCCGAAGGCCCGGCAAATCGCGGTCAACTAAGTAGACGGAATGCAGAAGGGGACGCGCGTGAGCCCAAGGCCGGGCCGCGCGCGTTCTCGTTTAACGCCAGTCATCCGGCAAACTGGCGAATCGCGCCGTGGGGAGTATTGTTTCCGGCGATCGCGAGGAGCCAACCATGGAACCGATCCGAAAGATTCTTTGCCCCACCGATTTTTCCGAGTCGTCGGAAGTGGGCCTCGAGGCGGCGGTGAAGCTCGCATTGGTGCTGGGCAGTCGGCTCGAGATCGTGCACGTGATTCAGCCGCCGATCTACGTCGGTTGGGAAGACAGCCCGGCCGGACTTGCGGCCAGTGCGCAGGTGCTCGAGCAGTCGCGCGAGCATTCGAAGCAGCAGCTGGAAGCGGCGGCGACGAAGTACGGCGCTCGCGGCGTGTCGGTTGCAACGCAAATCCTCGAGGGCTCGCCGCACCATGAGATCTCTGAGCTGTCGAAGCAGTTCGATCTCGTCGTGATGAGCACGCACGGCCGCACCGGGTTGCCGCATTTGTTTTTGGGCAGCGTCGCGGAGCGCGTGGTGCGCACGGCGAGTTGTCCCGTGATGACAGTGCCCGCGCATAAGCGCTAACGCGCGCTTACAGCTGCTGCCGCGGTGCGGTTTTCGTCAGCGCAAAACGCAGGACGATGTCGACCGGGGCCGCGTCGGTCCACTCGCTCGAGCCGTCATCGTCTTTGTAGTCTTCCCCGATCGACCAGAGCGTGAGCTCCGCGCCGTTCGGCGCGAAACGCCAGTTGAACATGCCGCCGCGGTAGGGGTCTGCCAGCTCGAGTTCGTCGAGGTTCGACGGCCGGGTAGGGAGCTTGCCCTTGTAGGCTTTCTCGGCGAGCGTCGCGACGCCGATCGCGAGCATGCGCAGCAGCGCTTGTCCGCGCATGTCGTCGTGCAGCCGATCGAGCACGTCTTTCGTGCCTGCCGCTGCCAGCGGCGGAGACGACTTCGCGCGGTAGTCCTGCTCCCGCCGCCACTCGAGCGTCGTGTCCGGATAGCGTGCGGGCGTGAGCTTGCGCGAGCGCGACGGATGGTCGAACTGCCCCCACGTATTCAGTAACGCCGGACGCGTGAGGATTGTCTGTGCGACGAGCCCGAGTGATCCCTTGTTCGAGATCGCAGCGTCATCTCGCAGCCGTTGGGAGGTGACGAGGTCTTGCAGCTCGATGCCCGCGCCGGTCGGGGGCGCGTGCGTGGCGAGCAGGTTGAATTCGTGGACGGACCGCCGCAGCGTGGCGAGGTCGGCGTCGAGCGCGCAGCGCGGCACGATTCGCGACGCCAGGCTCGTGAGGCGCATCGAAACCGTTGCCGCTTCGAGCGGCGCCCCCGGCACCAAGTCCTGGCCGAGCCGGATGACATCGGCGGCCACGCGTAGGCACTCTGTCGGCGAAGCGTTCTTCGCGTCGACCAAGAGGCACAAAGCGGCGTCGACTGCGGCCCGGTAGTCCGGGGCTCGCATCTGCGCGCCGCGTTCGACTTCCAAATCGGTGAACGCCCAGCCCTGTTCAGTCGCCTCGCGGAGGGCACGCAGCGCTGGCTGCCGCTGCGCGATTGCAGCTCGTTCCGGCTCGTTTGCAGGTTGCCCGTAGTAAAGCCGTTCGGCGAGCGACTCACGCACACTCGGATTGAGCGGTGCAAATCTCGCAAGCGCGGCCCAAGCCTCGGCTGCGGCGTTTCCATCGCCCGCAACGCCGCGAAGAGGCGGCCTTTCCCAGTGCAGCCGGCGCAGTGTGGCCACATCTTCGTCGAACCCGCGCGCTCGCTCGCGGTATGCGAGTTCGAAGTAGGTCACGTAGCCCGCCGCGGCGAGCAGCAGAACCGCGACTACCAGGGCCACGCTGCGGCTTATCAGTGCGACCTCCGAGGGCTGTGTGAGGGTTGAAGCAACCCCGAATTCCCCCCATGATCGCCCACTTGCCTGGATGGGCGCAATCGCGAGTCCACCGGCTGACGCTGAACGCGGCGCCCAGCGCCCACATGCTGCTGAAAAGCCACCCAAGATCGTGTATGCAGGCACGCGTTTCGGATCGGGGCGCGGCGTGTCCCGACGGCGGCCGTGAGCTAGAAGAGCGAGACCTCAGAGGAAGATCATGAGCAAGACTAGAGCCTACTCCATCAGCGCGAGCGACGTCGTCAAGGAGCGTGAACGCGTGGGCAACGACCTGAACAAGGTCGACGCAGCAAACGTGTTCAAGCTCGACGAGCTCGAGTTGCCAGACGTCGGCCCGCGCGACGTGAAGTTGAAGATCCTCGCGGTCTCGGCTGAGCACAACATCGATCACGCGGTTCTCGCGGACACGATCAACATTGCGGATACGCGCGGCGGGAAGATGTATCCGGGCAACTCCGCTGTCGGTGAAGTCACGGCGGTCGGTAAGGAGGTCACGCGGTTCAAGGCCGGTGACATCGTGCTCACGCATTGCAACGGTGAGCCCGACAAGTTCGGATTTCCACTGCGCATCTGGGCGTACGACCAACCGGATTCGATCGGTTGGTATGCCGAAGAAGCGGTCGTCGGCGACTGGCAGGTGATTCCCGCTCCACTTCAGTGCGGTCTGAACTTGTGGGAGATCGCGGCGCTTCCGTTGCGCGCTCCGACCGCCTATCACTTGTGGCGTCGCGCGCTCGGCATCTATCGGGTGAAGGTCACGCGCGAGCGCCAAGCCGTGTTGAACGTGCTGTCGTTTGGCGGTGGCGTCGGCGAGTGCTTCTTGATGCTCGCGAAGGCCGAGGGCCACAACGCGTACTTCTGCGCCGGCAGCCCAGAGCGGCGGACCGCGCTCGAGAAGCTCGGCATCAAGGGCATCGATCAGAAGGCGTTCAATCGCTTCAAGACGAAGGACGACGTGAAGGCGTTCGCGAAGACGTGCAAGGAGCTCACCGGCGGTGAGAACATGCACTTGGTTTGCGACATGCTGCGCGGTCCGGTGTTCGACGCGGGCCTCGCTGCAGCTGCGCGCGGCGGTGTGAACGTGAGCGCGGGCTGGCAGCTCTCGCAGGTGGTCACCTACAACACGACGGTGCAGTCGGCGAAGCAGGTCACGATCGACCACACCCATTACGAGACGGTCGATGGTTGCGCGGCCGCAACCGAGCTCTACGGCAAGGTCTTCAAGCCGACCGTTCACAAAGAGATCTACCCGTTCGAAGAGTTCCCGCGCTGCATTCGCGAGATGCACGAGAACACGCACACGGGCATTCCGATCGTGCGCGTCGCGCGGCAGATGCCCGAGAAGCTCAAGTCACTGCTCTGATTGAGCGCGAGCGGCGGAACGTCGCAGCGTGCGGAGCTCCAGATTGCCGAGCTGGCCGCACGCTGCCATGACGCTTCGCCCCTTCGTGACGCGACGCCGCACTGGCAGTCCTTCGTCGCGAAGTAGCTCGACGAACGCGTCGATCTCGTCTTCACTCGGCGCGCGCGTGAGCGGTGCGGTACCGGGGTTGTACGGGATCACGTTCACCATCACGCGCCCGAGCGGTTTGCAGAACGCAGCGACTTCGCGTGCGTGTTCGAGGCGATCGTTTTTATCGGGCAGCAGGCAGTAATTCACGGCGAGCACGAAGTTCGTGCGTGGCCGATAGCCGAGCAACACGGTCTGCAGCTCTGCGAGCGGCGTCTTTCGATTCACCGGCATGATCTCGCTGCGCAACGCGTCGTTGCCGGCGTTGAGCGAAATCGAGAGATTGAGCCGCTTCATGCCCAGCTCTTGCAGCCGCGTGATGCCTTCGACGTGGCCGACGCTACAGATGGTGATGCGCTCTTGCGACATCCCGAGACCGAACGGGTCGGTGAGCACGCGCAATGCGGGCAACACGTTGTCGGCGTTGTCGAGCGCTTCGCCCATGCCCATGAACACGACGTTGCGGAACTCCCAGCCGAGCACGTGTCGGGCGACGAGCAACTGCGCCACGATCTCCGACGTGCGCATGTGGCGTAAGAGACCCATGCGCGCGGTTTCGCAGAAGCGGCAGCCCATCTTGCAGCCGATCTGACTGGAGACGCACAAGGTCGTGCGGCCGCGTCCCATCGGCAGGAGCACGCATTCGCACTCGAGACCGTCCGCGAGCGCGAGCACTGCCTTTGCGGTCGTACCGGTTTCGCTCTCTTCACTCGCGACGCGAACGACGCGCGGCAAGCTCAGCGCGAACTTGGTTCGCCATTCGTCGACCGTACTCGCGCGCAGACCTTGGGCCTCGGGTTCGAAGCGCCCGAAGCGCAGTGCGTCTTTGTAAATTACGCGGGCGATGCCGGCGCCGAGCGTCAGTTGCTCACGAGCGAGCGCGATGAACTCGGCGCCGCAGGTGCCCGCGATCTCGATCGGGTCGGTGGCTTGGCTGGGAGCAGACACGGGCCGGACTTTGACGTGCGCGCGCGATGTTCGCCAGCAGCTGACGACGATCCGCCGCCGCTGGCCGCGGCAACTCGGAAACACAGCCGGAACGTGGAGTGCGCCAGAGCGCTGTTCGCGCTAGTGCCGGCGCTAAGTCCCGCTCTTGGGACCTTGAGACGAACGCGGCGCGGGGCTCTCCGACGCTC
The DNA here is from genome assembly GCA_035687405.1 of Polyangiales bacterium. Classification (GTDB taxonomy): domain Bacteria; phylum Myxococcota_A; class Polyangia; order Polyangiales; family JAFGIB01; genus JADGRF01. The sequence continues at coordinate 24,713 of DASRXR010000917.1, forward strand.
TCGGTGCGCCGACGCTCGGCCGCAAGGTGCCTTGCGGACCTCGCGAATCCGACCGCATATGCCGGCTGATGAACTTCTCGTAGACGTCTTTACCTTTGTCGAAGCCCACGATTCGGACGCCGATTCCGGTTTTGTTGTCTTCGTCTTTTGCGCCGCGCCACATCACTTCGAGATTCAGCGTCGCTTCTTCGCCTTGAGCGTCGTTGAATGTGACTTTCAGCTGACTGCCGACTTCCGGCGCGTTCTCAGCGACGATGAACATGCCGTTCTGGCTCACGTCGCGCGTCTCCGCCGCCGGTGCCTCTTGCT
>DASRXR010000918.1:0-15509 GCA_035687405.1 Polyangiales bacterium
TTTCCACCTGCGCCTCCCGCACCCCCGCGACCCGCACCCCCGCGACCTGCCACACCAGCTCGACCACCCGCACCGGCACCACCGGCGCCTGCGTTCGCAGCACGCCCCCCGGAACCTCCCTGCCCGCCCGCACCAGCGGCCCCGTTCGCACCCAACCACGAAGCCACGCAATGATCGCTGGCGTCACAACCGCACTCCACTGGACAAGTTGCACCACACGGACCACTCGGGATGTTCGTGTAGTTTCCGCCTTTCAGCTTCATCAGATCCGCTTGCGGCTTGCCGTTTGCGGCAATCGCACAATGCGCAGTCGCAATCGTTTCGATATGCACGGCGTCACACGTGTACGGCTTGTCGTTGGCAGTTCCATCCGGCGTGTTGTTGCAGATGGCTCCGCCGCCATTGGCCCCAGGGCCTTGCAAGATCGACAGCACGTTTTGCCGCGCCGCAAGGCTCATGTACGCGACCACGTATTCGCTTCGCTTTACGTCGGGATTGGGAACGCCAAGGTTGTCCCAACGCACGCCGTCGGCACTCTGCAGCTTGAACATCTGGCTGAACCCGGCGTAACCATCGCCGTTCGGCATTGCCGCAAACACGTTGTCGAGCGCGACGACCTTTGGATCGGCCGAATCACCTCCCGGATAGAAGCGCTTCTTTTGCGCGGCCGCGGCTTTGATCAAGTTCTGGTCGTTGTTCTCGACGCCAATCTTGTCCATCACGTGAAAGTCCATCAGGTTCGGAAACGCACTCTGATGGTCGGCCCACCAATCAGTCGGCCAACCCGGGCTCGACATGCCGGTCCAATCGTTGATGGCTTCATGCAACGCGAGCAGATAGCCCCAAAAGCCCTTGGCACCGTAAGCACTCCCCGAAAACCCGTCGTAGGCAACGCCATCGCCGAGATGGTTGCAGCTGGTTCCGGTATGCGCGCCACCAGTCTGCGCATCGAGCTGGAACTCGAAGACCTCCGGCGCCGGGATGTTGAAGACCTCTTCGAGCGTGCCGATGACCTTGTCGCCATACGCGCAAAACTCAGTCGTGAGCGCCGCCTGACCGGTGGGAACGGTGTCTTCGATGCACCAACGGGACTTGGTGAGGGTGACACCGGAACACGCAGTCGCCAGGCTATAGCCGGGACAACATTGTGCTTTTGCGGCGGCCGGCAGGACACTCATCGCGACCACACACAAAACCTGAATTGTCGACTTACGCATGCCTCTGGTTAAGACGACGCAACCACGCGAATCGGTTCAGACATTCAACCGCGAACGAGCTGGGGGCAGGAGAGCGAAGACGGCGACGGCGAGTCTTCACTCGAACACGCACCGCGGAAAGTAGAAGGACACGACCCAGTTTGGAACGTCGACCAACTCGCTGATGCGTAGGTCTCCGCAGACCGAACACAAGATGTAGGCATCCACAGGCGCGATGGCGTGCCGCGAGACCTGCAGATCGATCATCGCACGCACGCTATCGCGCGCCGCAGTCATCAAGTCTGGCCCCACACCGGTCGTGACGTCGTAGCCTCCGAAGTCGAGGTGGCGCGTAACGGGCCCGGGCGTTTTGAAGCGCGGAAACTTCGGCGCTTCGCCCTTCAAGACGTCGATCGTCACCGCGACTTTCATCGCGCTCTCGATCGCAGTCCCACAGACCTCGCCGTCACCTTGCGCCGCATGCGTATCGCCAATCGACAACAGCGCGCCCTCGACCGCGACCGGCAAGATCAGCTGCGCACCAATCGCCAGATCGCGCACGTCGAGATTGCCACCGACAGCACGCGGCGGAATGATCGAATGTCGTCCGGGCTCCGCCGGCGCCACCCCAATTGTGCCCACGAACGGCTTGAGCGGTACGCGCGCCGAGCCGAACAACGCAGGCTGGCGCGCCGTCGAATCGTATTTCCAGAGCTGCAAACGCGGTTCGCGAAACTCGTCCGCGAGTAAACCGAAGCCAGGAATGTTCGCGGACCAGCCGAAGCCCGAAGGCTCGAACCCCTGAAATGTCACACGCAACGCATCGCCAGGTTTCGCCCCTTCGACGAACAAGGGACCGGTCACCGGATTCACACGAGACGTATCCATGCGCGCGATGTCCTCGGCCGTGCTCGTCTCAGTGTAGTGGCCACCGGCGGCGTCTAAGCACTGCACCTCGATCGTCTCACCCGGAACTACGTGTGCGATCGGTGCAAGCGAGTTGTCCCAGCCGAAGTGGTGTTGACGACTATGAATCGTGCGCGAGGCATGTCGCTGGGCCATGACGCGTGCTACCGCCTGGCTCGCGAACCGTCAACGAACAGCAGCGACTACCCGTGCTACCCGCTGCGCGCAGCCTTCCGAACCGCGCGCGGTGACTTTCCAGTCCAGCGCCGAAACGCGCGTGTAAAATTTGCCGCATCGGAGTAGCCGAGGCGCTCGGCGACCTCCTCGATCGACGAGTCAGTCCGCAACAACTCGAGGGCGCGCGTCTGACGCCGGCGATCGAGCAACTCCGTGTACGACGTGCCTTGCTCCGCGAGCTTGCGCTTGAGCGTGCGCTCCGCCATCCCGAGGGAGCGCGCCACATGCACCGAGGTTCGCACGCCGCCGTCCGCTGCAAAGAGCGCACGGTTGACGCGCTGCACGAGCAACGCGCCTGGCTCGTGCTCCACGAGTTGCCGTTCGCACAACTCGAGCGCCGTCCGATACGCGGCCGGGTCTGCCGTCACGATCGGAAGGCTCAAGTACGCGGCGTCGAACTTCAGCCGATGCCTCGGTTGATCGAAGTGAAAGCGCGCAGCCTCGTTCGGCGGGAAGCGCGAGAAGTACGACGGCTCGGGAAACGCAAACTCGAACTGTCCCTCCAAGGCTCGCCCCGTCAGGGCCTCACCCAAACGCCCGATCGCGATCAGCGCCATGCACGCAAGGAACTCGCGGACCACTCCAAACGGATGCGCCTCCTCCAGCTCGATCGTCGCCTTCGTGCCGTCGACTTCCAGAGTGACGCGGGCAATGCTCGTCAGCAGCGGCACGAACCGCTCGGCGATTCGAATCGCGTCGCGCAGAGTCGGCGACGACATCGCAGCAAAGCCGAGCGCGCCGAAGTTGCTGATCGAGACGCTCCAACCGACCAACGCGCCGAGCGCGGGCTCGCCACTCAACTCGATCGCGCGCGGGATCAGCGTGCTCATGCGCGCGAAGCTCAAGCGCGCGCTCGGATCCGAGAGCTCGTCGACCGAGAGGTTGAGCTCCGCCAACAGCTGCGCGTCCGGACCACCACACAAGCGGACTCCCTGGGCCAAATGCAGCGCATAAACCGCGGGTAAGCTCGGTTCGGCGCTCGCCAGGTCCGGTTTTTCCGCGGGCAGCCCAGTCATCAACCGGTGGCCTCCAATGACAGAAACTTGGCATGCCCCAACCTGCCGCGAAAGCCCGGTGGCCCGCATAGTCGAAGCATGGAGACCGCCATGGAAAAAGCGCCCGACTTCGAGGTCCGCAACCTCAAGTTCCAGCTCGACGCGACAATCCCTCGCCACTGGTTTGCTGGAAGTCCTTCCCGCACCGCGTTCTTCGATTCGCTCTCGCCGTTCTTCGTCGTCGGCGAGCGTTTCTTCGTGAAGAGCGTGAAGCGCCAGCTTCCAAAGCTGAAGGACCCCGAGCTGCTGAAGCAAGCGCGCCAGTTTTGCGGCCAGGAAGGTATCCACCAACGCGAGCACGAAACTTACAACCGAATGCTCGATGAGCGCGGCTACCCGGCGACGCGTATGGAGGCCTGGGTGAAGCGGCTACTCTGGTTCGTAGCGCTGACGACGTACCCGCGCATTCGCCTCGCCGTCACGTGTGCGCTCGAACACTTCACTGCGATCGGTGCGAACCGGATCCTCTCGGACCCACGCGCGTTCGAAGGTGCCGACCCGCGCATGCGCGCCTTCTGGCGCTGGCACGCTGCGGAGGAGACCGAGCACAAGGGCGTGCCATTCGACGTCTACGAAGCGGTCGGCGGTTTTGGGCTCGAGCGCGTGGCCGTCATGCTCGCTACGACGTTTACATTTCAGGCCTACGCGTTCTTCCACATGTTGCGGTTCATGTGGATCGACGGCGGCTTGTTCTCGGCGAGGGCCTGGCGAGACCTCGGCCGAATGCTCGCGTATACGAACGCGTCGCGCGACTTCTTCAGAGACTACCTGGCCTATTACCGCCCCGGCTTCCATCCTTGGCAGCTCGACAACCGGCACTTGATCACCGAGTTCGAAACAGAGCTCGCGACGTCGCCGGACTACGCGGGCGCGCGCTGACGTTCGATCTGACTGTCGACTGAGGCAAAACTCAACAGACTTGCGACCGATACATTTCCACCACATCGAACGCGCTGTCGCAGTCTGCGTTTGGCTCTGACTTTCGCTCGACTTCTCGCAGCGCAATCATTAGCGTCGCTCTGTCGTCTCGAGTGTTCGGCTCGATGACACGGAACGCTTATCATGACCGTCTCCACTCTCGAGGCGACGCCGTCAGCAGGCATCGCGGCGCTCGATTCTTCGTTCGTTCAGACCTCGCGCGAGCGCGAGCCCGACAATGTTCAGAGGTCCGATCACCTCGCCCTGCTCGATGGCCTGCGCGCCTATTTGGCTTCGTGGGTAGTCGTGTGCCACGCGATGTGGGTCTCGGGCTTCGAGTGCGATGACCTCAGCGGCGTCTGCGCCGTCGTTTGCCGCGGCGCGCATGCGGTCGACGTGTTCGTGCTGCTGAGCGGGTTCGTGATCTTCAAGCTGCTCGACGCACGCAAAGAGACCTACGGCGTGTTCATCGTCCGCCGGTTCTTGCGGCTCTTCCCCGTGTACATCTTGCTCTTCCTGCTCGCGATCCCTGCATCGCAAATCGCGCAGAACGATCTCGCGCTCTCGAGTCGCTATTTCACGCACGCACACGCATCCGAAGTCGCGCTGCAGTTTCAAGAGTGGTTTCGCAACATCGGCTGGCACGCCGTGCTGCACTTGGTGATGCTGCACGGCGTAGTGCCGCACTCGATCTTGCCCGAAGGGCCGGGCGCGTTTCTCGAGCCAGCCTGGAGCATCTCGCTCGAGTGGCAGTTCTACTTGATCGCACCGCTCGCATACGCGCTCGCAGTCAGCGGAAGTGCAACCCGACGGGTGATCGTGAACTTGGCCGCGCTCCTGCTGTTCGTGCTCGCGACGAGCGGCGCGCTCCCTGCCGTGGACTTCGGCGCCGCGCTGCCGTTTCACGCCGAGTATTTCTACCTCGGTGCTGCGAGCTACTTCTTGTACAAGCGCAACCTGCACACGCCGATCTCGGAATCTCCGGCGCTCGTGCTGCTAATCATCTCGCTGTTCGTCTTCCAGCTGGGTCATCGATACCCGGGGCTCATCCCGCTTTGCATCTGGGGCGTCGTACTCGGCCTCTCGCTCGAACGCGGAGCCAATCCTTGGACGCGTTGGGCCGTGAAGCCGTTCGTCCATCCGATCGCGCAGTACGTCGGGCGCATCTCCTACAGTTTGTACTTGTGTCACATGGTGTTGCTGTTCGTGCTGCAACACGTGTTGTTGCGCGTCGCGCCCGACCTGAGCCGCACCGCGCACTGCGCTTGGCTGGTCGCGTTGACGTTCGCGGTTTCGATCCCGGCGTCTGCGTTCTTGTTTCGCTACGTCGAATCGGTCGGGATTCGACTCGGGCAGGTGTTCGCGAAGCGAAACCAGCCTGCCACGGCTTGAAGCACTAAGGCTTCCGGCCTCGCGCGAGCATGATCTGCCCACCGTGTTGCCTGCGAAACGGCAGGTGACGGCGCTCGAAGTCCAGCGCGACACGCTCGAGTGGCTCCCAAAAACGCCGCCGAATGTCAGCGCGCGCGATCTGATTGACGAGCCAGCCCTGAACACCCAACCGCTCCGCGTGCACGTCCACCAGCACGCAAATGCCACCCGGTGCAAGGAGCTCCCACAAGTTCTCGAAGGTCGCGTCCGGGTCGGCAAACACAGTCATGCCGAGAAACACGTGCAGCCGATTCACCTGGGTATCGCGGCCGGCCGCAGCTGCCAGCTGCGGTGCCGCCAACGACTCCGCACCGGCCTGAACCAGGTGCACGTTCGAATAGCCGCACTTCGAGACGCGTGCCGCCGCACGCTGCAACATGCCCGCGCTCGCATCGACCCCGAAAATGGTGCCTCCGGACCCTACCCGACTCGCCAGCACCTCGAAGCTTTGCCCGGTACCGCACGGCAAATCGAGCACGACCGCGCTCGACGTCAGCGAGAGCGCGTCCGCGGCCAGTGCGCGGTACTCCACATACAGCGGCTCGAGCGAAGCATCGTAAAAGTTCGCGAAGACATCGTAGAAACCCATGGGCGCACTATAGAGTCAGCCGCGACCGATTCGCCGCAATCAGCCGTTGGCTCGAGACAGCATCAACACGAATGCACGCGGTCCGAGCACGTACATCTCGCCGCACGCCACGAGCGCCTGCACGTGCTCCGAACGACATGTGTCGATCGCCACGTGCCACAGCGTTCCCAGCCCGCAGTCCGGCACCCAGAGCTCCCGCTCCTCCGAGCTCGCGTTCATCCCGACAAACACGCTTTGGCCGGCTGACCGCTCACCCGTCGCGCTGACGTGATAGTCGCCCGCCTGACCGCTCACCATGAACGCGATGAAGCTGTCGTCTGCGGTCGCCCAATCGCTCAACATGCGCGACGTGCCGTCCGTGTTCAGCCAAACCACGTCCATCACGTCGGTTCCCGGAATCACGTGTCCGGTGAACGGGTGCTGCCGCCGAAACACGACATGCTCCTTTCGAAGCTGCAAGAGCTGCTTCATGAACGCGTACAACCCGTTCCCCGACTGCGCGGCACCCGACCAATCCACCCAGCTCATCTCGTTGTCTTGGCAGTACGCGTTGTTGTTGCCGCGCTGCGTTCGACCGAGCTCATCGCCGGCGAGAATCAGTGGAGTGCCCTGCGACACCAGAAGTGTCGCGAGCAAGTTCTTCTGTTGCCGCGCGCGGAGCTTCAAGATCTCGGGATCGTCGGTCGGTCCTTCGACCCCATGATTCCAGCTGAAATTGTGATCCGTCCCGTCCCCATTGTCATGGGGATTGTCAGCATTGTGTTTGTCGTTGTAACTGACTAAATCCGCGAGCGTGAAACCGTCATGGGTCGTGATCGCATTGACACTCGCCCACGGCCGCCGGCCACAGCGATTGAACAGATCGCTCGAGCCCGTGATGCGGGTCGCAAGCTCGCTCACGACGCCGTTATCCCCACGCCAAAACCTCCGCACGGTGTCGCGGTAGCGGTCGTTCCACTCGGCCCAGCCCGGCGGAAAACCACCGAGGCGATAACCGCCGTCGCCCACGTCCCACGGCTCGGCGATGAGCTTCACGTGTTTCAGCACCGGATCCTGCCCGACCGCCGCGAGAAAGCTCGAATAGATGTCGAACTGCCCGTTCGGACCGCGCGCGAGCGACGCCGCAAGGTCGAACCTGAATCCGTCGACCTCCATCTGCTCCACCCAGTAGCGCAGTGAATCCATCACGAGCCTGCACACGGCAGGCTCGTGGATCGCGAGCGTGTTACCGGTGCCGGTCGAATCCGCGTAGTGACGCGGCTCGCCTGGCCGCAGCCGGTAGTAAGTCGCGTTGTCGATCCCGCGAAAGCTCAACGTCGGGCCGAGTTGATTGCCCTCGGCCGTGTGGTTGTAGACGACGTCGAGAATCACCTCGAGGCCGGCTTCGTGTGCAGCCCGAACGAACTGCCGTGCTTCCGACGGATCGCCCCCCGACAAATAGCGCAGCTCGGGCGCGAAGAAGTTCAGCGTCTGATAGCCCCAGTAGTTCCGCAGCCCGCGCTGTTGCAAGTAGTGGTCGTCCACGAACGAGTGCACCGGCAAGAGCTCGAGGGTCGTCACGCCGAGCTCTCTCAAGTAGCGCAGCACAGGCGGCGAACCGAGCCCAGCAAACGTACCGCGCAGCTCGGGCGCGACTTCCGGATGTGTGACGGTGAAACCGCGCACGTGAAGCTCGTAATACACGGTGTCTTGCCAGGGAATCTCCGGTCGCTTCGGCGCCGGATCACTTTCGACCGCCGGCATGACCACGCACTTCGGCATGAAGCGCGCACTATCGCGCGGGTCGAACGACAGATCCTCGCGGCTGTCGCCGATGCGATACCCGAAGTTCGCGTGATCCCACTGGACCATCCCGCGCAGCTGTCGCGCGTACGGATCGATCAGCAGCTTGTGGTGATTGAAGCGATGACCGTTCTCCGGCGAGTACGGTCCGTACACGCGATAGCCGTACAGCTGACCCGGTTGTAGGTCCGGCAAGTACCCGTGCCAGATCTGATCCGTGTACTCGGGCAAGCGCACGCGCTCGAGCTCGCGCTGACCATCCGGCGCGAACAAACACAGCTCCACGCGCTCCGCGTGCACTGAAAAAAGCGCGAAGTTTACGCCTTTACCGTCGAAGCTCGAGCCGAGTGGGTACGGCAGTCCTGGCCACGTTTTTCGCGACATGCCGAGTGCCTATCAAATTCGTTAGGTCGGATGTCAGGTGCCAACACCCAATACGTTGCGAGTTTACAGTTGAGTACTAGCGTCGTCGCGGATCCGAAACTCGCCGCGACCGACGACGACCGCGGCGCCACCTACTTCCACCCGCTCGATCCGCGAGGGGCTGCCGTGCGCGCGCGCATACAACCGCGATGGCCGTTCGATCTCGGCGCCTTGCTCGATGCAGATCTCGTCGCCGCTGCGAATGCGCCCATGCCGCAGCAAATGCACCGCGAGCGGACCCGCCGCAGAACCCGTCGCTGGATCTTCGTTCACGCCCATCCCGGGCCCGAACATTCGCGTCTTCCAGCCTTGCTGGGTCGGAGCAAACGCGTTGATCCCCAACTCCCCGAGCTTCGCGAGCGCAGCCAGATTCGGCGCGAGCCGCGCCACTTCATCCGGCGTCTCCAGCGCGACGTAGACGTGCTTCGGCCCGTTGTCGTAGCACTCGACCGGCAGCGCCGACCCGCGCACCCCGAGTGCGTCGAAAAGCGCCGTCGTCGCCGTAAACGGCGAAACCGCCGGCAGCGGCTGGGTCATCCAGCCGAACACGATCTGCGCGCCTTCGCGCTCGAGCTTCACCGGAACGATCGCTGCCTCGGTCTCTAGGTTCACGAGCTCCGATTGCAGCGGGCCTCCGAGCACAAACGCCGCCCCGAGCGTCGGATGCCCCGCGAACGGCAGCTCTTTGGACGGCGTGAAGATGCGAATCCGCGCGTGCCCGCCGCGCTCCGGCCGTAACACGAAGACCGACTCCGAGAGGTTCATCTCGCGCGCGAGCGCCTGCATCGTCGCAGCCGTGAGCTTGCGCGCGTCGGTGAACACGGCCAGCGGATTGCCGGCCAAGGCCCGATCGGTGAAGACGTCGCACAGCACGTATCGCAGCGTGATCATCCGGCCACTGTAGCGCCGATCACGCAGGCCGGGGCAAGGCGTCGTAAGCGCGCGTAGGGTGTTGTACCGTGCGTGCGCATGCCGCTCCCCGAAGCCTCGCGCCGCCTCGCGTTCATCGCATGGGCAGTCGCCAGTATCGCCACGACGAGCTGCGCGCTGTTCAACACGTCGGCCTCAGTCCCGAAGGTTCGTTCGGCCGGTACGGACGCCGCCGAAGCGCAGGCCGGGACCGTCCGCCGGCTGGTCGAGCTACTCGCGCAACGCGTGCGCGAACGCCGCGACGCGACGCTCGACATTCTGCTGCTGTCAGGCGGCGGTCAGAACGGCGCGTATGGCGCTGGCTTCTTACGCGGTTGGCAAGAACGCGCGCAACCGGGGATGCCGCACTTCGATCTCGTGACGGGTGTGAGCAGCAGCGCGCTGCTCGCTCCGTTTGCGCTGATCGGCACGCAAGCGGCAGTCGATCGCGGTGCCGCGCTGTATCGAACGGCGCCGCTCGAGCTCGCGCCCACCGCCGACTTTTGGCCGGCGCTTCAAGGCGGCGACCCGGGTGATGCGACGCGTTATCGCGACCTCGTCGACAGCTTGCTCGACGAGCCGCTGCAAGCCGAGCTGTATCGCGAGTACAAGACGAGGCGCACGGTCGCGATCGCGACGACCGACTTCGATCTCGGCGCGGTGCGGTTTTGGGAGCTCGGCCACGAGCTCGGCGACGATGATCGCGGCTTGCGGCGCGCGCGTGCACTGATGGTCGCGAGCGCTGCGGTGCCGGGCGTGTTCACGCCGGCGATGATCGATCGGCACGTGCACGCAGCCGGCGACGTATTCAGCAGCTTGCTCGTCCCGCTGCAATACGACGACTACCGGATGCTCGCCGCGCGCCTGAAAGCGCTCGGCACGAGCGACACGATCGAAGTGCGGGTCTGGGTGATCATGAACGGTTTCGCGAGCGCGGATCAGGTGCGGATCGATCCCGAGAGCCGCTCGGCGATGAGTGAGCGTTCGCAGGCGCTGTTCTTCCGTGCCACGCAAGCGGAGCTCGTAGAACGCGTCTCCGATCTCACGCGCGCGGTCAGCGGCGGAGTGCGCGGTTTGCGAATGCAACTTCGCGTGACCATGATTCCGCCCGAGCTCGCGGAGGAACCCGGTGCAAACGCCACGTACGATCCGGCATGGATGCTGCGACTCGAGCAAATCGGGTACGAGCGTGCGCGCGGGGAATCGGCCTGGGACCGCGTCATCGTCCCGCGCGATCGATACGATTGAAGGACCCCGTCTCGTATAGTAGACAAGCCCGAGGAGCGAATCATGAAAGCAGTGCGCCCGAAGCAACCTGGCGGTCCTGAAGAGCTACGACTCGAGGACTTCCCCACACCCGTGCCAACGGGCACGCAGCTGCTCGTGCGCACGGAAGCGATCGGTGTGAACTTCATCGACGTCTACTCGCGCAGCGGGCAGTACCAATCGCCGCGGCCGATTCCGGTCGGGCTCGAAGGTGCGGGAGTCATCGAAGCGATCGGCGAAGGCGTCACATCCTTGAAGCCGGGCGAGCGCGTCGCGTGGACCTCCACTCCGGGCTCGTATGCGACACATGTGCTCGTACCTGCAGAACGCGCCATCCCCGTTCCGGATGGGCTCGATAGCTCGCTTGCAGCTGCGGTCTTGCTGCAAGGCTTGACCGCTCACTACCTCGCGTACTCGACGTTTGCGTTATCGGCCGGGCACACCGCGCTCGTGCACGCTGGCGCAGGCGGCGTCGGGCTCCTGCTCACACAAATCGCGAAGCGCAAAGGCGCCCGCGTGATCACGACGGTGTCGACGCCACAAAAAGCCGAGATCTCGAAGCAAGCCGGCGCCGATGCCGTGATCCTGTACGACCAGCAAGACTTCGAAGCGGAGTCGTGTCAGCTCACGGCGGGTCGCGGGGTCGACGTCGTGTACGACTCGGTCGGTAAGACGACCTTCGAGAAGAGTCTTCGGTCGCTGCGGCCGCGCGGGATGCTCGTGTTGTTCGGTCAGTCGAGCGGCGCAGTGGGCCCGCTGGATCCGCAGACACTCGCAGCGAAGGGCTCGCTGTTTCTCACGCGGCCCACGCTCGGCCATTACACTGCGACGCGCGAAGAGCTCGTGTCGCGCGCGAACGACTTGTTCGGCTGGGTGAAGGCCGGCGAGCTGAAGGTTCGGATCGATCGAACGTTCCCGCTCGCGGACGCGGCAGAAGCGCATCGCGCGCTCGAAAGTCGCGCGACGACCGGCAAGGTACTGTTGATTCCTTAGTGCTCCGACAAACACGCATGCCGCGTGCGCCAAACACGGACTCAGTGTGCGCGTTCGCATTCGCACGTTGAGCCGCGTTTCGCTCCCGAATCGGCGCGGACTTACTGCTGCCCCCAGCACTGGCTCGCGACCACCGCAGCAATGACATACGCTCCGCGCGTTCGCGAGCCGTGTGCTCGCGGGGAGGCTGACCGTGACTTCACTCCTGAGCGGTGTGACCGTCGTCGATATCTCCGAGTACATCGCGGGGCCGTACTGCGGCTCGCTCCTCGCCGACCTCGGCGCGCGCGTGATCAAAGTCGAGCCTCCCGACGGCGCGGAAGAGCGACGGCTCGGGAGTCGCACGCGTTATCGCGGCAATACGCGCATGGCGCTCGCCTACAACCGAGGCAAGGAGAGTCTCGCGATCGATCTGCGCAAGCCCGAAGGGCGCGAGGTTTTGTACCGCTTGATCCCGCAAGCCGACGTCGTGATTCAAAACTTCGGCGCGAGCGCGGCGAAGAAGCTCGGGATCGACTACGAAGCGTTGTCTGCGATCAAAGCGGATCTGATCTTCGTCTCGAGCACCGCGTTCGGCGAAGTCGGGCCGTACCAGAAACGCAAGGGCTTCGACATCATCGCGCACGCAGCGTCCGGCATCATGTCGAACTACGCGGACGAAGACGGTGCGCCCCGCGGTCCGGGCGCGATCAACTACATCGACATCGGCACTGGGATGTTCAACGCGCTCGGGATCGTCGCCGCGCTCTATCACCGCACGAAAACGGGTGAAGGACAGAAGATCGAGACGTCGCTGTTCAGCACCGGGCTCGCGCTTCAGTCGCAAAACCTGATCCACATCGATCGGCTGGACGAGCGCCAGCACGCGGCGGAACTCGAGCTCCTGCGGACAGCACGCCAACAAGGCAAAAAACACACGGCCGTGATCGACGAGTTCGCCGAGATGCGCTTGCGCGAGGACTTGCCGGACACGACGCGGCCGGTCGAAGTGCCGGACTGCGCGCATCGCCCGACCGATCGGCAGGTCTACCCGTACTATCGCGTGTATCCGACGGGCGATGGATATCTCAGCATCGCGGCGTTGAACCGCGGACTGCGCGAGAAGCTGTGTGCGGTGCTCGAGATCGACGATCCGCACACCGGCGTCGACTTGGGCAACGCATCGGACGCCGTCTACTACGAGCAGAAGGCGTTGATGCGGGCGATCGAGCAGCGCCTGCTGCAGAAGCCGAATGTTCACTGGCTCGCGCAGCTGGAAGCGGCGGGCATTCCGTGTGGTCCGGTGAGCTATCGCCCGAACCTGTATGAGGACCCGCAAGTCCAAGCGCTCGACATGATGTGGAAGCTCGAGAACGCGGAGCTCGGCGCGTATCGTTCGCCCGGGCATCCGATCCGGTTTTCGAAGACGCCGGCGGTAAAGAGCAGCGGCACGCCCACGTTGGGCCAGCACACGCGAGCGCTCCTGAGTGAGCTCGGGTACACCGAGGAGCAAATCGCCGGCTTGCAGCAGGGGTCTGTCGTTAAATAGAGTGCGGCACGGAGTCATGCTGTTCCCGCGCCGCCGCCATCTTCGACACGCCACGCTCTGCGCGCTGCTCGCGCTCAGCGCGTGTACTCAGGAAGCTCCTCCGGCCCCGCCGCCAGCAGCTCCGCCGGATCCAGCGGTTTCGGCCAAGGAGCTGAACTCGCTCGCGGCGCCGGTGATTCCGAAACCTGGCTCCGGAATCAGGCTGAAGTCGCTCGCGAGGCCGGCGGACTCCGCAGCGCCGCAAGCTCAGGCGCAACCGCAGCAACCCGCGCCGTCGCTCGCACCAGCGCTACCTCCGCCACAAGCCGCGTCCAAGCTTGCAGCCAAGCCGGCTCCTGGAACGCTCGCGGCGACCAAGCCGGGCGCAAATCCAGTCGGCGCAGCTCCAGCGGCGCCGGCAAAGCCTGCGGCGCCGGCGGAAAACGTCGATTTACTGATCAATCCGATCCTTCCCGGCACGAAGATCGCGCAGAAACCGACGATCGAAACGCGACTCGACAAGCGCGATCTCGAAGCATTGTCGGCGCCCGACCTTCCTCCCCCTCCGCCAGGCACCAAAGGCGCGCCGCAAGTCGCGCAGCCCCTAGCGGCGGAACCGCCGCCGGAAGCTGCAGCACCCGCCCCCGATCCCACGAACACGTTTGCCGCGGCGCTGCCGAGTGGTGAACGCGCATCGTCCGCCGCAGGCACGCCAGCCGCTTGGTTGATCACGGCACGCGGCGTAGGTGGCTTGCTCATCGGCGCGCGCTTGGCCGGCATCACCGGCGACATCGCCTCTCGCTACACGACTGCGCTCTACGGCGATGCACAACCGCTCGAAGGCTTCGTGCTCGAAGAGCCTCCCGTCTTTCTCACGGTTCGCAACGGACCGTTCTCGGGTTGGAGTCGCGCCCACACCGGCGAGCCCGTGCCGGACGCGATCAAGCAGCGCGCGGTCGAGCTCGCCGAAGCTGGCAAGCTCTCGATCAGCACGCTCGTCATCACCGAGAAGGGCCCGAAGACCGATCGCGGAGTTGGCGTCGGTGACAGCTACGCGAGCTTCGCAAAGGCCTATCCGGGCGCGGGCACACCCGCGAAGTTCCCTCCGCTCTGGGAAGAACCCACCTGCGTGATCACGCAAAAGACGCTGTGGTTCTTCTTCGATCGCTGCGACGAACGCGCCAAAATCAAGCGCATCGTCGTCCGCGGCCGACGCTGACAACAAGTGCTCCGCTACTCGTTGCGCTCTGCTTGCAGCCGATCGAGCGCCCACGTCGTCGCACCGGCGAGGTTCGCCGCGACGAACAAGAACACCGCCCAGCCCGGCCAGTCCACCGCATGCGGGTCGTCGTGAAATACCGCCTCGACCACGCGCACGCCGAGGCTGCCGACCGCATACGTCACGAACGTCGCGACCAACACGCCGCGCAACTGCGAAACCGTCTCGACTGCGCGCGGAGTGCTCGGCCACACCCGCTCGCGCACGTGCCGAATCCAAGCGATGGTCGGCGCGAGTAACAGCGCGATCGACCCGGACAACGTCAACACGAGCTCAGTCGCGCTGAGCGAGCTCGCAGCGCGCGCCCAGCGGATGCCGCTCGTAGCTGCATCGAGCAACCCACCGAGCCCCCACGCCAGCGCCACGAACGACAACATCACGATGTTCGCCCGCGCCCGCTGAGCGGCGCCGCTGGGCGCACGCGCGCGACGCGTCCCCGTGGACGAATCGAAATCTGCGAGGCTGATCCGCGCCGTCTCGAACGGCAGGGTCTGCTGCTCGTCCGGCGCCACTCCCGGCAACGACATCCGCGCCGTGCGCGAGAGCATCGAGGTCTCGAACTCGGCGAGTTCAGCGTCCAGCTCGACCATCGTGTTGTGGCGCTCGTTGGGACTCTTCGCCATCGCGCGTTGAATCGTCATCTCGAGCGCAGGCGGGATCGCACCGTTCAGAGTGGACGGCCGCTGCGGCTCTTGCGACATGACTTGCGCGAGCGTCGCCATCATGTCCGGCCCTTCGAACGGCGGCTTGCCGGTCACGGCCTCGTACAAGATCGCGCCCACGGCGTAGATGTCCGCGCGATGATCGACGCGCGCACCCCGCGCTTGCTCGGGCGGCATGTACGCGGGCGTGCCCATCACGATCCCCGTCTTCGTGAGCGAAGCAGCACTGTCACCCACGCGCGAGATCCCGAAGTCGAGCACCTTCACGGTGTAGCGACCGTGTTGCCCGGTCAAGAACACGTTCTCGGGTTTGATGTCTCGGTGCACGATGTCGCGCTCGTGAGCCGCCCCGAGTG
>DASRXR010000919.1:0-3041 GCA_035687405.1 Polyangiales bacterium
CGCGCGACGCGTGGTCTCGTCTGCTGCGACGAACCCGCTCGACGTGAACGTCTGGAACGAGCTCGAGCGTTTCGTCGATTCGTTGCCGGCCGGGGTGTTCACGCTCGACCCCTACGAGCGCTTCCTCAGCGAGTTCATGACCCGCCGCGGCATTCCGCAGGCGTTCTCGGAGATGCCGAGGTCGCTCTACATCCCGTCGTACGATCTCGATGCGGGTCGCCGCGTCGTGTTCGGTGAGGATGCGCCGCTCGGCATTTCGGTCCCGCGGGCGATCGCAGCGTCGAGTGCGATTCCGATCTTGTATGCGCCGGTCAACTACGAGGGCCGCGACTACGTGGATGGCGGAATCGGCGACGTAGCGCACGTCGACATCGCTGCAGCCAAGGGCTGCAACTTGATCGTCGTAGTCAACCCGATGGTCCCGGTGCATGCGGGTGGTGGTGGTGGTCGAGATGTCCCGACCGGTCACGGACCGCAGCGCCGAGTGCGAGACAAAGGTGCGATTTGGGTTTACGAGCAAGCCATGCGGATGAGGAGTGAGGCTGGGATGCGGCTCAGGCTCGATGAGTTCCGCTCCTCGCATTCGCAGACTGACGTCGTGGTGTTGGAGCCGAAGCAGAGCGATGCAACGTTGTTCATGTACAGCCCGATGAACTTTGCGGCGCGCCGCGCGATCCTCGAGGAAGGCTACACGTCCACGGCAAGGCTCCTATCCGACGCCGATTCTCCATTGCGTCAAACCTTGGCGAAGCACGGTTTGAATGTCGTGGTGTGAGTGGTGCGGCTGCGGGCTCCTGCCGTGCCAGCGGCGGATGGCGGCAGCGGATCAAACGTGACGAGGGTCCGGGACAGTTTGGCGTAGTCCAGAGGTGAAGGTCCCCGCGCTCGGAGGAATCCGGAGATGTCGCCCGAGCGGCGACTGCGCTCCGGGTCTCATCCGAGCAATGAATAGCAAGAAGTGTTGGCTGAGACCTGCGGGCCTGAGGCTGCGCGCGGCGCGGACGTGTCGAAGTGTGATTGACATGGACGCGCCGCGTTGGTCCGTGCGGGGACATCATGCGGGTCGGCGACGGAGATGGAGTCCTGGCATCGGCACGCGGGACGGGCGTCCGCAGATCGCGGATGTTGTCCGGTCGCATCGGTTCAGCGGAGTGCTTGCGTCTGCGTGCGATGCGGACCTTGCGACGCGTGATTGGGACTCGCCGCGCGGCGTTGTTCCTTCAGAAGACTTCACGCGAATCGGCGGCCGTGATGCAGCCCTGGCTGATAACGGAAGCGTGCTTGCGTCTGCGATTCACGGTTGCTTCCGGTCCAGACCGGGCTCGGTTGTTCTGTCGCTTACGGTTTGATCTTGTCGCTTCGCGATTCGGCTCTTCACGTAGTCACGACCGTAGTCACGCTCAGCCAACAACGCGTTGTGCGCTCGACACATCAGACGCAGGTTATCTAGCGTCATTGCACCACCCCTCGCAAACGGCACGACGTGATGAAATTCCAAATCACGCCGCGTGCAGCACCGAGTGCCGCTTTGACTCACGAAGCTGCACTGCCCACCATCACGCGTGTAGACCTCGCGCCGCAACGCAGTCGGGATGTAACGACTGTCTGCGCTGTTCTCTTCGCGCTGCGCCAGCGATCGCGCTTCTTGCGGACGATCGGCTGACTTGCTCTCTTCGCGCCTCTCCGACGATCGCTCCGCTTCTCGCGAGCGATTCAAAGTGCCGTTGGCTGGCCCCTTCGATACGCACTCGTCGTCGCGCTTTTTTGACGACGAGTGTGCGCCCGAACGCGGCGACCATTGCGTTCGCGGTTGCGACGTCAGCGCGAAACGCTGCTTCTTCTTTTGCGCAATCAGAAGCACGAGAGCTTGTTCTACAATCGAGGCGAGATCGCCGTTCGGAACCTGATCAAGCGAAGGCGTGCCGTACGCTTGGACCGATTGGGGTTGGTGCGGGCTCGCAAGCTGAAGCACGCCGGATGTTTGGATCGACTGGTGTTGCTGTGGGCTCGCAAGCTGAAGCACGCCGGATGTTTGGATCGACTGGTGTTGTTCTGGACTTGCGAGCTGACGCGCAAGCGGCAACGGACCCATTAGATTGAGCTGCGGAGGCACCGCCGGTTGCGGCTCCTGCGCTGTGGGCATTGAGCGTGGTTGCGGCAACCGACGCATCGAGTCAGCGACATCTGGCGAGGGGAAGTGCTTCGCGATCAGTTCCTTCACTTCCCGCTTCGACTTGAAGCACGCCTCTTTCAGTAGGTGCGTGTTGGATGCGGTCAGCACGGGTGCGAGCACTCTCAGTGCCGTCATGTGCAACTCGCCACGCGCGAGCATCTCGAGTGCGCTCGGAAACTCGCGGCCGATCCGCGCGGCTTTGATCCGCAGGTCTGCTTCTGACTCCGACATGTGGAGTGATCGAACGCAGTAGTCGAACATCGAGCTGAACCCTTCGTCGCGATAAAGCTTACGAGCATCCACTTCTCCAAGATGCGCGAGAAGACGAACACTCAGCTCGCGATCTTCTGAACGCAGCAGGACAGTTTGGAGATCGGCACCTCATCACTGAGTTGCTTCGCGTGTTCCAGTTCCTTCATGACAGCCCCCACCATTCAAAACCAATCTATAGCACCGTGTTTTTCGGCGTCTGAGGATGCGCTGTGTTCAGCGAGCTGCTTCGAGTACGCGTTACAAATCAAAATCCGAATCGCGCGACCGCACGGCGCAACGTCGGCGCAGCAATCGATGTCGAGAATTCGAGATGCGAATGTTTGCGAGTGGCGTCGAGAAACACGTCAAGCCTTCGTCGACAAAAAGATCAAGAAAGTTTTTCCGCAACCAACCTCGAGGTTGTCCGAAAACTCTTACGAGATCGCAGATGACTGGGTTCAATCATCCCTCGGACAAGTCGCATACCCGCAGCCATCAGCGGCGGTGCACGGTCTACGGCGAATCCCATGAATCGTACGCGGCTGAACAATCGAACCCGGTCTGGGCCGGGTCCAAGTGTGATCCGCACCCCTCGCGACGACCCACCCCTCGCGAC
>DASRXR010000920.1:0-12403 GCA_035687405.1 Polyangiales bacterium
ATCGGGGCTGCAGCTGAGCGCTGCCAACACCGCGAGCCCCTGAAATGCTGTCCAGATCCGTCGCTTCACGGTTGGACCTGGCCCGAGATCACGCCCGGCGAGAAGTTGCCCGGAACCGGCGAAGCATCCTGAGCACCATTGCCTGCGAGGACGACTCCGAGTGTGATGACACCGGCCGCGAGCACGCCGACGCCGCCCCAGAACCAGGGGCTGGCGAGCAACGAGCTCTTAGACTGCTTCTCGGGCGCGGCCGCGAGCGCACCCGCAGGCGCCGCGGGTTCGACGCTCGGAGCGGCGGTGTCTCTCACCTCCGCGGGCGACAGATCTGCGCTCGGTGCAGCCGAAGCGACTGGAGCTTGCAAGTTGCCCTCGACGCGGGCACCGCGCGCGACACTCAAGCTCGAGCGCGCGAGCTCTTCGTCACCGCGGACGAGTGCGAGCGCGTGATGCCCGGGGTCGACCGGCACTGCGACGCCGAGCGCCGCATCTGGAAGCCGCTTGCCATCCAGCTGAACGCCGCACGTCGCGCATTCGCCGCGCACGCGCACCGTCAGCCAGCCGACGTAGGCGTTCTGCTCTTTTTGGAGCGCGAGCGCTGCGTCGCGCACGCTCGGATCGAGCACCGGCTGAACGAGCAATTCGCGCAAACCTTCGAGCGCGAGAACACTCGAGCCAAGGCGCGCCCGGGCGAGCGCGAGGTTGTATGCGGCGACCGCCGAGTATCGCAGGGCGAGGACCCGCCCGAACCGGTCGGCTGCGAGCGCCCACTCTTCCTCGTCGACGTGACGTAACCCGTCTTCGAACAGCGCGCGCGCCATCGCAACTTGCTGTGGGTCGGCGGCCGCTCGAGTCGGCGCGACGTCGCGGCTGGTCCCGGCATCGGCCTGGGCGGACTGAGCAACGGCCACCGATGCCGCAGCCATCAGCAGCGCAGCGCAAATCGTCCCGATTCCGAAGGCGCGCAATTGCGCGCCGCTCGATCCCGCCTGCGGCGTGTTGAACAGTCTCATTGGCGTGAGCGCTCGATCGAGCCCGACGGACGATCGAGAACACGTGACGCATTCAGCATAGCGCAAGGTCTAGCTGCGCCGGCACGGGGGCGCGCACACAGGGCGGCGTACAACGCCGAGCGGCGTAGGCGGCTCGCTTCGGATGTGCGCCGCTGTCAGCTGCGGGCGGGATCGCTGAACGTGATCGCGTGAATCACGAAACTGACCGTGCCCTTCGGACGCGGAACACTCACCTCGTCGCCGAGGTCACGACCGAGGAGTGCTTTGCCCAACGGCGACTCACAACTGACCGTGACGCCCCCGAGATCGGTTTCGTCAGGACCGACGATGCGGTGCGTCACGTGTTCGCCCTCTTCGGTTTCGAGCGTCACCCACGCGCCGAAATACACCCGACCGTCCGCAGGCGGTTTGCCGTCGACGATTTTGAGCACGACGAGGCGCTTGCCCAAAACCGTCAACCGCCGATCGATCTCGAACAGCTTGCGCTTGCCGTAGATGTACTCGGCGTTCTCGGATCGATCACCTTCCGCTGCCGCGACGGCGACGGCTTTGCTGACCTTCGGCCGTTCGACCGTCCAGAGCCGATGCGCCTCTTCCTCGAGCCGGCGATAACCCTCGGGCGTGATGTAGCTCGGTTGGCCCGATTCGTCCGGTCGCGTGCGCGTTCGTGTCATGCCTGTCGAACCTTGGACGCTCGATGGCAGGCCTGTCAAACCACGATCGACAGAGCCTGATTTCCTGCTAACTGAGACGCATGGACGAGGTGGATGTCGTCATCATTGGCGCGGGCGCAGTCGGGCTCGCGTGCGCCGCGACTCTCGCGACGCGCGGCTACGAAGTGTTGGTCATCGAACGCAACACGCGCGTCGGTCAGGAAACGTCGAGCCGCAATAGCGGGGTGATCCACGCCGGCTTGTACTACCCGCCGGGTTCGCTCAAAGCGCAGTTGTGCGTCGAAGGGCGTGACCTCCTCTACGCGCGCGCGGCGCGCACCGGCGTTCCGCATCGCAAGCTCGGGAAACTCATCGTCGCAACCGACGCAGCAGAACACGTGAAGCTCGAACAGCTCGCCGCAGTCGCCAAACAAAACGGCGCCGGCGACGTGCGCATTCTGGATGGCAAAGAGGCGCACGCGATCGAGCCGCGCCTCAACGTCGTGATCGCGTTGTTGTCGCCCGAAACCGGCATCGTCGATGCGCACGGCTTGATGGACAGCTATCGGATCGAAGCGAAAGAACACGGCGCCGAGCTGTTGTTGTTCGCCGAGGTCGTCGCGATCGAGCGCCCGAACGCCGGGTACGACCTCGTGCTCGAAGTCGGTCCGAATCGCGAGCGCGAGACGGTGCGGGCACGGCGCGTGATCAACGCGGCGGGCCTCATTGCGCCGCGGATTGCGGAGCTCGCTGGTCTCGATATAGATGCACTCGGCTACCGCCAGCACTTGTGCAAGGGCGACTATTTCAGCGTGCGTAGCGCCGCGACGCGCGGCCTGTCTCATCTGATCTATCCGCTACCGGTGCATGCGGGTTTAGGTGTTCACCTGACGCTCGACTTACAAGGTCAGGTCCGTGCTGGCCCTGACACCACTTATGTGGACGAGCCGGCCTACGACGTTGACCCGAACAAGCGCGCCGCGTTTGGCGCCGCAATTCGCCACTATTTCCCCCAGATTCGCGACGAGGACCTTGAGCCGGACTATGCCGGCCTTCGTCCGAAGCTGCAGGGGCCCGGGCAACCGTTGCGCGATTTCGTCATCGCGGAGAGTACGGCCCAAGGGCTACCCGGCTTCGTGCAGCTGCTCGGAATCGAGTCGCCGGGCCTAACAGCGAGTGAAGCAATCGCGAGACGGGTCGCGAGCTTGTTGCCACGCTAGTTACACCGTGTCACGCGGTGTCACGCCGCACTGTTATCGTGTCGAAATACCGATTGTGACAAACGAACAGCTGTCGACAGGCAATGTGTCAGTGGACGGACAAACCTTGCACACGATCGCGTAACTGATCGAGCAAGGCGGTCGCGCGTGACAGGCCGACGTCCAGCACGAGCGCAACGAAACGCTCTTCCTGACCGTTGTTGGGCGCGCTGTGCGCACCGCGTCGCGTACCGCGCACCAGACTCGCCTTGATCGAGGGTGCCGGCGGAACCGACGAACCGCGACCATTCGCTGCCGCGCCGCGGCTGCGAATCTTGTAAACGTAGTTGGTCGTCAGTGTCATGCCCTGAGACTTGGCGCGGTCGATGACTTCACTCGCGGCCATGCTCGAAGGCAGGCTCAACACGAAAGTACGCTTCGACGAGATCGGACGGCCACCACGACGGGGACCCGACGACGCGCCATTGCCCTGTTTTGCGGCGCGTTTAGCGATCGAACGAATGACGTGCACGTAACGATCACTGATCCTGAGCCCAGCGGATTTCGCTTTCGCGACTACTTCCTTCGCGGGCAACGAAGTGGACAGGCCTCGCACGAACGCGGACTTGGAGACGGGCTTACCGGAAGCCTTCTTGAGTTTCTTTGCAGCCATGACCGTAAACTCCTTGGGCGCTTCGAACGCATTCACAACAAAGACGCTTGCACGGTGAGCGCGACGCCTCGGTGTTCAAACTCGTATCCCACGGTGTCTAATCGTGTCCAATCGCGAGCACCCCCGGGCCGATTCGAACGGCCGACCAACGGCTTAGGAAGCCGCTGCTCTGTCCATCTGAGCTACGGGGGCAATGCCAGGCGAACACTAAGCGGTGGCGCTATACCATGCCAAGCGTCGATGTACACCAACACATGTCAGGGCCGATAGGCCTTAGCTCGCTGTTCCTGCTGGTCATATCAGCGTGAGCCTGAACGCAAACCTGAACGCAGCACTACGTTTCGATTCGCGATCCAATCTACCGCCCGACTAATTCACAGGTCCGGTTGCAGTCAGATGTCAGTACTGCACCAAGGACGACACCGCGATGGGACGCATCCGCTCTCGACCTGGGAGAAACGTCAACTCGATCACGAAGCTCGCACCGATCACCTGACCACCGAGCTTTTGCACAAGCTGACAAGTGGCAGATGCAGTGCCCCCGGTCGCGAGGACGTCGTCGACGATCAACACTTGCTGCCCCGGCTGGATCGCGTCGGTGTGGATCTCGATCGCATCGGTCCCATACTCCAGCTGATATTCGACACGATGTTTCGCCGCCGGCAATTTGCCCGGCTTACGCGCAGGTACAAATGCCTTACGCAGTCGCGATGCGAGCGCAGCACCGAAGATGAAACCGCGCGCTTCGATCCCGACGATCACATCGAGTGGCTTGCCATCGTAAGGCTCCGCCATCGCGTCCAGACACAGGTTGAACGCCCGCGGATCGGACAAGATCGGCGTTATGTCCTTGAACAAGATCCCTGGCTTGGGGAAGTCGGGAACGTCCCGGATACAACGTTCGAGCACATCGCGTACGGCATCACTCATGACAGTCTCCTCGCAACTGCCAGGCTTATAGATCAGTTTCCGATTTCAGTCGCCGGCCGGACCCTCGGCGAACGAAAGCTGCGCGTGGTGCGTCGCTTCGAGCACAAGCTGCGTGATCGATACATTGCCGAGCTCGACTGCGTGCGCGTAGCCGCGAGGAAACGTTGGGCGATCGAGCTGGCGTGACTCGCGTCGCGCTCGAGGTCGGTATCGGACGGTGCCGAGAATGCAATCACTGGAATGCCGCGTACGGCTGCCAAGTAGTGCAATCCGTAGGCGTGCCGTCGATCGAGTGAACATCGACATCGCGCTCGATGTGTCGCAGCGGTCGATCGATCGTGATGGAGTGCGCGCTCGTGCTTTGCTCGCGCGTCACTGCGACGACGATCACGCGGCCGAGCGCTGCTGCAGCCGCGCGCTGTACGCCGATACCGCGCGCCTGCACACCACATCGTGGGTGATGAGAATGACGGGACGTTCGGACATAGCGTCCAAATGTGCCGCGCCGAACTCCCGCGATATTAAAAGTGGTCGGGGCGACTGGATTCGAACCAGCGACCCCCAGACCCCCAGTCTGGTGCGCTAACCAGGCTGCGCCACGCCCCGACCATGCCTCGGCGTTTCCACCGAGGGCTGGCGAAGATACACGCTTCCCCCGCTCAGGCAAGTGGCAAGTCGGAGCAGCACACACCCGCGATCACGCGAGTGGTCGGCGTCGCGCCGGAACGGGCACGCTGTTCGGCACCGAAGCAGTCACGGTCGCATGCACCTGACGCGTCTCGGTGACGGAGCTCGAGTCGAACACGCGATCGAGGCGCTGCAAGAGATCCGAGAGCTCGTTGCGCACGGCGATCAAGTCCGCGCGAGATGCGACTTCGCGCACTGCCTCGGGATCGGGCGGGCTCGTCACGCGATCGTGACCCGACTCGCGCAAGCGTTTCTTAGCGCCCGAGACGGTCAGGCCTTCCTCGTGCAACAAGCGCCGCAGCAGCACCGCGAGCTCGACGTCGCGCCGCCGATAGACGCGGTGAGCGCCACGCGTCTTGAGCGGCCGGAGCGCGGAAAACTCGCTCTCCCAGTAGCGCAGGACGTGCGGGCGCACGCCGACTAGTTGCGCGACTTCGCCAATCTTGAAGAACAGCTTATCTGGGAGCTCGCTGCTCGACACGGTTAGCGCGCGATACTAACCGGAGATCACATCTGAATCGACTGAATCGGCAGCGCGCACTGCGTGAGCCATCGTGAGCCGCCGCAGAGCTGTCCGCGATCTAGCGCAGCGTTAACTCTGCTCTTCGTGCATCAACGTGCCGTCGTGTCCGCGGCGAGCAGCTTTTTCCGGGTTCAGCACGTTCTTCAGCACCTGGCTGGGTTTGAACGTGAGAACGCGACGGGCGCTGATGGGAATCGGATCGCCCGTCTGTGGGTTCCGACCGATCCGCTCTTTCTTCTCGCGGACGACAAAGTTCCCGAAGCCGGAGATCTTGACCTTGTCGCCTTGCGACAGGATGTCCTTCATGGTCTCGAAGACTGCCTCGACCACTTCGGCCGATTCCTTCTTCGAGAACCCCCCGACCTTCTCGTAGACGCAATCGATGATTTCAGCCTTGGTCATCTGAGCCCGCCGGAAAAGCTGGTTTAATGCAAACACAGCGGCGCTCAAAACTCAATAGCGACGGTTACTTGCGGACTGCCGCCCCGAACCGAGCCTCCGCCTGGGCGGCGACTTTGGCGTGCGCTTCATCGACGCGTTTGTCGGTAAGGGTCGCAGATGGATCGCGATAGGTGACGTGGAACGCCAGGCTCTTTTGGCCGTCCGGTACCGGTGCACCTCGGTAGATGTCGAAGAGCCGCACACTTTCGGCCAGACCCGCGGCGACCTCGGAGAGCACGCCTGCCACCTCACCCGCGGGGACGCTCTCCGCCACGACGACGGCCAGATCGCGCGTAGCCGCAGGGAAGCGCGGCAAGGCTGCTGCGGGCGACTGGCCGCGTCCTCGTGCCGCTGCGAGCAGCGATGCCACGTCGAGCACGAGCACGGCGGGCCGGCCGGTCAGATCGAGCTCGCGCACCACGTCGGGGTGCAATTCGCCGAGAAACCCCACCTTCGCCTGCGAGCCGCACACCACGCGCGCGCTGCGCTTGGGGTGCAGATAGGGCGCAGCGTCGGCGAGCTGGGCGTCCAGCTCGGTACGTCCGCGTTCGCCGAGCACGGCGTGTGACAGGCTCTCCATCACACCCTTGGCGTCGTAGAAATCGAGCTCTTCGCGCTCCTCGTACCAACTCTGCCGGAGGCCCCATAACACCACGGCGAGCTCGTAGCGCTCGTCGGGAAGCGCGCCCCGAGCCGTCGGGGTGAACACGCGCGAGACCTCGAAGCCCGCGAACCGCTTTTGCTGGTGCCGCTGGGCGGTGAGCAAGTTCATGAGCAGGCCGGGCAACACGGCCGTCCGCAGCACCGACCGCTCTTCCGACATCGGATTCGCGAGGCGCACGGCGCGATCCGGCTGCGGCGCTTTCGCCTTTTCGAGCGTGCTCGTCGCGACCATCGCGAAGTTCACAGCTTCGTGCAGGCCGCAGCTGACGGCGGCTTCGCGCAGCCGTCGCACGAATGCGATCTCGCTCGAGCCCGCATCGGCCACCGGACGCAGCACGGGCAACACCGTCGGGATCGTATCGTAGCCCGACACGCGCGCGAGCTCTTCGATCAAGTCGGCTTCGCGCGTGATGTCGGGGCGATGGGTCGGAACCACGACGTCGAAATCGCTGCCACTCACGGCAACCTCGCAGCCGAGTCGCTCGAACACGGGCTTCGCTTCGGCGGCGGTGACTTCGCGCCCGAGCAGCAACTGCGCACGGGCGGGCCGAAACCTCACGTGCTGCTTTTCGATCGGCTTCGGGTAGACGTCGAGCGCGCGCGAGCCGACTGCGCCGCCGGCGAGTGATGCGACGAGCGCGCTCGAATCTGCGAGGACGGCACGCGTCGCGTGCGGATCGACGCCGCGTTCGAAGCGGTGACTGCTATCGGTATGCAAACCGGTCCGCTTGCTCGTGCGACGCACCGAACGCGGGTCGAAGTAAGCACACTCGATCAGCACGTCGCGCGTGTCAGGACCGATTTCGGAGTTGGCACCGCCCATCACACCTGCGAGCGCGACCGGCCCCTTCGCATCACAGATCAACAGGTCGTCAGCGGTGAGCGTGCGCTCTTGCCCGTCGAGCGTGTGCATCTTTTCGCCTTCGCGCGCGAGCCGCACGTCGATGCTCGGTCCGTTCAGCTTGCGCAGATCGAACGCGTGAATCGGCTGGCCCCAGCCGAGCAAGATCAGGTTTGTCGCATCGACGACGTTGCTGATCGCGCGCAAGCCGAGCGTGTGCAGGCGATAGCGGAACGCAAACGGCGACGGCGCGATCTGCACGCCGAGCACCAGTGCTGCGCCATACCGCGGGCAGCGGTCGGGCGCGGAGATCTGCACGCGAACCGGCGAGCCCGCAGCGGACGGCGTCAGCGTCTCGTGCGCGCGCGCTTCGAACAATCCAAACCCGGACTTGTCCTCGATGAGCAGCGCCGGCGTCGGATTGAACAGCGCGCGAAAGTCGGGCGGCGGCGGGAGGAGAAACGGTTTGTCGAACAGCGCGCACAGCTCGCGCGCGATCCCGACGTGCCCGAGGCAATCCGGACGATTTGGTGTCAGACCGATCTCGTAGATCGTGTCCGACAGACCGAGCGCAGCCGTCAGCGGCGCACCCGGCTGCGCGCTCGAATCGAGGATCAGAATGCCATCGCCGTCCGCACCGAGGTTGAGCTCGACCTCACTGCAGATCATGCCGCTCGACACGACTCCGCCGAGCTTGCGCTCCTCGATCTTCAGACCATTCGGCAAGCTCGCACCGAGCTTCGCGAACGCGACCCGACCACCCGGATCCGGAACGTTCGGCGCACCGCACACGACTTCGGATTCGCGTTCGCCATCGAACAAGGTCACGAGGCGCAGCTTTTCGCGCTGCGGATGCGGGCGCATCCCGCGCACTTCGGCGACGACGACGTTGTCGAGCCCGCCACCGAACCTGCGCATCGACTCCACTTCGAGCCCGGCGAGCGTCAAACGCTTCGCCACCTCGGCAGGGTCGACTGACAGCCCACTGAGCTCCCTCAGCCAGTTGTGCGATGCGAGCATGCTGCGCTCCGATCAGAGTTGAGTGAGAAAGCGCGGATCGTTGCCGTAGAGCAAACCGAGCTCCGGCACGCCGTACCGCATCATCGCGATGCGATCGATGCCCATGCCGAACGCGAAGCCGGTGTAGCGCTCCGGGTCGTACCCGACGTGCTCGAAGACGACCGGGTGGATCATCCCGCAGCCGAGGATCTCGATGAAGCCAGTGTCTTTGCACGCGCGACAGCCGCTCGGTCCGCGCTCGAAACCGCGACACAACGTGCAGCCGACGTCGATCTCGCCGCCTGGTTCGACGAATGGGAAGTAGCTCGGGCGAAAACGCACCGGCACATCCGAGCCGAACAAGCGATGCAAGAAGTGCGTGAGCACGCCCTTCAAATGCGCGAAGCTCACGCCCTCGTCGACCAGAAAGCCTTCGAGCTGCATGAACATCGGCGAGTGCGTCGCATCGTCATCGCGCCGGAACACCGCACCGGCAGAAACCACGGCGAGCGGTGGCTGGCGCTTCAGCATCTCGCGGACCTGCACGGTCGACGTGTGCGTACGCAAGAGCGACGCGCGCGGGTTCGTCCCGGCAGGCTGCTCGAGAAAAAACGTGTCCTGCATGTCCGTCGCCGGGTGGTCCGGCGGAAAGCCGAGCTTGTCGAAGTTGTTCTCGTGCAAGTCGACTTCGGGCCCGTCCGCGATGTCGAAGCCCATGGCTGCAAACAGATCGAGCAGCTCGTGTTTCACGCGCGTGAGCGGATGCAGGTGGCCCACGCGTGCGCCGAAGCCGGGCAGCGTGACGTCGATCGGCGAGCCGCTCAGCTCCGCGTCGCGCGCGGCATGCGCCAGCGCAGCAAGGCGCGTATCGAACGCGGCTTCGATCTGCTGCTTCAGCTGATTCGCGCGCTGACCGAGCTCACGCCGCTGCTCTTTCGGCAGCTCCGGCATGAGCTTCATCAACTTCGTCAGAAGGCCCTGCGGCCCAGCAAAGCGCGCGTGCGCCGCGCGCAATGCAGGTTCATCGCGCGCGGCAGTGTAGGCCGCCTCGTAGCCGTTGGCCGCGTCCGCGAGCCCGCTCTCGAATGCGGCCGTCACCGACATGAAACTGACTCAGCGAATGGCGTCTACGACGGCTTTGAAGCCACCGGGATCACGTGCCGCGATGTCCGCGAGCACTTTGCGATCCAGCCCGACGCCCTTCTGCTTCAGCGCGAACATCAGCTTGCTGTAGCTGAAGCCGTGCATCCGAGCGGCCGCGCCGATGCGCGTGATCCACAGCTTCCGGAAGTCGCCCTTCTTCTCGCGGCGATGCGCGAAGGCGTCTCTCCAAGCGTGGTGAACCTGCTCGACCGCGGATGCGTACTGGTTGCCGCGAGCGGCGTAGTAGCCACTCGAGTGGCGGAGAATCCGATTGCGACGACGACGGGCCTTAAAGCCTCTTTTTACGCGGGGCATAGCTGTTTCCTCCTCAGAAAATGTATGGAAGCAGGCGCTTGAACCGCTTCTTGTCTGAGGCGTCGACGATCTCGTGCTTGCGGAGCTTCCGCAGACGACGAGCAGGCTTGCCGCGCATGAGGTGGCTCAACCGGGCTTTGCCACGGCGGAGCTTGCCAGAACCAGTCACGCGCACCCGCTTCGCAGCGGCGCGCTTCGTCTTCATCTTGGGCATGAGGTCTCGGCTTGGGGTGAACGCCGAACCAGCGGGAAACCCGCGGCGCGGCGTGGAGAAAGAGGGCGCTTTGTAGGGGGCGGAGCCCGGAAAGTCAAGGAGACCCCGCCTCACGCTACAAGCGCATGACCGGGCACGTCACGAATGCATGCCCGACCCCCAAAGTGCTCGAAGGCTTACTAGCTCAGCTCATCCGACGACGGCTGAACGCTGGGACGGGGAGCAGGCGGGCGCGGCCGTGCAGCAGCACCACCGGCGCGGACACCCGGAGCCATCACCAACGTCATGTTGCGACCTTCCATGCGGGGCGTCAGCTCGACCACCGCCAGGTCCTTCGTGCGCTCGACCACTGCCATCAGCTGCTTCTCGGCAGCTTCGGGGTGCGTGATCTCACGACCGCGGAAGCGGCACGTGATCTTGACCTTGTTGCCCTCCTCGAGGAAGCGACGCGCGTGGTTGATCTTCACTTCGAGGTCATGCACGTCGGTCTTCGGACGCAGCTTGATCTCTTTGAGCTCCACGATCGCCTGGCGCTTCTTCGCCTCGTTCGTGCGCTTCTTCTCTTCGTATTTGAACTTCCCGAAGTCCATGATCTTGCAGACCGGTGGATATGCCTTCGGGTTTACCTCGACCAAATCGAGCCCTGCTTCGCGCGCCATGCGCTGGGCTTCGTGGGTGTCGAGGACGCCCAGCATCGAACCGTCTGCTCCCACGACACGCACCTGCGGAACGCGGATGCGGTGATTTACGCGGGGTCCTGATGTCGAATTCCGATCCCTGCTCTCAAAACGCGGTTTGTTGATTGGCACAGTCCT
This sequence comes from Polyangiales bacterium, assembly GCA_035687405.1. GTDB lineage: Bacteria > Myxococcota_A > Polyangia > Polyangiales > JAFGIB01 > JADGRF01. The sequence continues at coordinate 11,107 of DASRXR010000920.1, forward strand.
CCAATAGCGGGGTGTAAGTCCCCCTGCCCTGATGAGTGAGTCTACGAGTCTTTTCTTTCCACACTTTGACCTGGGCGCAACGACGGAGGCAGCGCTTCGCTCCGTACTCTCGCGATCAGGTCTTCTAGCTTAAGCAGTCCGAGCTCTTTGTTCTCGTCTCGTGACCGAACAGAAACACCACGCTGCTCGGCTTCCTTCAATCCGACCACTGCGAGGTAAGGTACGCGCAAGTTACGCGCATTGCGTATCTTCGCACCGAGCTTGTCGGCCGAAGTGTCGGCGATGACGCGAATCCCAGCGTCTTTGAACGCCTGCACGACCTCGCTCGCGTAATCGTTGACCTTTTCACTCACGGTCAGGACCGCAACCTGTTCAGGCGCTATCCAGACCGGAAAGGCACCGCCGGTGTGTTCCACCAGCACCGCGAAAAACCGTTCGATCGAGCCCAAGATCGCCCGGTGCAGCATGACGGGGCGATGCTCGGTGTTGTCTTCACCAATGTACGTCAGGTCGAAGCGCTCAGGCAGATTGAAGTCGACTTGGATCGTCCCCAACTGCCACGGACGACCGAGCGCATCCTTGAGATGAAACTCGATCTTCGGCCCGTAGAATGCGCCCTCACCGGGTGCGATTTCGTACGGTAGTTGCTTCGCCTCCACCGAGGTGATCAGCGCTTGCTCGGAGCGGTCCCAGATCGAATCGTCTCCGAGGCGTGAGTCGGGCCGCGTCGCGATCACGACGCGAACATCCGAAAAGCCGAAGTCTTGGTAGACGCGGTAGACCATGCCGATGAAGCCGGCCATCTCGGACTGAATCTGCTCGAGCGTGCAGAAGATGTGCGCATCGTCCTGACAAAACGTACGCACGCGCGTCAGACCCTGCGTCACGCCGCTGCGCTCGAAGCGATGCAAGCGACCGAAGTCGGCGATGCGCATCGGCAGCTCGCGGTACGAACGACGTGTCATCCCGTACATCAAGCAGTGACCGGGGCAGTTCATCGGCTTGAGGCCGAAGCGCAGCTCTGAAACGAGCCTTTTCTGCAGCTCTTCCGGAGTGCCGCCTTTTGCGAGCGCAGCGCCGGCGTGTTCGATGTTCTCGACCGATGCCGCGACGAACATGTTCTCGGAGTATGCGGGCAAGTGGCCCGAGACTTCGAATAGCTCGCGATCGAACACCTGCGGCGTGACGACTTCTTGGTAGCCGGTGTCGACGTAGAGCTGCCGCACGTAGTCGATGAGGCGAGTGTAGATGCCGGCGCCGCGCGGCAAGAAGAACGGCGATGCGGGTGCAAACTTGT
>DASRXR010000921.1:0-9024 GCA_035687405.1 Polyangiales bacterium
GTCTTCTCGTTGAAAAGAAAAGCTTTGACCGTGCGAATCTCGGGTGCCTCGACCGGACTTGCAGAGCCGAGACGTCGATCTAGAGTGCAGCGACTTTGGGCCGGGGAGTACGAATGATGGAGCGTGGGTCGTAGACGCAACAGTTGATGTCAGCTTGCACGACGACACGATCGGAGACGACTGGATGGATCCACTCCAGGATCCTTGGAGCTAGAGGCGAGCATGCAACTGCGGTGGCCAGCGACTCGACTCGGTCTTGTCCTAGTTGGCGCGTTCGTCGTGAACGCGTGCGGCGATGACGATTCACAATGCCCTCGCGGACAGCAGTTCAGCGAAAAGCTGATGGTGTGCTATTCACCGCAGTGTCCCGCTGGTGCGGTCTACGAAGAGTCTCGCGACAGCTGTCGCCGTCCATGTCCTCCTGGCTTCGCATACTGGGATGAACGACGAGTCTGCTACGCATGTCCCGATGCCGCGATTTCCGAGAACGAAGGAGAGAGTCGCTGTTCGCTGCCAACTGAAGAGGATGGAGGTTAGTGGCGCCGTAGTGGATTCGCGAGTAGTGGACCGGCGCAGCCGCCGAAAGCGACGCAGGCGAACCGCATGAACGCGCGTCTCTCAGAGACGTAGTTCGCGTCCATGGGTTTGCTAGCGTCGCCATCAGCGGCGTGTGATCGACACGGTTCAACGCGTGTCGGCCGATCGAGTGACACGAACCTGCTCGCTACAGGCCCGCGTTATCGAGCAACCGGTCTTCGGGGATAGTCTTTATCGCGAAACCAAACGCGGTGTTCACGTCCGTAACGATCTGATTCGCGGCAACGCCCTGGTAGAGCGTATTCGGGTGGACGCCATCGTAATGGCTGAACGGTCCGGCGTAGTTCGGTGTAGCGCATCCGGTTCCGTTCGTGGCGGGGTTGAAACCGCACGGCCCGGTCCCAGGATTTGCGAGGTCCGACAGGCTCGCAACCTTGGGAGTCGCGGAGAAGGGTGACAACACGATCGTGAAGGGCTGCACGAGAGTCCCGCCGACGTCGTAGTTACCGGTCGAGGCCTGCTCCGTGACGATCGCGTTGGTCGCAGTGTTGAACGAGTCGATGAAGGGAATCCCTGCGCTGGCCGCCGCTGCGGACAAGGCGGGATTGAGTGACGATGCCGCGCCAGCCAGGCCGATGATCGCGACCTTGGTCTTGATCTCCGCCGGATCCTGAGAAGCGGCAGCGCGCAACGTGGCTGCGGCCGAGACGATTTTGGTGATCAGCGCGCCAAGGAATGCCTGTTGCCCGCCGTCCTGGTCGTAGCCAATGTACTGGCGAATGAACAAGTCGTTGTGGCCGATCCAAACCAGCGCCACGTCGACTTTGCCTCTGGTGATCTTTGCTGCGAGGCCGCTGATCTGGGCATCGAAAGCACCGATGGTCTGCAGTCGCGGATCCGTCCTTTGACTCGCCGGCACGCGCGGGTCGTTCGTGAGATCACTCCATTGCGGGCTCAGCGCGGCCTGGCCGAAGCGGGCGAAGTTGCGGCCGTTCCCGTCATTGCGAGGCTCGCCGCGCACGCTCGGGTTTGCTTCGTAGCCGCCGAACGAGACGCGCTTCACGGCATGCAACTGCTCTGTCCACGTCAATCCGGGAAGCCGGCTCACCACGCCCTGGTACTCGTCCGAGAGACTGTCGCCGATCACGCCGACCCGCACTTTGCAGCTTTCGCTGTACTTCTTGCACTGGTTGACGTTGCCCTTACGGCACTTCTTCAAGAAGTCTTCGCAGCCGGGATCGCTATTGGCGTCGGCGGTTGCATCGCTCGCGTCGTCGCTTTCGGCCGACAGCGCGCTGCGCGTCAGATCGGGCTCGTTCGTATCGTTAGCCCCGAGCTCCGCTGCGCAACCGTAGTCGAGCGCAACGAACAGGATCAGTAGAGTCGAAATCACTGCTGTACGTGGCTTCATCGTGCCCCTCCTTACGCACCCGCTAGGCGCGGGGGCGTGTTTATGAAACTAGCTGGCGGCGCCATACTACACTGCACGCGTCAGGAAGGGGGCAGATGCGCGAGATGTCTCTACGAACATCGACGAAGTGAATCGGCGTTCGCTCCCATGGATGCGGCACACCTGATGGGGACGCTTGTTCGGTGAAAGCTAGAATCGTGATGTTCTCGGTCCGTCAACGCAACAACTCGACACGCTCGGCTCGCTCCCCGAACTAGGGCATCGCTTCTCCAGCCGTCTTCGCATCGACCCCGTGCATTCGTCGTTGCAGCTAACGGCGGCAGTGGCGGTCCGGAGCTAAATCTCCGAGGCGCGCAAACCGATCGCGAGTGGCGTTTTGGATGAGTGACGCCGTCAGAGGACGACGGGATGCCTCAGCATCAGAGGGACTGACGTTCGCGATTCCCGGCCACAACTTTGCTCCACAGGACACAATCCCACTTAGCGAATCCTGCACGCCGCCCTACTCTATCGCCGAGGGCTCAACAGCTTCCGCGCGGCGGAGTTGCACTCTCGACGCAATGCAATCCTCCGACTTGCGCATGCGGCGCACCGCAGCGATTCTTGGCAGCACCGAGTTCTGATCTGCACTTGGTTCGTTTCGGGTGTCGTGCCGGCGTTTTTGGGCGTCGCCTGTGGGTCCGACAAGCAAAGCATGGAACCTGTGGTGCAGGGGCTGGCGGGCACGAACGCGACGTCGCCGGTGATCGCACCGGCAACCGCGGGGCGGGCCTCCAGCGCCGCGGGAGCAACCGCAACGGGCGGGGCTCAGGGTTCCGCGCCTAGCAGCGGCACAGGCACTGCGGGTACGACTGCCGGCGCTGTCGCTACGATCACAGCAGGCAGCCCAGCTGGAAACGGTGCAACTGCGGGCGCTGCCGGAATAACGACTGCAGGCGCTGGCGGAATGGCTGCAGCTGGCAGCGGCGGCCGGGCGGCAGCTGGATCGACCGGGAGCGGCACGTGCACCGCGTCAAAGCCCGCCACTGCCAACGTCACCGGCTCCGGGAAGCACAAGGTCGTCGTGGAGCTCAACTCCGATCCCGGAATCAAGGAGGGCACCATCTTTCGGCTCGCTGAGCTTGGAACCGAAGAGAAGTACCCGATCTTCGCCTGGGGCGAAAACGGTTGCATTCAGAATAGCTTGGACACCGCGAAGCTGCTGGGTGAGTTGGCGTCGCAAGGATACTTCGTGATCGCCGACGGCCTCCCGGACGGTGCCTACATGCCTCGCAGCAACAATGGTTCGGATACCGTCTCGCAGGGAAAGCCTTTGATCACGTACATCGATTGGATCATCGCGGAGAACGACAAGCCCTGCAGCGCCTATTATCAGAGCATCGCCACGACGAAGATCGCAACGTCCGGGGCCTCCTGCGGCGGCTTGATGGCCACAGGGACAGCCGGCGATCCTCGCCTTACGACGTACATGTTGAACAGCAGCGGCCTGTTCGCTGCGGATGACAAGATCTACAAGATGGTTCACACACCGATGCTCGCCGTGCTCGGCGGCACCGGTGACATCGCATACGCGAATGGCAAACGGGACTATACGTCTCTCGCAGCCCTCGGTGTTCCGGTCATGATCTTCGCCGGCAAGAACCTCGGCCACGGAGGCGACCTCATGTCGGCGGGCGGCGGAAACTTCGGCAAGCTCGATTTGGCTTGGTTAAACTGGCATTTGAAGGACGACCTGACAGCCACTGGCAAAGGCTTCTTCGTCGGCGACACGTGCACCTTGTGCAAGGATAGCAACTGGGAAGTTGCTTCGATGAACATTCAATAGCGCGACGGCATGCGCGACGTGGTGGAAGCTGCCGCAGATCTCAGCGAGACCCGCGGCAGCTTATAGCTCGGCCACGCGCAGGCCGTGTCGACCTCGGGCTGCGTGCCGGCTGGGCACGACACGTAGCTTGCGGCACTTCGCACTTCTCAGCGTCAGGGCGGATGTCAGGTCAAATGCGCGAGCTCGCCGCGCGCGGGCACGTCACGCAGAATCTGATATCACGGAGGAATGACCTCATTTTCAGAGTTGCTGGCCCGCGCAACGACCGACGCGAGCGGCTCGAGCCTGAGCGTTCCGGACGACTGGATGCAAGGGCGCAGCGTGTTCGGCGGGCTGCAGGTCGCGTTCGCGCTGCAGGCGATGCGCGCAATCGTACCGGATGCACCGCTTCGCACCTTGCAAGCGTCGTTCGTGGCGCCCGTCTCAGGCACGATGCGCGCGCGCACCCGCATCTTGCGTCAAGGCAAGAACGCGACGCAGGTCGAAACACGCATCGGCGATGACGCAGCGGATCAGGCGGTGGTGCTCGCCGCATTCGGTACGGCGCGCAGCTCGATCGTTGCGCGTACCTTCATTCAACCCGAGATCGAGGTTCCCGAGCGCGTGGTCGAAATGCCGCGGGACAAGAACAGCGCCCTGCCTCAGTTCACTTCCCACTTCCACGTGCGCATGCTGCACGGACAGCCGCCGTTCAGTGGAAGCACGAGCTGGAAATCAGTGCTCGAGATCTCGATGGATGAAGAATCGGGCTTTGCCACCGAAGCGCACCTCGTCGCCATCGCTGATTTCATTCCGCCGATCGCGATGTCTCACCTCACGAGCCCGGCACCGGGCAGTACTCTTACGTGGATGCTCGAGCCGCTCGTCGATCGCTTCGAGGGCGTGTCGCTCCAAGGCTTCCGCGTCGACGCCGAACTGCTCGCAGCGCGCGACGGTTACTCCAACCAGTCGGTCCGGATTTTTGGGGCGGACGGTACAGCGCTCGCACTGAGTCACCAGACCATGCTCGTCTTCGGCTGAGGGCCGAGTCAATGTCGGGCCAGCATGACACCCGACACGATTACCGATGCCTATCTCTACCTGCTCGGGCGCGCGCTCGTGATCCGCCAAGAGCAGATTGACATGGCTGATCCGAACATCGGCTACAACGATATTCGGTACAACGAGCTGGGTTCGGCAGAGTTCGTGAATCCGAACTTCGATGTGGCCTACCTCGAAGCTTGGATCGCGCCCGACGAAGACCAACCCGTCCATCTGGAGATCCCTCGGATCACGGGCCGCTACTACACAGTTCATGTCCTGGACGAGTGGGGCGAAGTCATCGCGAACATCAATGACCGGACGATGCCACTGTCGCCCTCCGGCCCGTTCGTGTTTTTCGCACCGCGCTCGCGATTGATGGCATCGCCCGGTTCGCGGCAGATCAGCTCCCGTCGCAGGTCGTGAATGGTTATTGGTCGATCATCGTCGTGAGCATTCCCGACTATCGGGTCACGCCCAATGAGCTCAAACGCTACAACTTCAACAGCTATTCGTCGCTCGAGATGGAAACCGACGGTTCGTTGAAGATCGCGATCGGCCCGACGCCCGTCGATGGTGTTCCGGACGCGAACTGGTTGCCATCGACTCCGGGTAAGCCGTTCGCGCTCACCTTTCGAACGTACTTGCCGAAGCCGCAAGTAGGAACGCAGTGGCGCCCGGCCGAGGTCCAGCGCGTGAGTTAAGGTTGGGGCGTCATGCCGGGCCACACCGGCCGCGCCGCATGCGGCGGCGAACGGCGACCAGCGTGACCAGCGCGAGCAGCGGGATCCAACCCAACGCAGATCGATGGGATGCGGGTGCCGTTCCCGACACGATGCAGCCACCACCGCCAGAGATCGTTGGCACGCCCACGGCGGAGCCATCCATGCCGGCGTCCAGATCGCCAGACATCGCGCTTCCGCAGACCGTGTCTGCAGTCTGCGAGCACGCCGTCACCTCAAACACACCGTCACAAACCGTGCACTTGGTGCATTCGCGGTCCTCGGTAGCCGTCGGCGGCGACGACTCGAATTCAGACGCAGCACATGTTCTGAGCGCCTCACAGATTCGATCCCGCGTCGCGGTCGGTGCCGCTGATTGATACTCCGCCGCACCGCACACGGTGAACGGTTCGCATACGCGATCGGTCGTCTCCGTCTCCGGTGCAGACTCGTACTCATCCCTGGCACAGTTGCCGAGGGGCACACAGACCCGATCACTGGTCGCGGTCGGAGGCTTCGTCTCGAACTCCGCTGCGGTGCAATCCGTCAGCCACATGCACGCGCGATCCGCGATCGCTGTCGGTGCCGCCGATTCGTACTGCGAGCTGTTGCACTCCGTGAAGCGACTGCAGACGCGGTCGCTGGTTGCACTGGGCGCTGTCGCTGTGTACTCGTCCGCGGTGCACACGGTAAAGAGCGTGCATACGCGATCCGTGGTCGCGGTCGCCGGCACAGACTCGTATTCATTCGCGGCGCAGTTACCGAGCGGCGCGCAGATGCGATCGCTCGTGGTGGTGGCCGGCACAGTCTCGAACTCGGATGCTGTGCAGGTCGTAAACGGCGTACACGCGCGATCCGCGATCGGTGTCGCTGCGGTCGACTCGTACTGCGCCGCAGAACATACGCTGAGCGCCGTGCAAACTCGGTCGCTCGTCGTGCTCGGATCGACCGATTGGTACTCGTTCGCAGAACACACGGTAAAGAGCGTGCATACGCGATCCGTGGTCGAGGTCGGCGGCATGGACTCGTACTCATCCGCGGTACAGTTACCGAGCGGCGCGCAGCTGCGATCGCTGATGGTCGTGGCCGGCGTGGTCTCGAACTCGGATGCTGTGCACGTCGTGAGCGCCGTACACGTGCGATCCGCTGTCGCCGTCGGCGCGGTCGACTCGTACTCCGAAGCCGTGCATGTCGTCAGCGCCGTGCAGACTCGATCGCTCGTGCCCGTCGCCGCCACCGACTCGTATTCCAAGCCCGTGCATGTCGTCAGCGCCGTGCAGACCCGATTGCTCGTGGCCGTCGCCGCCACCGACTGGTATTGCGAACCCGTGCACGTCGTCAGCGCCGTGCAGACTCGATTGCTCGTGGCCGTCGCCGCCACCGACTGGTATTGCGAGCCCGTGCACGTCGTCAGCGCCGTGCACACCAGATCGCTCGTGGCCGTCGCTGCCACCGACTGGTATTGCGAACCCGTGCACGTCGTCAGCGCCGTGCAGACCCGATCGCTCGTGCCCGTCGCCGCCGCCGACTCGTACTGCGAGCCCGTGCATGTCGATAGCGTCGTACACACCCGATCGCTCGTGCTCGTCGCCGCGGCCGACTCGTACTGCGAGCCCGTGCACGTCGACAGCGTCGTGCAGACCCGATCCGTCGTGGCCGTCGCCGCGGTCGACTCGTACTCCGAAGCCGTGCACGTCGTCAGCGCTGTACACGCCCGATCGCTCGTGCTCGTCGCAGACGTCGACTCGTACTGCGAGCCCGTGCACGTCGTCAGCGCTGTGCACGCCCGATCGCTCGTGCCCGTCGCAGACGTCGACTCGTACTGCGAGCCCGTGCACGTCGTCAGCGCCGTGCAGACCCGATCGCTCGTGCCCGTCGCCGCCGCCGATTCGTACTGTGAGCCCGTGCACGTCGCCAGCGCCGTGCAGACCCGATCACTCATGGCCGTCGCCGCCATCGACTCGTACTCCGAAGCCGTGCAGAGCGTGAGTGCGGTGCAGAGGCGATCGGCGGTAGCTGTTGCGGCGCTCGACTCGTATTGCGAGCTCGTGCACGTCGTCAGCGCCGTGCACACCCGATCACTCGTCGTGCTCGGATCGACCGATTGGTACTCGTTCGCAGAGCACACGGTAAAGAGCGTGCATACGTGATTCGAGGTCCAGGTCGCCGGCACAGACTCGTATTCATTCGCGGCACAGTTGCCGAGCGGCGCGCAGACGCGATCGCTCGTGGTCGTAGCCGGCACGGTCTCGAACTCGGATGCTGTGCACGTCGTGAGAGCCGTGCACGTGCGATCCGCGATCGCTGTCGCTGCGGTCGACTCGTACTGCGCCGCAGAACATACGCTGAGCGCCGTGCAGACTCGGTCGCTCGTCGTGCTCGGATCGACCGATTGGTACTCGTTCACCGAGCACACGGTAAAGAGCGTGCATACGCGATCTGTGGTCGTGGTCGCCGGCACGGATTCGTACTCATCCGCGGTACAGTTACCAAGCGGCGCGCAGATGCGATCGCTCGTGGTCGTAGGCGGCACGGTCTCGAACTCGGATGCTGTACACGTCGTGAGCGCCGTGCACGTGCGATCTGCCGTCGCCGTCGGCGCGGTCGACTCGTACTCCGATGCCGTGCAGAGCGTGAGCGCGGTGCAGTCCCGATCAGTCGTGGCCGTCGCAGCCGTCGACTCGTACTCCGAAGCCGTGCAGAGCGTGAGTGCGGTGCAGAGGCGATCGGCGGTCGCTGTTGCGGTGCTCGACTCGTACTGTGAGCCCGTGCACGTCGATAGCGCAGTGCATACTCGATCGCTCGTCGCCGTCGCCGCGGCCGACTGGTATTGCGAGCCGTTGCATGTCGTCAGCGCCGTGCAGACTCGATCAGTCGTCGCCGTCGCCGCGGCCGACTCGTACTGCGAGCCCGTGCATGTCGTCAGCGCCGTGCATACCCGATCACTCGTCGCCGTCGCCGCACTCGACTCGTACTGCGAGCCCGTGCACGTCGTCAGCGCAGTGCAGACTCGATCGCTCGTGCCCGTCGCCGCACTCGACTCGTATTGCGAGCCCGTACACGTCGTCAGCGCCGCGCACACCCGATCGCTCGTGCTCGTCGCCGCCACCGACTGGTATTGCGAGCCCGTGCACATCGTCAGCGCCGTGCAAACCCGATTGCTCGTGGCTGTCGCCGCCACCGACTCGTACTGTGAGCCCGTGCACGTCGTCAGCGCAGTGCACACCCGATCGCTCGTCGCCGTCGCCGCGCTCGACTGGTATTGCGAGCCCGTGCACGTCGTCAGCCCCGTGCATACCCGATTGCTCGTCGCCGTCGCAGCCACCGACTCGTACTGTGAGCCCGTGCACATCGTCAGCGCCGTGCAGACCCGATCAGTCGTCACCGTCGCCGCACTCGACTGATATTGCGAGCCCGTGCATGTCGTCAGCCCCGTGCACACCCGATCGGTCGTGGCCGTCGCAGCGGTCGACTCGTACTCCGAAGCCGTGCACGTCGTCAGCGCCGCG
>DASRXR010000922.1:0-26117 GCA_035687405.1 Polyangiales bacterium
CCGTCAACTTCGCACCGATATGAGGGGATCCTTCAGTTCCAGACCCTCCGCTCCTGCATGTGACGCCAAGCATGACGACGAACCAAGCGCGTCGTGTCTACGTCCTCGGTACGGCGCGGTCCCGCCGAATCGCGTTCGCAATCGCGCTCGACCCGCGCCGCCCGCCCGCGCCGCAGACCTGACTCGACTCACTCGCGCTGTACCCGGCGTCGCTCGACTCAGCCGCGCCGTCCGCCCGCGTGGCCCAACTCATTCGTGCAACCGACCCGCGCCGTCGCATCACCCGCGTCAGCCTCGGGCCCGGGCGGAGCCCGGAGAGCGAAGCGCGGCCGCTGAGCTTGAAGAACACTCCACCGCCATCACGCGCCCGCGACCATTTGACATGCAGCAACGCCGCTGCGCGCAAACCTCCGCCCGAGGCAACGCCCCGACCAGGCGCCCCAACAGCAGCAACGCACGCAGACGCACGCGCGCCCCCTCATCAGCTAACACGTGATCAGGCCTGCCAACCGACCGCGATCACGGCGCAACCTCGCGCGCACTGCGCCGACGCAAGCGCCCCCCAACCACCGACGCCACGATCCACCCCGAACGGTCGGGGCGAGCTTATGTCTCCTCGAATTCCCTGCAGCCAAGCCCTCAGACCAGCACTCACGCAAACCGACAGTCGCGGAGCTAGGGGCGGCCGGCAGGCCCCTACGCGAGCGCAGACTAGGAACGACCGGCCGCGCGACGGCATCGAGTGCCCCGCCCAGTGCACGGGCAACGATCAAACTGCAATGAGACCGCACCACCGCCGCACTGCCGGCGACACGCCGCGATTTGTTTGCGACCATTCCTCTCGGTGGGAACGCATAGACGCTGGCCGCAGGATCGCCGCTGGCGCGCGATCACGTTCACGTTCCTCGCGATGCTGGGCATGCCCGCGACCGGCTTCGCCGAATCTGCGCTCGCTCCAGCGCTCTCGTGGGTGCGCGAATCGGGTGCCGAAGGTTGCGCCTCCGGCTCCGAGCTGGCGCGCGCGCTCGAATCGCAGCTCGGGCGATCGGTTCTGGTCGCGTTGCCGCGGGCTCAGTTGACGATCGAAGGCTCGATCGAGCCGGCGAGCGTCGGATTTTCGGCGCACTTTCGCGTGTTCGATCGCGCGGGTGCGTTGCGCGGTGAACGTGCGTTCGTTGCGCCGGTCGCAGAGTGTCGGACGCTCGATTCGCTGCTCGTGTTCGTCCTCGCACTGCTCGTCGATCCCGATGCACCCCTGTTACCACCGGAACTTCCACCGGGAATGAGCCTGGCCACGGACAGTGCGCTCGCGGAGCTTTTCGGCATGGAGCCTAGCGTGCCGCCGCTCGCGCTCGCTGCGCCGGGAAGCGAGCCTGCAACCCCAACAACGAATGCGACCGCGCCACCCGCTGACGCTAAACCACGCGACCGCCTCAGCGCGGATCAGACTGCGAATGCGCGAGATGGCTGGCACGCGCGAGCGAATCTGGATGCGTTGGCAGCCGTCGGCTTACTTCCGAAACCTGGCAGCGGGTTGCGTCTGACAGTCGAAGCGCTGCCCTTCCGGGTGTTGCGCTTCGAGTTGGGCGGCGCGTTCTTCCTCGACAACGTCCTGCAGTCGAACACAGCGACGTTCTCGGCATTGCTCGTGGAGCTCGCAGCTTGTTACGACGCGATCGACATCAGCCGCGTACTCCGACTCTGGGCGTGCGGTCGAGGGTCGTTCGGACCTCTACGCACGCAAGTCGCTGCCGATGCTCCGCGCGATCCGGTGCGAACCATTCTTCAGCTCGGTGCAGGGCCGACGCTGGAGTGGGAGCTCAGTGAGATCGTGTCGCTCCGTGTAGGGTTGGCTGCGTCGTTCCCCTTGCTGCGCGACACGTTCTATCTGAGCAGCGCAAGCGGCCGCACCGAAGTGTTTCGCATGTCTCCCGTGATCGCGTCAGGCGCGCTGGGACTTTCTGCGGCAATCTTCTGACCGAGTTGGGACATCGCCGCTGTTGGCGACACCCACCCAGATACCACGATGACGACTGCAGCCGAGCGCAGCACCGTGATCGAACGCGTCGGGGCAGCGCCCGTCGCGGAGCCGCTCCGCGATCGGACTGCCGCGCTGTTCCACGAACATGGCCGGTTCGTGTGGCGCGTGCTCCGGCGGCTGGGCGTCTCAGACGCGGATGTCGAGGACGTGTGTCAGGACGTCTTTGTGACCGCCCACCGTCGGATCGCGGACTTCGAAGAGCGAAGCACGAGCCGAACTTGGCTGTATGGGATCTGCCTGCGCGTCGCTGCGAACTATCGGCGTCGCTCATATCGAAGGCGTGAACGCTCGATCGACACGCTCGCCGATGAACCAGCGACTGGTGCGCCTCCGGACGAAATTGGGGTCGCTGCCCTCGATCGCGCGCTCGGGCAGCTGAGCGAAGTCAAACGCGAGGTGTTCGTGTTGTACGAGGTCGGCGAGTTGAGCATGGCTGAGGTTGCCGAGGTCGTCGGTAGCCCACTGAAGACCTGCTTCTCGCGCTTGCACGCCGCTCGCCGAGAGCTGCGCGAGCTGCTGTGCCCTGGCTCGGAGGACGTGCCATGACGCGAGAACACCTCCCGCGGCTGCGCGAGATGAGTAGCGATGCAGATCCGCTAGCGCGAATCCTCGCCAATGCAGAGCGCGGCCCCAGTCCAGAGAGGCTGGCGCGCTTGGGACAACGGCTCAGCGACTCGCTCGACGCGAGGTCGACCACGCCCTCGCCCACGCCCGCGAGCGCGCCGCTATCCGCTGCAGCGAGAAAGTGGTTGGCGGGCGTAGGCGTCGCCGGCATCGCGCTCGCGTTCATTCTCAACCGCGGCCCGGAAGCGGAGCCGGCTCGCCCGAGCAGCGCTCCCCAACCCCAACCCAAACCGAGCCAAGTCGTGCCTGATGTCACGACGACCCTTTCTCCTGCGAGTCGCCACGAGGAGCTCGAGGTACGCGCGCCCGAGTCGATTCAGCCGGCTGCGACGCCGCGGATGCATTCTTCGGTCAAGAAGACGCCCTCCGGCCCGACGCCGAGCGAACTCACGCTACTGCGCGAAGCACAGCAGGCCTTGCCCAACTATCCACAGCTCGCGCTCACGCGCCTAGCCGAACATCGCGCCGCCTACCCGCATGGCGTGCTCGAACAGGAACGGCAGGTCTTGCACATCGAAGCACTCCTCCGCTCGAATCATGTGAACACGGCCCGCGAGATCGCAGCTGCGTTCGCGTCAGAGTTTCCGCTGTCCGCGCACCTGAGGCGCATCGAGCGCATGTTCGCGCGGATCGAACAAAAACGAGAGCCGATTGGGAATCCGAACCAGGTCGAAGCACTCATCGACAAGTCCCAACCGTGAGGTCTACCGGAATGCGCAACCAACTCGTCACGATCGTATTCACCGCGTCGCTCGCACTCGCGTGCAACGATGAAGTCGATCTGAACGCCGCTACGTCCACAGCATTCATCAGTGGACACGCAAGCGTCGATTCGAGCTGCAAGCCACAGCTCGAACAAGTGGTCGGGAGCGGGATGTTCGACATCGGTCTGGGTCACGCGGGGGGCAGCCCCGGTTCGTGCTCCTCGCCGTACACTTTGAATCTCATCGTAGACAGCGAATCCGACGAGCTCACACTGTTCGATCAAGCCGAAGTCACGATCAGAGAGTCTGAAAGTCTGATCCCTTTCGACCAAACTCCTGAACCACTGCCGAATCCGTTCAAAGTGCTGACAGCAGGTCGGATCGCGCGCGATGCGCGAGAAGGCGTGGTATCGGTCGCGGTGATCCCTCGAGGCTACGCTGACCAGCTGACGGCATATGTCGACAAGAGCATCTCGGTCGAAGTGCGTCTTACGGGAGCCACGCAATCTGGAAAGCGACAAGCTACACAGGTGTTTCGCTTTCCCGTCTCGATTTGCAGCGGGTGTCTCATACGCTGTGTGTCCACGATCGCGGAAGGCGATACCGACGAGGACATTTACGGCGACGAATGTGCGGACAACGCGGGAGCAGACGGACGAGTTTGCCTCTCGCATGATTGCTGACTTCAAAGGCAATCAGCCTGATCTGAACCGCAACTAAGATCGCCGCGGGGGCCTCGCCGCACTACTGACCTTCGGCGGTTGCTTTCCGTACAACGTGATCACCGATGGACGGCTGGTTTGCGTCACCACACCGTTCGTCTTCACCAACGCCACGATCCCCCGACTGCCACCCCATTGCGGCATCCACTGCGCTCTCGCTTCGCCGCCACTGTTCACCGCTAGGTTCTTCGCGATCTCCGTCGCGCCATCAAAAAAGCCGACCGTCTCGCCGCTCGACAAACCCGACACACTCAGCTGCAATAACTGGGTCGCACTCAACTGCGCCTGCGAGACCGGTAAATCGAGCACGATCGGCGCCTTCGTCACGAAGCCGCGCCACAAGTTCGCGAGCCCCGCACTCGGCAACCACGACGCCGCCGCCGTGTCGCCGCCATACGCCGAGAACGGAGCGATCGTCGGCAACTCCGTGTTGATCGATTCATCCGAGTGATCACCGAGCCAACCCGACGCCTCAGCGAGCGCAATCAGCGGAACCTCGGCTTTGAGCGGCGTCTTCCCAGTCGGATACCGGGCCGCGACCATCTCCGCGAAGAACGGCACGATCATACGTTCGACGTCGCCCTCCTCGTGACCCTTGCCCCACTCTTTCAGCTCGGCCCACAGCGCGTGTTGCGCGCGACCCTGCACGATGATCGAGTGAATGACCGTCGGCATGCCTTTGGTCAGCTCTTCTTCACCCCAAAACAACAACCCCGGCACTGCCGCAAACGCGGGATCGATCTCCGCCTTCGCAAACCCCGACTTGTTCAACGCAAACGCGATCACTCGCTCGGGCTTCCACTTCGCGAACGTGAAGCTGAAGTAGCCGCCGTTCGAAAAGCCTTCGAGCAAGAGCGGCGCACGCGCGAGCTCCGGGTGATTCAGCCTGGTCGCATATTGCGCGAGTGAATCGACCAACGCTTGACCCGGACCGCTGCCAGCTTCGGTGTACGCGCCGCTGAACTGGTTGCCCAACAGCGCAAAACCGAGACTCTCCGCGAAGCGCTGATAGAAGCGACTGTCGACCATCGCTCGAGTATCGCCGCTCTGATCGTTCGGGCCTTGACCGCCCGTGAACACGATCACGCCGCGAATCACCGCGAGCTTGTTCGGAACCCACAGCGCCGATGCGATCGAACGCTTTTCGAACGCGACCGTCAGCGTCGATTTTGCAGCGTGCGCCACGCCGCCTCCGAGCATCGAGACCGCGAGCGCGATGACTACTGCAAGACGTGCCATTCCAACCTGCAGCCTAGCCGACGCCGACGACGCCAGCAGCTCCAGAACCAAAACCTGAATCTTACGGGACGCTTACGCCGAGCGCAGGATCACGGCCGATGCGTTGCCGTAGTAGCCGACACTCAGCACGAGCACGTGTTCTGGCGGTTCACTGACGGTCCCGCGCACGAGCGGAGCGACCGGGTTACCCCCGAGCCACGTGAGCGCACATGCCATCGAAATCGCACCCGACGCGCCAAACGTCTCACCAAAGATCGTCTTCGGAGCCGCGACTGGAACCTCGCCGCCGAGAGCTGCCGAGATGCCGGCGAGCTCCGCCGCATCGAAGCCTGCGATCCCACTGAGCGAGCTCGAGACCACGTCGATGTCCGACGCCTGCAGACCCGCATCTTCGAGCGCGAGCTCGATCGTACGCTGCACAGCGCGGTCCGAGACGTGCACGAGCACCGCTTCGGACTCCGGCGGCTCGAACGCATTGCCGTACCCGACGACGTGCGCCCGAATGCGAGCTCCACGCGCTCGCGCGAACTCGAGCTGCTCGAGGCATAGATACGCCGCGCCTTCGCCGAGCCGCATGCCTTCGCTGCGCGCTGCACCCGGCTCACACGTGCGACCCGACTCGGCGAGCACACCGAGCTTGCGAAACGCGAGGTACAAAAGCTCGGTCAACGCTTCACCGCCGCCGACCAAAAACGCATCCGCGCGACCATTCTCGAGGTGCGTCTGCCCGTTCAGCACCGCATCGAGCGCACCGCAGTTGCCGTCGACCACGGTCACGTTCGGCGCGCGCAGGTCCTCCCAAATGCTGACGTAACCCGAGGCCGCGTTTGCAACCGTGTTCGGAAACCGGTTCGGGTTCAAAAAGCGCGGGTCTTCGAGCTCCGTCACCTTCACTGCCTCAGTCACAGCTTCGACCGAGCCGTACGCCGTGGCAGAACACAACCCGATGCGATCGGGGTGCAAGGTGTGCGCGCCGTTGTGCTTCAACCCGGCATCTTCGAGCGCGAGCTTACCCGACACGATCAGGAGCTTCGTCAGCCGATCGAAGTTGCGCAGACCCTTGTCACCGAGAAACTGCTTCGCGTCGAAGTCGTGACACTCCGCCGCGATCGCCTCACCGAGCTTCTCGGGATCGAGCAAGCTCGGCCGATCACGAAACAAGCCACCCGGCTCGCGAGCGAGCCCGGGCAATGCGCGCTCGAACGCCTCCGCACCGATACCGGCCGGAGTGACTAGGCCGAGCCCCGTGATGGCGTACGGCTTCACGGCCTACAACGCCGCGTCCGGGCCATTGCTTACCCGGCGTGCGCCTCGCGCGATTTCGTAACTGAACGCGCGCGTCTCCGGGGGAGGCAAGCGACCCGGCTTCGCGAACGCGACGACCGCGTCGTAACCACCGAACGCGAGCGAGTTGTTGAGCACGATGTCGGCCTTGCCGCTGCGAGAGGCATTCGCGACGAGGTTCACGTTGCACTCGGGATCCGGCGTCTCGTAACTCATGGTCGGAGGGTAGATGCCCGTCTGCACCGTGAGCACGCAGGCGACCGCCTCGAGTGCGCTCGCCGCACCCATGCAATGGCCGAGCATGCCTTTCATGCTGCTGACCGGGATCTCTCGGTCGCCGAACACTTCGCGAATCACGTGCGACTCGACTTTGTCGTTCGCCATCGTGCCGGTGCCGTGTGCGTTCACGAAGTCGACCTCGTCAGGCGTCACGCCGCTGCGCGCGATCGCTTCGCGCATCGCGTTCAAGCTGCCCATGCCTTCGGGGTGCGGGCGTGCGATGCACGCCCGCGCCCTCACCGATGATCAAACCGCGACGATTTTTGTCGAACGGCTGACAACGCTCGGGCGCGACGGCACCGAGCCGCACGAACCCAGCGAACTGAATCTTCTGGAGGAGCTCGCTCGCACCGCAGATCACCACGTCGGCGCGCCCTGCGCGGATCAGGTCGGTCGCAAAAGCGATCGAGTAGTTCCCCGCGGCACAGGCTGCCGGAAGCGTCTGAACCAAACCTCGTGCCCCGAACGCACGTGCGATGTGAATCGGCAGCAGCGACGAGCCGCAACGCGCGAGCTTGCTCGCGTCGACGCCGTCGGCACCGCGCATCACCCACGCATGTTCGAGCTCACCGACTACGTCGGCTTCGCCCATCGTCGTGCCCATGATGACCGATGTTCGGCCGCCCTTGAGCGCGTCCGGCGATAGGCCGGCGTTTTCGACTGCCTGGCGAGCGGCTGCGAGCGCAAAGGCCGAACAACGACCGGTGCGACGCGCTTCGGCCGCGGTCAAGAAATCGCGCGCGTTGAAGCCGCGAACTTCTCCGGCGACGGTGCGTTCGAGACCTTTGGTGTCAAAGCCGGCGATCGAAGAAAAGCCGCTGTGCCCAAGCACGACGTTCTTCCAATACTCATCTCGACCGAAACCGAGCGAGCTGACGACACCCAACCCAGTGACGTAAACGCGAGTCATTCTAGTTGCGCAAAAGCTATGCGGAAGAGTTTGCGCGCGCAAGCTTCTGCCGAAAGACAGGTCGGCCGACTGGCCTATTTTTCCCGAGGTTTTGGCGCTTGACACAGTAGACCACGCAACCATAGATAGCCGCGCATGACGCATGTCGCAGCGGACACGCTCGTGTCTTGCCTAGCCTCTGCGCCACGCGATCCCGCGCGCGGCTTTACGTTCAAGAGCCTAGACGGCACGGAGCGCTTCTACTCATTCGCAGATCTCGAGCGCGAAGCCGAGCTGCGTGCGGGCAAACTCGCCGCGCTCGGCGTCGAACGAGGCGACCGCGTCGCGCTCGTGATCGCCGACCCCGCGGAGTTCGTACTGAGCTTCATCGGCGCCGCCATCGGCGGCATGGTGCCGGTTCCGATCTATCCGCGCGCGAGTTTCAAAGCCAAAAACGCCTACGAGAACACGGTCGCGCACATTCTGAAGGCCGCCGGCGCGAAGCTCTTGTTGTCGACCGAAGGCGCCAAGCCGGTGATGGAAGAAGTGCTGGCGCGCGACCTGGGCAGCGTGCGCCTGGCGATGCTCGAAGAGCTCGCGGCCGCGACTCCGAAGCCGTTTGCAGACCCCGCGACGATTCGGCCGGACGACCTGTGTTTCCTCCAGTTCACGTCCGGCAGCACCTCGATGCCGAAGGGCGTGATGGTCACGCACGGAAACCTGGTCGCGAACGCGCGCGCGTTTCTCGGTCCGACGGGCGTGAATCGGCAGCAGGACGACGTCGCGGTCGGTTGGCTGCCGCTGTATCACGACATGGGTCTGATCGGTTTCGTGCTCGGCACGATCATCTGCGACCTGCCGACCGTGCTGATTCCCACCGAAGCTTTCGGGCGCCGGCCGAATATTTGGCTCGAAACGCTGCATCAGCAGAAGGCGTCGATCACGTTTGCGCCGAACTTCGCCTACGCGCTCGCGACCAAGCGCGCGCGCGACAAAGATTTGGACGGCCTCGACCTCAGCCGCATGCGCGTGGCGGGATGCGGCGCTGAGCCCATCAACCCGAGGGTCATGCGCGAGTTCGCCCAGCGCTTCGAGCGCTGTGGTTTCCCCGCGACCGCGTTGATCCCCGCCTACGGCATGGCCGAGGCCACGCTCGCGATCACGTTTCACCCCTCGCTCGTGCCGCTGATTACCGACACGGTCGATGCCGAGCAGATGCAGCGCGGCGACGCAGTGCCACGCGCGGCGCAAGCGGGAGACGATCCGCACACTACGGTCGAGCTCGTCTGTTGCGGAAAGCCCTTTCTCGGCCACGAGCTCAAGATCGTCGGCGAACAAGGCCAGACGCTCGGGGACCGGAAAGTCGGCGAGATCTGGTCGCGCGGGCCGAGCATCACGTCCGGCTACTTCAACAATCCCGAAGGCACGGCCGAAGCCTGGAGCGACGGTTGGTTACACACGGGCGACCTCGGCTATCTGGTCGACGGGATGCTGTACGTCTGCGGCCGCTCGAAGGATCTGATCATCATTCGCGGTGCGAACTTCTATCCGCAGGACATCGAGTGGGCCGTCTCGGAAATCGAAGGCGTGCGGCGTGACAACGTCGTGGCGTTCAGCGTGATGCGTGACGGCGAGGAAACGTTGGTCGTGTCGGCCGAGGGCGGTTCAGCCGATGCCCCGCAGTTGCGCAAGGCCATCGCGGCCAAAGTCTCGGAAACTTCAGGGCTAACCGTGGGGCACGTGGCGGTCGTGCGAATCGGATCGTTGCCGAAGACTTCGAGCGGCAAAGTGCAGCGCCGGCGCACCAAACAACTGTTCGAAACGGGTCAGCTCGAAGAGCACGCGGTTTGACGCCGGCGAGCGCCACGTGGACGGAGTCACCCTTTTGTGCGTATTAAGCATTGGATAACCATGGAGAACGTCACATGACGCGGGCCGAATTGCTTCAAATCTTTCGCTCGACTGCTTCCGAGATCGCCGAGAAGGACTTGTCCAAAGTGGATGAGGCCGGCCCGATCGCCGAGCTGGGGATCGATTCGCTCGAGTTACTCGAGGTCATCGGTAGCCTGGAGCGTGACCTCGACATCCGCGTACCCGACGACCAGCTGGTCGGAATTCAGACGGTGGGTCAGTTGTTGAATCTCGTGTCCGCGAAGATGCCGAAAGCGGGTTGAGCCGATGTCGGACTCGGAGTTACGCGAAAAGTTGCGGGCCATCGTCGCCGAGGTCGCGGAGATCGACGAGGTTCCAGACGACGCGCCGTTCAAGAGCCTCGGCATCGACTCGATGATGGCGATCGAGATCGTCGCGGAGTTCGAGCGGGCTTATAAGATCAAGGTGCCCGAGGACGAGCTCGCCCAAGTGGTGGACTTGAACTCGGTCGTCGCGCTGGTCGAGAGCAAGCTCGCGCTCAAGTAGCAGGCACGCCGAGCTTGATCACGTAGTCGGGCATGCTGCAGAGCTTGCCTTCGGGCAAACGCACGCATGCCACCGAGATCTCCGCCGACGTCAGGAGCTCCTCGCCGCGGTAGATCGCACTGTCGAAGCGGAGCTTCGCGCGGTTGGCGACGCCGACCCACGTCTTGATTTCGAGCTGGTCGTCGAACCACGCCGGCAGTCGATAGCGCACGTTCACTTCGACGACCGGCATCGACAACTTCCCCTCGAGCTCGAACGCGCGATAGTCGAGCCCGCGTTCGCGCAGGTGATCGACGCGCGCGAACTCGAGGTAGCGCAGGTACGAGCCGTGGTGCATGACCTGCGCGCGATCCGTGTCGATGTAACCGACGCGAAAGCGATAGCGGGTCGTGACGGAACCTTCTGGGATGCGCATCGACTAACAGCTACTTCGCGAGTGGCAATGATGCGTGGCGCTCGCGCGCACGTTCTTCGCGCGGCTTCAGCACGATCGGCTGCGGCGGCTCGTCGCTGTCTTCGGGCGGCAACGCCGACAAACCCGCATCCGCGAGCATCTGCATGTCCGCATCGTGCTCGGGATTCGTGATCGTGAGCAGCTTGTCGCCGAAGAAGATCGAATTCGCCCCGGCCATGAAGCACAACATCTGCGCTTCGCGACTCAAACCGACACGCCCTGCCGACAAACGCACGCGCGCCGTCGGAATCACGATTCGCGCAGTCGCACACATCCGCACCATTTCGAATGGCTCGATCGGCGTGCGATGCGCGAGCGGTGTCCCCGGCACTGCACCGAGCGCGTTGATCGGCACGCTCTCCGGCGGCGTGTCGAGATTGTTCAGAGTCACCAGCATCGCGCAGCGATCGTCGATCGATTCGCCCATGCCGATGATCCCGCCACAACACACGCTGATCCCGGCGTTCTGCACGTGTTCGAGCGTCTTCAAACGATCGTCGTACGTGCGCGTCGAGATGATGTTCCCGTAGTACTCGCGCGAGGTGTCGAGGTTGTGGTTGTACGCGCTCAGCCCGGCTGCTTTGAGCGCCGTCGCCTGCTCCGCGTTCAACATGCCGAGCGTCACGCACGCTTCCATCCCGAGCGCGCGCACGCCCTTGACCATCCGCAACACGCGTTCGAACTGCTCGCCGCCCTTTGCGTTACGCCACGCAGCGCCCATGCAAAAGCGCGTCGCGCCCGCGGCGCGGGCTCGCGAGGCGGCTGCGAGCACGTCTTCCTCGTCCATCAGCGGCTGAGCGGGGAGCTTGGCCTCGTGGCGCGCACTCTGACCGCAGTAACCGCAGTCTTCGGGACAGCCACCTGTCTTGATCGACAGGAGCGTGCAGAGTTGCACTGCATCCGGCGTGTGGTGCGCGCGGTGTACTGTCTGCGCGCGAAACAAGAGCTGCGTCAGGGGAAGATCGTGAATCGCGCGTACTTCGGCCAACGTGAACGTGCGCCGATCCTGAATGACTCGGGGGGCAGATAAATCGTCGGGCATGGGATTCCTCGCTCCCCGCATCTGGGGACTTCGCGCCGCATCCTGACGCGAGCTGGCCGCGGACACAAGTCAGCGCAGCCACGAAGCATTTCGCGCGGTTCGGCTTGACGCGAGGGCCCTACCGGTCGAATCTCGGATGAGCACTTCGTTCGACAATCGCTTCGCGAACGGGTACGTGCCGCGCGCAATGAGCAGCCCGGAAGACACTCCGCCGAAACGCCCAATCCGCGCGGTCTGCACACCTGAAACCTCAAGGATGACGCATGCCTGAGGGCGTTGGTGACCGCGCCACATCCGGTGCGGGCGCGAGCGAGAGCGCGGCTACCGGATCGAGCGCGGGCCCGGCTGGGTCCGAGCGTGCGGCGGCCTCGCGAACAGGCTTCGAAGCGTTTCTGCCGCTCGAGAAAGCACCTCCGCTCGCGGGCTTGGCTGCGTTGGCGGCGTTTGCAGCGATGTTGTTGAACCAAGTGCTGCTGCCAGGCCTCGGGAGCGCGCACAACACCGAGCTCTTGAGCTACCTCGGTCGGTACGGGCAGTTCGCGGCGAACCTCGCGACGATCAGCGGTTCGGTCGCGCTCGTGTTTTGTCTGTTTGCACTCGCGCGCGGTGAGACCGCCCTCACCGTGTTTCGGCGCGTGTTGTGGGTGATGCTGTCAGTCGTGCTGCTGAGAGCTGCGGCGATCGCGACGTTTTGGGATCGCGCCGAGACGACACGTGAGAACGTGTACCTGGCGGTCGGAGCGGCGAACATGATCGGCGTGCTGTCGAGCTTGTACGCGCTCGAACGCACGCGCGGGTTGTTGCGCGTGCTCGCACTGCTACTGACGTGTTTGCCGTTGTTCAGCATCGCGTCGGTGTTGCTCGAGGTGACACAAGACTTTCAACTCGATCAATGGCGGCAGCGCGGCCATGCTTGGACGCAAGGGCTCGGAGAGCTCTGTTACGTCGGGGTGTTGCTCGCGAGCTTTCCAATGCTCGTGCCGCGCGGCTTGAAGCTGCGGGATTTGATCGCGCGCACGGCAGGCATCGCGGTGTTGGTCGCGTCGGTTTACGCCTTGCGCACGGCAGAAGCGGCGCTGCACAACGACTATCCGGTGTTGTTTTATCACGCGCAGCGAGTCGGCCTGATGCTCGACCGTTCGCCGCTGCTCTACGCAGTTCCGTTTTGTCTCTCGCTGTCCGCGGTGACGACGGCGCTGATCGCTTCCAACGGTGCGCGCTGGCAGGCTGCGGCGGGCGTGCTGCTGTTGTTTGCGGCCGGTTACGCGCCGAAGGCACCGGGCCGGTTGCTCAGCATGGCGCTCGGTTTCGTCTTGTTGTCGCGAGCGCTGATCGCACTGACGCAGGCTGTGCCGCGGCTCCGTCAAACGCCGACACCCACACGATCGTCGAGGCCGACGCGCGCGCGCGAGCCCGAAGTGAAGAGCACGAGCAATGCGCCCGAACCCGAGCCCGAGAAGACGGGTTTGTAGTCCGCCGCGAGTGTTGTCCGCCCGCTCAGCGAGACTTCGCGCGCTACGCGCCGCTCAACGGAGCTCTTGCGCGAGCTGAGCGAGGCGCTCGACCGCTTTATCGAGCTCGGACTGCGACGTCGCATAGGACAGCCGCAGGAAGCCTGGAGCCCCGAATGCTGCACCGGGCACGACCGCGAGCCGCGCGTGATCGAGCAGCCACGTCGCCAGCACGATGTCGTCCGTGAGCGCGACTCCGCGCGCGGTCTTGCCGAGCCACGCACGCACGTCGACGAACGCGTAAAAGGCGCCCCGCGGAACGTTGCACTTCAAGCCCGGGAGCGCGCGCAAGCCCGCGATCAGGCGATCGCGGCGCAACCGATACTGTTCGCGCATCTCGGCGACGTGGCGCATGTCGCCGCTGACAGCCGCAAGCGCCGCGAGCTGTGCGACGGTTGCGACACTGGTCGTCGTCTGGCTCTGCAGCGTCTCGCACGCGCGCGCGAGCACGCGCGGCGACAAGCTCCAGCCCACCCGAAAGCCGGTCATCGCGTGGGTCTTGCTCACGCCGTCGATGATCACCAGCCGATCGCGAAGCTCGGGAGCGACGGCGCACAGCGACGGCGCGGTGAACCCGTCGTAGACGAGCTCGGCGTAGATCTCGTCCACGATCACCCAGAGCTTCGGGTGCTTCGCGATCACGTCCGCCAGCGCGCGCAGCTCTCGCTCGCCGTAAGCCGAACCTGTCGGGTTGTTCGGGCTGCACAAGACGAGCGCCTTCGACCGGTCCGTGATCGCCGCCTCGAGCGCAGCCGGCTGAAGTAGAAAATCGTGCTCCGGAGCAGTCGGCACGAGCACCGGCCGTGCACCCGCGAGCCGCGCTTGCTCCGAGTAGCTCACCCAGCTCGGCGTGGGGATGATGACTTCGTCGCCCGGATCGTAGAGCGCATGCGCCACGTTGAAGAGCGCATGTTTCGCGCCCGCGCTCACGACGACTTGATCTGGCCCATAGTCCGAGCCCGCACCGCGCCGCTTTCGCGACTCTTCGCAGATCGCGTTTCGCAACGGCGCGAGACCCGCGACCGTGGTGTAGCCGAACGGCCCGGTCTCGAGCGCGCGTTGTGCAGCTTGGCGAACGTGCAGCGGCGGCTCGAAGTCCGGCTCGCCCACTGCGAGCGACACGAGCTCCACACCTTGCGCGCGCAGCTCGGCGACGCGGCGAAACACTTCACCGGTAGCAGACGGGGCGAACTCGGATAGACGACGTGCAAGTGTCATGATGCTTTGTGTCTTGCTCACGCGATCAGATGACGATGGTTTTCCAGGTTCCCGAGCGGAACTTCCACGCCATGATCGAAGTCAACAGCACGGCGTAGACCGCGGCTGCCGACCACACGCCGAGCAACCCGCCGTGCAGCAATACGCCGCACACGTACGCGACGGGCAAAAGCACACCGAAGTGCAACAGCAGCTCGACCATCATGACGAAACGCGGGTTGCCTGCGCCGAAGAGTGCTTGTGTCAGGATCATGCCTGCGGCGATCAGCGGCCCGGTCGCGCCCATCAGCCGCATCGAGCTCTCGCCGACCCGGATCACACCCGGCGAGTCATTGAAGATGGCGATCCAAAACTGTGGAAACGCGATCTCGTGCGCGCCGAGCACACCGAACAACATCACGCCGATCTTCACGCTGCTCCACGCGTAACGTTCGGCCGCATCGGAATCGCCGGCGCCCAAACTCTGCGACACCAACGTTGCAGTCGCGACGCCGAACGCCATACACGAGAAAAAAGTCAAACTGAGGACGTTGATGATGATCGTCGTCGCCGCCCCGTAGATCGCCTCGCGCACGCCCTGCTGGGCCAAGTTGTCGTCGAACACGTGGACGATCCGGATGAACAAAATGAAGCCGGTCATGACGACCGTGGTCGCGACTCCTGACGGAATCGACAGCCGCGCCAAATCTTTCATGATTGCGAGCGAAAGCACGTTACGGCGGTAGGGCGCGTATTTATTTCGATCCCGAGGCCGAAACGAAAAGAGGATCATCGCCAGGAGGCCGACCCAGGACGACACCGCGGCCGCCAAGCCGGCGCCCTCCACCCCCATCCGCGGAAAGCCGGCGTTGCCGAAAATTAGCAACCAGCACAGCAATGCGTTCACGATGTTCATGCCGATTGCGGCACAGAAGTGGACGTAGGTACGACCCGTACCGTCATAAAACGCTTTGTACGCGGCAGTGACCACCATCGAAACCAGGCCAACGAAACGCCACTGGCTGTAACCAGTACCGATACGGATGTAGTCGGGGTCGCTCGAGACCAGTCGAAACACGAACGGGATTAACGGATACGAAACGAACGTCGCCACGACGCTCGCGCAGGCAGCCACTACGATCGCATTGGCGAGAACGCTGCCGCTGTCATGAGGATGACTTTGACCTTCACGCCGGCCGACCATTGCCTGCGTGCCGACTGAGATCGCCGACAAGAAACCGCCGACGGACCACAGCAGCGTGAGTGAGAACGAGAGCATCGCCTGCCCGTCGCTGCGCTCGGGCTCGGGCAACTTGCCCATGAAGTAGGTATCGACGAGATTGATCGCGGTTTGCGATAGCAGTGCCAGCATCGCTGGTACTGCAAGGAACATGATGCGTTGGACGTCGGCCAGCGCAAGAAACGTGCCCGGCCTAGTTGGTGCTGCTACGCGCATTGAAGTGCGGCAATGTACGGGACTGGCACGGCCGTTGACAAGCCGTGCCTGCGTGGCCTATGCACGCGATTCTGGCCGCGAATTCGGCGAGAAGGAGACAACGACATGAGTCTCGCGTCACGCAGCAACGTAGTGGGGGATCCTACGCTGGTTGCGCTTATGGGAGCGTGCATCGGTCTAGCCTTGTCCGTTTCGGCGTGCAGCCCGGACTATCCCAAGTGCGACAACGACGAGGATTGCCATCAAGGCGAATTCTGCGTCAACAACTTGTGCCAACAGTGCCGAACGAACGACGACTGCCCAGCGGGACAGCGTTGCGCATCCGGTGCCTGTGAGGCCATTCCGGGTTATTGCACCTCGAACAGCCAATGTGCTGCGGGGCAAGTGTGTGAAAACAACATGTGCATTGCTCAGAAGCAAGCTGCATTGAAGCCGCCACCTGCACCGACACCAGGCGGTGCTTGTGAGCTGACACCAGTGTACTTCGACTATGACTCAAGCACGCTAAGCGATAGTGCACGTGATCAACTCTCGCGCAACGGTAGTTGCCTGAGAGAACGCGGCACGCGCGGGGCACAACTAACAGGCATGACGGATCCCCGCGGTACCGAGGAGTACAACCTCGCACTCGGTGAGCGTCGGGCCCAGTCCGCACAGCAGTATTTGAAGTCGCTCGGGACTGACGCGAATCTCAGCGTGTCGTCGATGGGCGAAGAGATGGCGTCGGGTTCGGACGAATCTGGTTGGGCGCGCGATCGGCGCGTCGACTTCAAGGGCAAGTGATCGGAACTCATGCAGCTCGGGACGGCCACTCGACTCCGTTCGAAGCTCACGCTTCGAACGGTTCGCACCAGACTGCCTAGCCGCCCGCGGCATTCGGCAGTTTGCAGTCCACTCCCGAGTCGCCTGCGGCGCTCGGGAGGCCCCAGATCCACGCGTAGTCTGCTAGTTGCAGCTGTTGGCTGCGCGTGGCTGGCTGGGGGTTGCTGGATGACCAAGTCGGACGCGAACCAGCGCTTCGAAGAACAGAAGCGAGACCTGGAAGCGTTGCAGGCGGAGGTTCGTGCGAACAACCTCGCGCTCGGCACGAAGCTGAAGGAGCTCGAAGACGGCCTGGAAAAGGCGCGGCTCCTCCTGACGCGTGACAGCGCGGACGTGGTCGCTCAAGTCCAAGGGCAACAGCAGAAGATGGCTGAGCTCGAGGGCAAGATGGACGAGATGACGCACAACTTGCAGGGGCTCGTCGAGCAGACTGCAAAGGCGCAGGCGACGCTCGACGATCGCCTGAAGCTGGCGGCAACGGCGAAACCAGGTGAGGTCGCGCTCGATCCGTCGCAGATTCCTGGCGACAAGGCGGCGCACTTTTCCGCGGCATACGATGCCTACAAGGCGAGCGAGCACGAGAAGTCGCGCGCGTTGTTCGCCGAGTATTTGAAGCGGTACCCGGCGGACGACAAAGCGGGGGATGCGCAGTATTGGATCGGGGCGAGTTACCTCGTGCAAAACAAGCCGGCGACCGCGCTCGGCGAGTATCGCAAGGTGATCTCGAACTACGCGAAGAGCCCGGCGGTCGATACGGCGTTGTACGGAATGGCCGATGCCTTCTTCCGCTTGCACGCCTGCACGGATGCGAAGGGTGCGGTCGATGCGCTGGTGAAGCGCAAGCCCAGCAAGGCGCTGGAAGATCGCGCCAAACAGCTCAGCCGAGCAATTAAAGACGCCGGAAAAGAATACTGCACGAGTTGATCGGGCTCGCTACTCGCCGATGTCCGGTCTCTACGGAGCACGTCGAACGTTTGCGAATCGGTCTGCCGCCGAGAATTTCTTGCGGCATGTCACCCGTGAGCTGACGGCAGGCGGGCTGCCGCACTGGGTCGAAGCGCGTGAGCTTGGCCCCGGCAGCTGGGTCGCATTCGTTCACCAGTTCGACTGCGAAGGCGGCGCAGGGTGTAAGTGTGGGGCTGACTGACTCGGCCTGAACGCGGGGCCTATACTGTTGGGATGAGCGCTCAGCCTCTCGACCAACTGAATGGCGAACCGGCGCCCGCTGCCGCTCCCCGCGACGCTGACCCAGACGAAACTCGGGAGTGGCTCGAAGCCTTCGAAAGCGTCGTCCGACAAGACCGCGAACGAGCGCTGTTCCTACTGAAGCGCCTCGAAGAACGCGGCAAAGAGCTCGGCGCCTTGGCCTCGACTCCGGCGTATTCCGCCTACCGCAACACGATCCCGCTCGAACGCCAAGGCACCTACCCCGGGGACCTCGCGATCGAAGAACGCCTGACCGCGATCATGCGCTGGAACGCGCTCGCGATGGTCGCACGGGCGAACGCCACGAACGCGGAGCTCGGTGGGCACATCGCGAGCTATGCGTCCGCCGCCGAGATCTTCGAAGTCGGGTTCAACCACTTTTTTCACGCGCCGAGCGACGATCACGCAGGCGACCTCGTGTACCTGCAGCCGCACTCCGCGCCTGGCGTGTACGCGCGCGCCTTTCTCGAAGGGCGGCTCAGCGAGGATCAGCTCGTGCACTTCCGGCGAGAGACGAACGGCCGCGGATTGTCCTCGTATCCGCACCCCTGGCTCATGCCGGACTTCTGGCAGTTTCCGACCGGCTCGATGGGTATCGGACCGCTCAACGCGATCTACCAAGCGCACGTGATGCGCTACCTCGAACATCGCGGGTTAGTCGCGAGTGCGGGGCGCCGGGTGTGGGGCGTGTTCGGGGACGGCGAGATGGACGAGCCCGAGTCGATCGCGGGTTTGACGCTCGCGGCGCGCGAGTCGCTCGACAACCTGGTGTTCGTCGTGAACTGCAACTTGCAACGGCTCGACGGCCCGGTGCGCGGCAACGGTCAGATCATCCAAGAGCTCGAGTCGCTGTTTGCCGGCGCGGGCTGGAACGTGATCAAGGTGTTGTGGGGGTCGGACTGGGACGTGCTGTTCGCACGCGATCGCAGCAACGTGCTCCTGCGCCGACTGTCGGCGACGGTCGACGGCGAGTACCAGACGCTCGGCGCGAAGGACGGCTCGTACAACATCGAGCACTTCTTCAAGAAAGATCCCGAGATCCAGTCGCTCGTCTCGCACATGAGCAACGCCGAAGTCGACTCGCTCAAGCGCGGCGGCCACGACTTTCGCAAGTTGTACGCGGCGCTCGCAGCGGCGCGCGATCATCGCGGCCGGCCGACCGTCGTGCTCGCGAAGACGAAAAAAGGCTACGGGATGGGCGGCGCGGGGGAGTCGCGCATGACCGCACATCAAGCGAAAAAGCTCGATGCCGACGCGCTCAAGCTGTTTCGCGATCGGTTTCACCTGCCGCTGACGGATGCGGACCTCGAGTCGTTGCGGTTCTATCGGCCGGCTGAAGACAGCGCGGAGCTGCGCTACTTGCGGGCGCGGCGCACCGCTCTGGGCGGAAGCCTGCCGGTGCGGCGCCGCACGGCGCCGACCGTCAAGGTGCCGGCGCTCGCGAGCCACGCACGTTTTGCACTCGAGGGCGCGGGCAAAGAGCTGTCGACGACGATGGCGCTCGTACGCATGCTGAGCGGGCTGTTGCGCGATGCCGAGCTCGGCCCACGCATCGTGCCGATCGTCGCGGACGAGGCGCGGACCTTCGGCATGGCGAACCTGTTCCAGCAGGTCGGCATCTACTCCCCGGTGGGCCAGCTCTATCGACCCGAAGATGCCGGCTCGATCGTGTCGTATCGCGAAGCGCGCGACGGCCAGCTACTCGAGGAAGGCATCACCGAGGCGGGCGCGCTGTCGTCGTGGGTCGCCGCGGCAACGTCGTACAGCGTTCACGGCCTGGCCCTACTCCCGCTCTACATCTTCTACTCGGTGTTCGGGTTTCAGCGCGTCGGCGATCTGATTTGGGCTGCGGCCGATCAGCGCGCACGCGGTTTTCTGCTCGGAGCCACTTCGGGTCGCACGACGTTGAGCGGCGAGGGCTTGCAGCATCAAGACGGCAGCAGTCACGTCATCGCGGCGACGGTGCCGAACTGCCGTGCGTACGATCCCACGTTCGCGTACGAGCTCGCGGTCATCCTCGACCACGGGATGCGCGAGATGCTCGAGGACCAGCGCGACGTGTTCTACTACGTCACGTTGTTGAACGAGAACTACGCGCAGCCGTCGTTGCCCGAAGGCGTAGAACCAGCGCTGATTCGAGGGATGTATCGCTACGGCGGGCACGCGCCCGGCGGGGCGGTCGCAAGTGTGAGGTTGCTCGGCTCCGGCGCGATCTTGCGCGAGGTGATCGCTGCAGCCGAAATGCTCTCGAAAGATTGGAACGTCGCGAGCGACATCTACAGCGTGACGAGCTTTTCGGAGCTTGCGCGCGATGCGGCCGAAGTGGAGCGAGCGAACCGCTTGCATCCCGACCAACCGGCAAAACAAAGCCATGTGGAGCAGCTCCTCGAGGGCGAGCGTCTCGTACTCGCTGCGACCGACTATGTGCGAGCGTATCCGCAGCTGATCGCGCCGTACTTGCGTGCGCGCTACGTGACGCTCGGAACGGATGGCTTTGGGCGCAGCGACACGCGCTCCGCGGTGCGGCGGTTCTTCGAGGTGGATCGAGCCTCGATCGTGCTCGCGACGTTGGCGGCGCTCGCGCAGTCGGGCCAGATCACGGCAGAGGTCCCGGCGAAGGCGATCAAGAAGTACGAGATCCCGACCGACGAGCCGCCACCTTGGACGCGATAGTCGCCAACTTTCGTCCGATCAGCAGCGCTGCAAATACGCCCGCGCAAAACGCATACACGTGCCTCGAGCTCACGCGGCCGATCCCCGGCAGTACTAAGCGCCCGTCGTGGCAGCACGCGCAGATCGGCCGACCGGCGAACGGCACGTCCCAGATCCACAGTGCGAGCGGCACAAACGCGATCAGAAACGCGGGCACCCAGCTGCGGGCCAGGGGCAGCCGCAAACCCGCGACGAAGACTAGCGCCGCAATCAGCAGCGCAACCGGAAGCGACGGATCGTGAGTGATCCAGTTCGCGAGCACAGAAGGCGTGTACTCGGGCCCGAACGGATTCAGCATGCAAGTGGGCCGAAAGAACACGGCGTGGTGCAGGATCGCAGCGAAGGGAACGCTGAGCAGCGCACACTGAATCGCCCAAGAGCGCGAGTACCCGGTCACGCATCGCTCGTTGCACGCCTCAGCGACTGAAGCAACGTCAGATCAGCGTCGGCGCGATGGGCGGCATGCCCAAATTCGTCGAACGGCCAAACAGCGTCGCATGGCGCTCGAGCCGCCACGCGAGGCGCCGCCGCGACCGAGGAGCGCGCGGAGCGTACGCTTTGGTACGTGAGCACGCACCGCAGGGCGTGGTGGCGGATCGCGCGGCGGATCGTTCGCCAGGCGACACTGTTTCAAGCCCGGTTGTAGATGATCACGTTGTGAGCTCGAGCCTCGGACGAACCCGGGTTGCCGTAGCTGTGCGGCTGGTCCGCCCTAAACGCCAACGAATCACCCGACTCCAGATCGTAGTTCGTCCCACCGACCTCGATGTGCATCGTGCCACTCAACACGACCAACAGCTCTCGCGTCCCCGGCGCATGCGGCTCCGCGCGATGCGTCGACCGCGCCGACAACTTGAGCTCGTACACCTCCACCCAAGGCGTCGTGCCGGCAGGGATCACCGGCCGGGTCTCGAACCTGCCATCGGGCGAACGCAGCGGCTGAGCGTCCGACCGCCGCAACACCGTGCCTTCCTCACCCTCGCCGCCGAGCAACTCCGCGAACGGAATCCCGAGCCCGACCGCGATCTTCCACATCACGGACACCGACGGACTGCTCTTGCGCGTCTCGATCTGCGAGAGCGCAGCGCGACTCACGCCCGAAGCCCGCGACAGGTCGTCGAGGGACAGGTTTCGCGCATGGCGCTCATCCCTTAACCGCTGCCCGATTCGCCGGGCGAGATCGGCCGCGCCGACAGAGTCCCCGGAAGCTAAGGCGGTTCCTCTTTTTCTAACGGTCGGCCGGTTCTTGGTGGCTTTCACGGTGCGCATGCTAGCTGAAACAACGCCCGAACCGGTAGTCCGTGCATGCCTATCGCCGGATCGGGGGGCAGCTGACCGCGGCGGTCACCCCGGAGCGCAATCCACCAGATCGCTCGCCGCGGCGCAGATGCCGGTCCCGGCGGGCTCGTCGCAGCGGCCATTGTTCGTCGGACACGTGGTCGTGAGCGGCACGAACGTGCAACCGCTCTCGGGCACCTCGCCCCCCGCCCCGGCGAGACAGCGCGTATTTTCCCCGCAGGGGCTATTCGTCTCAGGACTGCACGGGCTGAGGCACACCTTCACGCTCGTCATCTCGTTGTCGCGCATCGTGTAAAAGCAGCGGCCGCCCTGGCCACAGTCTGCATCGTCATCGCAGTACGGGCGGCAGACGTGTCCCGAGCAGCCGAGGCCCCGACCGCAGCTCGCGTCGTCCAAGCACCAGCCGTTCGCCGCGGTTGGACCAGGGGCCAAGCACACGGAGGTGCGACCGATCTCGCCAAACCGACCTTCCACGCAGCTCGTATCGGGCTTCTTCTCACAGCCGCACTGCCTCGCCAGGTCGCACTCACCACCCATCAGGGACGACTGGCAGCAATCCACGACGTCCGTCTCGTCCGTGCACAGACCACTGCCGCGCGCTTCGTCGCAGACGCCGTCAGCGGCAAGGCATTTCGCGACCGGCGCAACGCAGTAGTCACCTTGGAACTCGAAACGCGCGTCGAAATGCGCGCAGCGCGTGCCGGATGCGCAGATCGGATTCATGCGATCACAGCGCGCGTAACAAATCTTGAGGCCCGCACTCGGCTTGCCGCTCAGCGCGACGGGCAAACACGAACGCCCGCCGCACTGGGCGTCGTCCGTGCACAACCGCGAACACGTGCCGCCGAACTGGCACACGTAGCCGGGCGCACACTCAGCGTCGTCTTTGCAGGACGCGTCGTCCTTGTTTTTGCCGGTCGGCGGCAGGCACGCCGCGGACACCGTCGAAGCCTCGCGCGTGATCGCGCAGGCCTCCGCCTTCGGGCAACCGCACTGTGCGACGGCATCGCAGCGCGCATCGGGTAACTTCGGCTGGCACTCGCAGTCCTTCTGATCGGTACCGTCCGCGCACAGGCCAGTGCCGCGGGAGTCGTCGCAGGTGCCGTCTTCGAGGGTCGGACACGGATCGGCCGGCGCTGCGCAATACGTCCCCGCCATCCCGCGCTCGTTTTGCAGCATCCGGCAACGCGCACCCGGTCCGCAGCTATTCATGTCGTCCGGCGAGCACTGCGCCCAGCACACGCGGACCGACCGCGCCTTCGCGTCTTTCGTCTGGAGACCGACGCAGATTCCGTTCGAACAGTCCGCATCGTCCCGGCAGTACGCGCGGCACGTACGGTCGTCGCACGTCTGGCCACGCGGGCAGTCTGCTGGGCTCGTGCACACACTTCCCGGCTCGAGCGCCCCTGGCTCGAAACAGCCCGGGGCGTACGACGCCGCTCGCGCTTGGCAGTGCTGATCGTCTTTGCAACCGCACTGCGTCAGCAGATCGCATGCAGCTGCCGGCGGCGGACGGCAGCCTGCGTCCGCTGGACCCTTCGTCCCATCCGGGCCGATTTCACCATCGCCTACTTGTGCATCGGTTCCACGCACGGCCGAGCTCGCCGATTGCTCACCGGCATCGACGATGCGCAAGCCATCGAGCCCTGTCACGACCTGACAAGCGGCCAACGCGAACAACGCCAAATACGACACGCGAACCGCAGACCTGTTCACAGCCTGCCTCGGATCGACACCGAAGTCGGCGATATCGCGAGCGTGGGTGCCGAGCGCCGCGCCGTCTCGGCATCGTCGCTCAGGTGCGTCAGTAGCTCGAACAAGCCGTACGCGACGCCGACCGCGCCGAGCGGGAGCATGACGTTCGAGACGTTCGCGAGCGTGTTGGCGCGATCGATCGCCGGTTCGGCACTCGCCGGGCAGCGCTGCCCGGAGCACTTTTCCTTCGCGTCCTCGCTCAGGCCCACCGCGACGATGCCCGTCACGATGCCTGCCACCAACACTGCGCCGCCCGTGCCGAGCGCGACGTACCCTCGCGTGCGACCGGCGGTGTCGGCGTCGAGCTCGGCTTGCTGATAGCGGACTGCAATGTTCGTGTCGCGCGGTTTCACCGCCGCGGACTGCGAGCTCTCGAGCCGCGGCGGAGGTTTGGTCGAGACGAGGCGGATCGTGCGCTCGATGCGCTGCGACTCCGCGAGCGTGATGCGCTCCGAGATCGGCCGATAACCCGGCGCTTGCACGAGCACTACGTGTTCGCCGGGATCGAGCTTGTACGGAAGACCGTGCGCGCCTTCGGGCACGAGCGCGCTATCGAGCCGCAGCTCGTAGATGACACCGATCGGCTCGACTTTGAGCGTGAGCGAAGGAACGCGAGGCCGAAGCGCCTCGACCATCGCTTGCGCGGCAGTCCGCGCGTGCGTGAACAGCGGCGGGTCGTTTGGGCCGGGCGCGGAGTTCGCGACTTCGATCGCGGTCGTGGTCGCGTCGACGAGGTGATTCAGCTGCGCTTGTGCGCGCGCGACCTCGAGGCCGGTGGTCGGCACGTGCATGATCGCATCCGCCGCTCGATAACGTTCGAGCGCGCGATGCAGGTCGCCGGCTTCGCGAAACGAGTCGCCTTCATCCATCAGACTGCGCGAAGTTTCACGTTCAGCAGTGGTCGCTTGAGCGACGGCGGTGCGAGGCAGGAGTGCGAACGCGCACGCGATCGCAACACCCGCAGCGAGCGGCGAAATCATTAGAAGCCTCGATAGACTTGCAGCGGAGTCGTGTCGACTGGAGGTGGTGCGGCGGGCAAAGCAGCGCTGGACGCCACGGCGGAAGGAGGTGTTTCGGTCGACATGTCCAAAGCGGGAGGGTTACGCGATGCAGCTGGCGGTGGGGTGCGTTTGAAAGGTGAAGCGGAAGCCGCGTTCTCCCCAGGGCCAGGGCGAACATTCGTGGCGACGTGCACGCTAGACACGCCAGACCCGCTACGACCACTGGCCAAGCGGGCGACAGGAGCCGCTGGCTCGGCGACCGGCCTGGCAGCTTCGAAACCCGCAGCGAGCGGCTGCGGCGCGGGCGGCGCTTGGATCACCGAGCGAGCTGGGACGCCCTCTTCGAATGCAGCGCCGTCGGCCGCCGCGTGCTCCGCGCTGCGAAGCTTCATCGACACGATGCTTCGCAGAGCGAAGCCACCGAAGAGGCCGAGGACGACCGCGAGCACAGCGGAGGCTCGCCAGCGCGCCCGCTCGATGCGGAGCACGCGAGCCCGCTCCGCCGCCAACGAATCCGAACGCCCGACGATGAACGCGAGGTCGCGATCCGCGGAGGGGCGATTCACGACGCGACTTTCGACGCGACTCACCACGTGACTTTTGACTTGGGCCGGCGCCGCGAGCAGGGCCGAAGGGCGGATTCCGAGTGAGTCGCCGTCGGGCGTGAGGGTCGCCTGCTCGCGGACTACGATGGCAGCTGGCTCTCGCACGAATCCGAGGGTCAGGTTCACATCCGCCGGCGTTCGCGCGAACACTTGAGACGAATCCGGGCGCTCCCGGCTGGTAGCCGGCCCGAGCGATGTGACCCGCTCCGAAGCGACTACCTTCTTACGGCGCTTCGCGGCCGCCGCGTGCACCCGACTCGCGACCGTCTCGCGATCGTGAACGTCGTCGCCTTGATCTACCGGGTCCACCGCGCGGTCGACGGCCGCGGACCCATGGCTCTCGAGCGAGACCTGCGACGCGCGAACCTCGGGAGGTGGTGGGAGACTCGCCAGCCCCGCAGTTCGATCCAGCTCGAGCACGGCCGCGCGGGCTCGCGGAGCTGCGACCACGTGCTGTTCTCGTTCCAGCGGTACCGACGCGCGCTGCGGCTCAGACCGCACGGGCGCGGTCCGACTCGGTACAAGCGCGGACTTTGGTGAGAAGCGATCCATTTCCAGTCTTGAGCGCAGTCGAGCCGCGACGCTGGATGCGTACGTGGTCGCAATGTGGCCGAGCGCAAGCCCAGCTTGCTCGACCGTTGCAAAACGCTGCCCCGGATCCGGATGAATTGCGGTTCGGAACCATTCATCGAGCTCGACCGGGAGATCCGTCTTCGTCTCGCGCAACCGCGTGAAGCGCGCTCCCCAGTCATCGGCGAGTGTTCCGCGGCTATCGGCGTCGAACGGCAACGCTCCCGTCAGCATTCGACACCCCAGCACGCCAAGGGCCCAAACCTGAGCCGCCTCGTTCACTGCTC